>JAFIHG010000049.1 GCA_017848795.1 Candidatus Nanopelagicales bacterium | reverse complement strand
TTGTCGCGCCTGAGTAATGTCCAACCACGACTCCAATCACTTACGGCTGAACCGGCAAATGGACTCACACTCGTCCGCAGCCTGTCGCGTGCGGCGTCATTCGCTGGCGCACGAGCGGCACGCGCAACGGCCGGAGTTGTAGTTGGGTTCACCGCTGACTGGCAGCATTGAGATCACTGCCGACAGTCAGGGTGGTTCGTCGAGGGCTGCCAGCAAGCGTTGCGCGCCGAGGGCCGGGGGCAGTTCGGAGGTACGCACCTGCGCCTCGACATCACGGCGCAGCTTCCGTACCCGCGGATTGCGGGTGAGGCGGTCTTCGAGCGCCTCACGCACCATCGCCCACATCCAGTCGACCTGCTGTCGGCTGCGGCGCGCCTCGAACTCGCCGGCCTCGGTCAGCACCTGCCGGTGGCGTTGCACCTCATGCCAGAACTCCGGCAGGCCTGCACCTTCCAGCGCGCTCATGGTGAGCACCGGCGGCACCCAGAGCACGTCCCCGGGATGGATCAGGCGCATCACCGAGCTGAGCTCGCGGGCCGCCCGCCCGGCCTCCGCGACGTGCTCGCCGTCGGCCTTGTTCACCGCGATCAGATCGGTGAGCTCGAGCACACCCTTCTTCATGCCCTGCAACTCGTCGCCGGTACGCGCCAGGGCGAGCAGCGCGAAGCAGTCGACCATCCCGGCGACGGTCACCTCGGACTGCCCGACGCCGACCGTCTCCACGAGCACCACGTCGTAGCCGGCGGCCTCGAGCAGCACGATGGTCTCGCGGGTGGCGCGCGCGACGCCGCCGAGCGTTCCGGCCGACGGCGAGGGGCGGATGAACGCGTCGGGGCTGGCAGCGAGCCGCGCCATCCGGGTCTTGTCGCCGAGCACCGAGCCGCCGGTGCGCGTCGAGGACGGGTCGACCGCGAGGACGGCGACCCGGTGACCCTGCTCGATCAGCAGGGTCCCGAGGGCGTCGATGAAGGTCGACTTGCCGACGCCGGGCACGCCGGTGATGCCGACCCGGTGGGAGCCGCCGGCGTACGGCAGCAGCGCGAGCAGCAGGTGTTCTGCCCGTTCGCGGTGGTCGGCGCGGGTCGACTCGACCAGCGTTATCGCGCGCGCCAGGTCGGCGCGCGAGCCGGCGCGGACCGCCGCGGCGAGCGCCGACGGCACGTCAGGAGTCCGCGACGGCGAGGTCGTAGCCCCGGTCGGCGGCCAGTCGCCGCACCAGGTCGGCGGCGGCGTCCGCGATCACGGTGCCGGGCGGGAAGATCGCGACCGCGCCGGCGGCGTAGAGCGCGTCGTGGTCCTGCGGTGGTACGACTCCGCCGACGACCACCAGGATGTCGGGGCGACCCGCCGCGGCGAGCGCGTCGCGCAGCGCCGGCACCAGGGTCAGGTGACCGGCGGCGAGCGAGGACACCCCGACGACGTGCACGTCGGCGTCGGTCGCCTGCTGGGCGACCTCCTCCGGTGTCTGGAACAGCGCGCCCACATCGACGTCGAACCCGAGGTCAGCGAACGCCGTGGCGATGACTTTCTGGCCGCGGTCGTGGCCGTCCTGGCCGACCTTGGCGACCAGCAGCCGCGGGCGGCGCCCGTCGGCCTCGGCGAACCGCTCGACGAGCGCGGCCGTACGGCCCACGGCGCTTGCGTCGCCCGCCTCGTCCCGGTACACCCCGCTGATTGTCCGGATCTGCGCGGCGTGGCGCCCGTAGACGCGCTCGAGCGCGTCGGAGATCTCGCCGACGGTCGCCTTCGCCCGGGCCGCGTCGATGGCGAGCGCGAGCAGGTTGCCTGCGGCCGGGTCGGCGCCGGCTCTGGTCAGAGCGTCCAGCGCGCGATCCACCTGCGACTGGTCGCGCTCGGCGCGCAGCCGAGCCAGCTTGTCGAGCTGCTCTCGTCGCACTTGCGCGTTGTCCACCTTGAGCACCTCGACCGTCGGCTGCTCGTCGACGCGGTACTTGTTGACCCCGATCACCGGTTGCACACCGGCGTCGATCCGGGCCTGCGTACGCGCGGCCGCTTCCTCGATGCGCAGCTTGGGGATCCCCGCCTCGATCGCCTTCGCCATCCCCCCGGCGTCCGCGATCTCGCGCAGGTGGGCGCGGGCCCGCTCGGCGAGCTCGTGGGTGAGCCGCTCCACGTAGTACGAGCCACCCCACGGGTCGATCGGCCGGGTCGTACCCGATTCCTGTTGCAGCAACAGCTGGGTATTGCGTGCGATCCGCGCCGAGAAGTCGGTCGGCAGCGCGAGCGCCTCGTCGAGCGCGTTGGTGTGCAACGACTGGGTGTGCCCCTGGGTCGCCGCCATCGCCTCGATGCAGGTACGTGCGACGTTGTTGAACACGTCCTGCGCGGTGAGCGACCAGCCCGAGGTCTGGCAATGCGTACGCAACGACAACGACTTCGGGTCGGTGGCGCCGAGGCCGCCCATGAGCTCGGACCACAGCAGCCGGCCGGCGCGGAGCTTGGCGACCTCCATGAAGAAGTTCATGCCGATGCCCCAGAAGAACGACAGCCGCGGCGCGAACGCGTCGACGTCGAGTCCCGCGGCGATGCCGGCGCGGACGTACTCGACGCCGTCGGCGAGCGTGTACGCCAGCTCCAGATCGGCTGTCGCCCCCGCCTCCTGGATGTGGTAGCCGGAGATGCTGATGCTGTTGAACCTCGGCATCCGCTCGGCGGTGTAGGCGAAGATGTCGGAGACGATCCGCATCGACGGCGCCGGCGGGTAGATATAGGTGTTGCGGACCATGAACTCTTTGAGGATGTCGTTCTGGATGGTCCCGCTCAGCGCCTCGGGAGCGACGCCCTGCTCCTCGGCCGCCACGACGTAGAGCGCGAGGATCGGCAGCACCGCACCGTTCATCGTCATCGAGACGCTGGTGCGCCCCAACGGGATACCCGCGAACAGCTCCCGCATGTCGTAGATGGAGTCGATCGCGACGCCCGCCATACCGACGTCGCCGGCGACCCGTGGATGGTCGGAGTCGTACCCGCGGTGGGTCGCCAGGTCGAAAGCGACCGACAGCCCCTTCTGCCCGGCGGCGAGATTCCGCCGGTAGAACGCGTTCGACTCGGCCGCGGTGGAGAAGCCGGCGTACTGGCGGATCGTCCACGGCCGCGTCACGTACATCGTCGGGTACGGCCCGCGTACGAACGGCGCCTGCCCCGGCAGGCTGTGCAACGGGTAGTCGCCGGCTATGGCATCACGGTCCGCGCGGGTGTAGAGCGGCGCGACCGCGATCCCCTCCGGCGTGGCCCAGACGGGGCCGGAGCCCTCGGCGGCGGATCGGGCCGCGGGTGGGCCGCTGCCCGGATCGTGCAGCGGCACGTCGGCGAAGCTCGGGACGCTCACGGCACCCCCAGGTTGGCCAGCAGGTCGCGGAGCGCCGCCACGGCGTCGTCGCCGGCGGCCAGGTAGCCGTCAGCACCGGGCAGCGCGCCCGGTCGACCGGCCACCAGGACCCGCTGCGCGCCGGCGTCGCGCAAGGCGGCGAGCGTGGCCGTCCCGCGTTCGCCGTACGCGGCGTCGGTGCCGCAGACGACTGCGGTACGGGTGTCCGCTGCCCGCATCGCCACGACCAGGGCGTCGTCGTCCGCGACCGCACCGGGGTCTATCGTCACGATGCCTGCGGAGGCGAGCAGATTCGCGGTGAAGCCGGCACGTGCGGTGTGGTCGGCGACCGGCCCGAGGGTCGCGAGGAACACGGTGGGGCGCCGCCCGTGCGCGGTGAGGAAGGCGTCGGAACGGGCACGCAGCGCCTCGAAGGCGTGGCCGTAGCGGCGCGGCGCGTACGGCCCGTCCGCCGCCGGGGGTCCGGGTGGCAACGGGTTCTCGGTCAGGTCCGGAAACTCGTTGAGCCCGGTGAGCTTGCGGCGGCGATGCGCGACGTCGGCGTCCCGGTCGGCGCGTGTCGCCGCGATCCGCCCCTCCAGCGCGCCGGACGCGACCGCGTCCGCGTACCCGCCGGCCGCCTCGAGTTGCTGCAGGCACTCCCATGCCCGCTCGGCGAGTTGCTCGGTCAGCGACTCGACGTACCACGATCCTGCGGCTGGGTCGCGGACCCGCCCGAGGTGGGATTCCTCCAACAACAGCAACTGGATGTTGCGTGCCATGCGTGAGGCGAAGTCAGGCGTCGTACCCGGCAGGCCGTCCGCGATCGCGGCGTCGAACGGGCGCACGGTCACCAGGTCCGCCCCGCCGACCCCGGCCCCGAATGCGGCGACGGTGGTGCGCAGCAGGTTGACGTACGGGTCGCGCGCGGACGTCATCGCGAGCGAGGTGACGGCGTGTTGGCGCATCCCTGCCGCCGCCGGTGCACCGAGGACTTCACCGACCCGCGCCCACAGCAGGCGGGCAGCGCGCAGCTTGGCGATCGTCTGGAACTGGTCGTCGGTCGCCGCGAGGCGGAAGTCGAGCTGCGCCAGTGCCGCGGCCGGTTCGAGCCCCGCAGCGGTGAGGCCCCGCACGAGCATCAGGGCGGCGGCGATCGCCGCGCCGAGCTCGTCGGCGTCACTCGCGCCCGCTTCGTGCAGGACGGTGCCGTCGACGACGAACGTGCGCAACGCCGTGACGGAGCCGCTGACCCGGGCGCCGAGCGCGGCCGCCGCATCGAGGTCCACCTGTGCGCCATGCAGCAGCGCCGAGCAGGGGTCGACCCCGAGACAGGCGTCGAGCGTGCCCGTACCGGAGGACAGGGCGGCCAGGGCCGATCCGGCCCGGTCGAGGTCGGTGCCGCAGCTCAGCACCAACGGCACCCGGCCGGGGTCGAGCGCGGGCAGGACCTCGCCCACCATCGCCGTCGCCGGCTCGTCCAGCCAGACCGCCGTGGCGCCGGCCGCGAGAGCATCACGCACGTTCTTGCGCGTCCGGTCAGGGTCGCCACCAGCGATCCGTTCGCAGACCAGCCACCCCGGAGCTGTCGTACGCCCCCTGGTGTACGGCCAGCTCCCGGGAGGCGCTGCCTCGGGCAACTCGTCCCGGGCGGTGTAGAGCGCAGCCAGGGTGATGCCGTCGTACGTCGTGGCATCCAGGCGCCGCTCGGGCTCGGCGCCCAGCTCCGCGGGTCCCACGCCGCGGCCTTTCGCGAGCACCGCGGCGACGGCTGCGCGCCAGGCGGCGTACGCCTCGTCGGTGGGGGCGAGCGACGGATCGGCCGCGGGCTTCCCGGTGCTGGTCGACATCGCGGCCGATGCTAGCCGCGGCCCGTCCTTGCCGGCCGAGCGCCCGAGACGTGGAACCGGGACGCGGCGCGTGCCGTCCGAACCGCAACTGATGACCGGGTCGGGAAGGGACGCATGATGATGAGGTCACCACTCGAGCTGGATCGCAGGTCGCTGCTCGGCGGGATGCTCGGGCTGCTCGCGCTGGGCACTGCGCCTGCGCTGGCCGGCTGCAGCCGGTCCTCCTCGGGCGCCGGACCGGTGGCGCCGGTCGAGCTGACACCGCTCGCGTACCACGCCGCGCGGGAGGACGTGGGGCTCGCCGATGCACCGCACCTGGCGGCCGTCGTCACGGGAATGCGCGAGTTCGCCCAGCAGCTGCACCGCGTCAGCGCGACGGCACAGCAGAACTGGACCGCCTCGCCGGTGTCGATCGCGATGGCGTTCGGGATGCTGCGGGCCGGCGCACGCGGGGGGACCGCGCGCCAGCTCGACGACGTGTTCGGCTGGCCGGGCGGCCCCGCTGCCGGGTCACCGCACGAGGCGCTCAACGCGATCACCGCGGACCTGGTGACGACCGAGGCGGTGCCCACCGGGCCCGCGCCGACCGGTTCGGACGGCACCGCGCCACCACCGATCGTCGCTGTCGCGAACGGGCTGTTCGTGGACCGGTCGTTCGCACCGGAGGTACGCGAGGAGTTCCTGGCACTGCTGGCCACCCAGTACGGCGCGCAGGCCACGGCGGTCTCCTTCGCCGATCCGGTCGCCGCGGCCGCTGTGATCAACGGCTGGGTCGACGAGCACACCCGCGGGCGGATCGACAAGCTCTTCGACGAGCTGGACCCCACAACGGTGCTCGTGCTCGCGAACGCCGTCTACCTCAAGACCACCTGGGCCTCCCAGTTCGGCGCTGCGAGCACCACCGACGGGCCGTTCCGCACCACCGACGGCAGCGTCACCGCACCACTCATGCACCAGCAGCTCACGGACGCGGCGTACGACGACTCGGCGCACTGGCAGCGGATCGTGCTGCCGTACGTCGGCGGCGAGCTGACGATGCGGGTCGTCGTGCCGCGCGCCGTGGTGCGCGACGCGGCCGCGCTGAACGCGCTGCTGCCGCTCGCCGTGGCGAAACCCGCGTCGCGGCACGAACTCGTCGACCTCACGCTGCCGCGCTGGGACACCGCGACCGACCTGCCGCTGCTCGCGCCGCTCGCCGACCTCGGCTTCACCGACCTTGGCGAGCTCACCGGGATCGCACCGGGCGTGGAGGTCAGCGACGCGATCCATCGCGCCAACGTCACGGTCGACGAGGAGGGCACGGAGGCGGCCGCCGTGACCGGGATCGCGGTCCGTACGAGCGCGGTCATCGCCACGCCGGTGGAGCTGACCGCGGACCGGCCTTTCATCTGGGCGGTGGTGCACGAGCCGGCCGGCACGCCGGTGTTCGCCGGTCACGTGGTCGACCCGACCCGCTGACCGGCCCGGTTGATCATGATCTCGTGCGTACTCCCCGCCGTTGATCATGATGTGCTCGGTCCGAAACGGCGTTGGCGACCGACGATGTCATGATCAACGGCGGTGGCGCTGGCGATGTCATGATCAATACGCTGCCGCGGCCTCCAGCGCGGCGTAGCCGGGCTTGACGACGTCCTCGATGAGCGCGAGCCGCTCGTCGAACGGCAGGAACGCGCTCTTCATCGCATTCACTGTCACCCACTGCAGCTCGCGCAGCCCCCACCCGAACGCCTCGGACAGCAGCACCAGCTCGCGGGTCATGGAGGTGCCGGACATCAGCCGGTTGTCGGTGTTGACCGTGACGCGGAAGCGCAGGTCGGCGAGCAGCCCGATCGGGTGCTCGGCGATGGAGGCGGCGGCACCGGTCTGCACGTTCGAGGACGGGCACAGCTCGAGCGGGATGCGCAGGTCGCGCACGTAGGACGCGAGCCGCCCGAGCTCGGGGGCGCCGTCCGGGCCGCGACGGATGTCGTCGACGATCCGTACGCCGTGCCCGAGCCGCTCGCAGCCGCAGAACGCGATCGCCTCCCGGATGCTGGGCAGCCCGAAGGCCTCCCCGGCGTGGATCGTGATGTGCATGCACTCGCCGCGCAGGTACTCGAACGCGTCGAGGTGGCGCGAGGGCGGGTAGCCGGCCTCCGCACCGGCGATGTCGAAGCCGACCACGCCGCGGTCGCGGTACGCGACGGTGAGCTCGGCGATCTCGCGGGACCGGGCGGCGGTACGCATCGCGGTCAGCAGCGCCCGTACCCGGATCCGATGCCCGGCGCCGGCCGCCAGCGCCTCGCCCTCGGCGAACCCGCCGAGCACCGCGTCGATGACCTCGCGCAGCGACAGCCCGCGCGTGACGTGCAGCTCCGGGGCGAAGCGCACCTCCGCGTACACGACACCGTCCGCCGCCAGGTCCTCGGCGCACTCGCGCGCCACCCGGTGCAGCCCCTCCGGGGTCTGCATGACGGCCAGGGTGTGCTCGAAGGTCTCCAGGTAGCGCACCAGCGAACCGGAGTCCGCCGCCGCGGTGAACCACTCCCCGAGCGCGCTCGCGTCCGTCGTCGGCAGCCCGTCGTACCCGCACGTCGCCGCGAGGTCGACGATCGTCTCGGGGCGCAGCCCGCCGTCGAGGTGGTCGTGCAGCAGCACCTTGGGGGCACGGCGTACGACGTGCTCGGGAACTCGGCTCCCGGCGCCGGATCCGCGGTCCCGGCGCCCGGCGCCGGCGTGGACGGGTCCGGACTCGATGCTCACCCGGGCGAGCCTAGGGCCTGCCGTCGCCGGCTCGACGCGGTCATCGGCTCAACCATCCGGAGCAATCGGCCGATCCTGCGGAGGTGAGCACCTCTCTCGTACACGGCGACCGGCCGGTCGGCGACCACACCGAGGTCATCCGACCGGCCGCCGTGCTGCCCCACGCCGCCGCGGTCAAGGTGCTGGAGCACCTGCGGTGGGCCGACGTCGCCAACCGCGGGGTGTGGAACGCGTCCGCCTCGGTCTGGCAGCGCTGGGACCGGCCGTGGGACGGGCCCGGTGGCACCCGCGGGGACTCGCAGCTGCTGGGCAGCATCGCCGTCATGTACGACACCCCGGCCCGTCACGAGGTGACGATCTACCGGGTGACGGTGACCCCGCACGGACAGACCGAGGGCTGGACGGTCGCGCGGCTGTGCGACGACGCGCTCGCCGCGGCGCACCTCACACTCGCCGAGTGCCCGGTCGCGACGATGCCGGGCGTACCGCTGCGCGACCCCTTCAAGAGCTCGTACGACCGCGCCTGACCTCCCCATTTCGCCCCAATGGAGGCTGTTGCGGAATCTCGCGGGTGGCGGGTCGTGTGTGGTGGTAGTGATTCGTGATCTTGTGGGGCGGTTCGTCCGGCTCCGGCCCGGCGGTCAGGGGGCGGCCGCCCGGTAGATCTTGAGGATGTTGAAGACGGT
>JAFIHG010000048.1 GCA_017848795.1 Candidatus Nanopelagicales bacterium | reverse complement strand
GCTCTGTGCGACCGGGTCCGCCATGGTCCACAGCGCGACTTGCGGGCAGTAGCACGGGGCCTTTCGGTCCGCCCTGGACGGTGGAGACTCTGGCTGCGGTCGCGGGCACTCCAGGGTGCCGCAGGGTTGGCTCCGTCTGAGACACTTTGGGGCTGGCGGCGCCCGTCGGCGCGGGACAGGCCGGGCCAGTACTCGGTGGGCGAGCGCAGTCGAGTCACGTTGGGCCTGGTGGCGCGCCGGTCGGCGCGTGAAAGACCGGGCGAGTACCCGGTGGTCGCGCGCAGTCGAGACCACCGCGGTGATCATGGTCTCGACTACGCTCGACCAACGGCTGGTTGCGTCTGCTCTTTCGGAGCAGCACCCCGGGCCCTTCGGGCCGCCCTGGACGGTGGAAAATCCGGCTGCGGTCGCGGCCACCCAGCGTACGGCCCGGCCATTTTCGACTCAGGCACTTTGGGACTGGCGGCGCGCCCGGCGGCGTGTGAAAGACCGGGCGAGCACGCGGTGGTCGAGCGCAGTCGAGTCACTTTGGGCCAGGTGGCGCGCCCGGCGGCGTGTGAAAGACCGGGCGAGCACGCGGTGGTCGAGCGCAGTCCAGACCACGTCGATCATGGTCTCGACTACGCTCGACCACCGAGTGGTTGCGTCCGCTCTTTCGGAGCAGATCAAGTTCAGCCCGATGACCTGCCCGAAGATGTTCGGCCAAGGTGAGATCAGGAGAATCAGGAGAAGAAGCGGTTGAGCGCTCCGCTCACCTTCTTGTGGTTCGCACCCTGCATCGTCGAGTTCGACAGGCCCTTCAGGGACCGCGCGAACGTGTCGTCGGCCTTCATGGACTGCGTCGCGGCGGCCGTCTCCGACTCGTGGTGGTGGCGCTTGTCGACGTTGCGGTAGCGCAGGAACACGTATCCCCAGAAGATGAACCCTGCGAGCAGGAACAGGAACGCGAAGTTCGAGCTGCTCGAGGAGTCCGACTCGGCGACCAGGTGCGCACCGACCAGTGCCTGTGCGAGCACAGTGACCATCACCGCCCCAACAGCATGAAGATGAGGAACAGGATCACGCCGACGACCTCCACCGCCGCGGACACGGCGAGCAGCTTGCCGTGGTGCAGCGGGACGCTGCCCATCGTCTCACCGGTACGCCCGTTGACAGCGACGTAGTGCAGCAGCCCGCGGCCGCCGCCCTTCTGCTCGTAGTAGCTGTACAGCCAGACCGGCAGGTACGCCGAGACCCACCGCTGGCCGTGGACGTCGAGCCGCTCCTCGTCCCAGCGCACTCCGCGGTCGTAGAACGAGATCGTCTCGAGCGTCTTGTAGCGCGCGATGTCGCGCGTCTGCGCGGTCACCGTCTCGGCGAGGTCGGCGACGTTGGTGTCGCGGCGCTCGGAGGTGAAGCCGGCGAGGTAGTTCGCGTCGTAGCGCACCGACTTGTCCACGTCGAACGGCATGATCGAGTTGATGATGTTGTTCGTGTTGCGCGACATGCTCTGGTCGCGGCGCTCGGCGGAGGACTCGACGGTCAGGTCGTCGACGTGGAGGTCGAACTCCCGGCGTACGTCGTAGAGGTCGGCGTCGTAACGGCGCTCCTCGTCGTCGCCGCTCTTGACCGTGTACGAACGCGTCTGGTGCTCGCCCTGGCCACGGAACACCGCGCTGGCATTGACGTCGACGACCATGTACGGCAGGTAGACCCCGAGGACGTTCTCCGGGTTGAACTCGCTGCGGAACCTGGGGTGGGCGAAGAACTTCCGCTTGCCGACGAACTCCGCGATCCGCTTGACCGCCTCGTCCTTGGTCAGGCTGAAGGGCAGCACCATGTCGGGCACCGCGCCGTTGGGCAGTTGCTCGTTCATCGACAAGGTGTTGCGGCACCAGTGGCACCGCGCCTGCAGGCTGTTCGCGGTGTCGATGACCACTTCCGCGCCGCACGCGGTGCACTTGAGGGTGACGACCTCGTCGGTGGACGGGACGATGTCTGCCGAGCCGGACCCGACGGTGACGCCACGCAGCAGCCCGATGTCGCCGTCGAGGCCGAGGGACTGCATCGCGTTGGCCGTCTGCCACTCGTGGCGGCAGTAGCCGCAGCGCAGCATCCCCGTCGCGATGTTCAGCGAGATCTGGGTCGCGCCGCAGGCGGGGCACTTGCTCAGCCCGTCCTTGGCGTCGGCGTCCGTGCGCACCACGAGCGGCTCGCTGGCCGAAGGAGCCTCGAGCGGCGCGGACGGCGCCTCGAGCGGCGGTGCGGGCGGCTCGGGCATGCGGACCTCGTCCGCGCTGCTGTTGTCGACCATCGCTCAGAGCCCCAGCACTTTGGCCTTCGCCGCGTCGTAATCGGCTTCGGTGATCAGGCCCTGGTCGAGCATCGCCTTGAGCTGGGTGAGCTTGGCGACCGGGTCGTCGGCCGCCGGGGCGGCCGGTGGGGCCTCCGGCTGGGCGGGCGCCGGTGCGGGTGCCGGCGCCGTCGGCTGCTGCAGGGCACCGGCAGCGGCGCCGGTGGCACCCATGCCCATGCCGAGGAACGCCATTCCGGCGCCACCGCCCGCGCCGCCCGGGTTCTCGCCGGCGGCCTGGAAGCCGCGGGCAGCCGCCTGCTGCATGAACGCGTTGCCGCGCGCTCCGCCCAGCGCGTCCGCCTTCTTCACGTCGCTGAGCAGCGCCCGGGTGTCGGCGTCGTACTCGATCGCCTGCAGGGCGACCTTGACGATGAGCAGCCCGCGCTCCGAGCTCCACTGGTAGCCGTCCTCGACGGCCTGGCTCAGCGACTGCGCGAAGCCGATCGCATCACCCTGGATGCGCGCGATCCGGTTGCCCTTGCTCGGGTCGTTCGTGTAGTGCGAGAACGCCGCGGCGAGCGAGCCGACGACCTCGTTGAACAGCTGGCTAGCGGCGTCGTTGTCGAGGTCGGAGAAGTCGAACACCTTGGCGTCGGCGCTCAGGTAGGTGAGCGGCACGAACTGCTTGGCGAACAGGATCGGGTCGACGATCCGCATCGAGTACGTGCCGCGCGTGATCGCGCCGACCTGCGCGCCGAGATAGGCGTCGTCCCAGTAGATCTCGGACTGGGTGCCGAAGCGGTTGTTCGGGATCTCCTTGAGGTTCACGTAGAACACCAGTTGCTGGGCCGCCGGCTGTCCGCCGAACTTGAACCGCTCCCAGGACGTGGTGACGGTCGAGCTCACGATGCCGTCACCGGCGAACATCGACTTCGAGTTCTGGTCCTCGGTCGTGTAGATGAAACCGCCCGGCTCGCCGATGAAGCCGGTGAGCTGACCCTCCTGGAACGTGAGCAGGCCGTACCCCTCGGGTACGACGATCATGCTGCCGTTGGTGATGATGTTCTCGGAGCCCTTGGTGTTGGACCCACGACCGGCGTTCTGGCCCTTCGCTACCGCGGGGAAGATCGCCGCAGTGGGGGCGAGGCCGGCCGGCGGGACGAGGAAGTCCTTCCACTGGTCGGCGAACGTCCCGCCCAGTGCACCGGCAAACGCCTTGATGAATCCCATCTTCGATCCCCATCGCTCGCGGAGGTCCGGTCGGCCGGGCTGCGACGACCGGTCGCAGGTTCACGAGGCCCGCGCGGGAGGCGCGGGACGCCCTGTCGTCCGGGCAGCCTAGCCCGTCACCGCGCGGCGGACGTCGGCGCCGCTCCGAGATCCCCCCGTAGGCAGCGCTCCGCCGTCTCCTCCGCGCGACCGGCCGCAACCCGTTCGGCGGTGCCGGTTTTCCGCGTCGTGCGCTAGCAGCGCGCGGTCAGTGGAAGATGCCGCGGCGTTGGACCAGCAGCCGGTACAGCGTCTGCTGGATCGTCTCGCGCACCTGGTCGGTCAGGTTGAAGACCAGCATCGGGTCGTCGGCCGCGCCGTCCGGGAAGTGGTCGGTCGGGATCGGCTCGCCGAACTCGATGATCCACTTGCTGGGCAGCGGCACCGTCCCCAGCGGGCCGAGCCACGGGAACGTCGGGGTGATCGGGAAGTAGGGCAGGCCCACCAGCCGCGCCACGGTGCGCGCGTTGGCGATCATCGGGTAGATCTCCTCGGCCCCGACGATCGCGCAGGGCACGATGGGCGTACGGGTACGCAGCGCCGCCGCGACGAAGCCGCCGCGGCCGAAGCGCTGCAGCTTGTACCGGTCCCGGTAGAGCTTGCCGACGCCCTTGAACCCCTCCGGCCAGACACCGACCACGTTGCCCTCGGACAGCAGCCGCTCGGCGTCCGGGGTGCAGGCCAGGGTGTGCCCGGCCTTGCGCGCCAGCTCGCCCAGGAAGGGGACCGCGTAGACCAGGTTCGCGCCGAGCATCCGCAGGTCACGGCGCGCCGGGTGGTGGTCGTGCACCGCGACCTGGGCCATCAGCGCGTCCAGCGCGACGGTGCCGGAGTGGTTCGCGACGACGAGCGCACCGCCGGTGTCCGGGATGTTCTCCAGCCCCCGCGCCTCGACCCGGAACCACCACTCGTACAGCACCCGCAGCGGGGCCAGCAGCACCCGGTCGGTGAGCTCGGGGTCGAACCCCATCTCGTCGACGCCGTACTCGCCGGTGAGCCGCCGGCGCAGGAAGTCCAGCCAGTCCGCGACAACCCCGTCCGCGGCCGCCGGCACCTCGGCGCGGGCGTCGCCGATCGTGTCGGCGTGCTCGAGCGGCACGTGCTCGTCGCGCGCCGGCTCGGCGTAGCCGTCGGTGTGGCCGCGCGGCGGGCGCTGCGGTGCGCGCCGCGGGGTCCGCGGGCTCAGCCCGCGCGCGGCGCGGGAGGCGGCGAGCCGGCCGGAGCGGTCGCCCTCGCCGAGCGGGATGATGCGCGCGTCAGCCACCGGCCACCTCCTGGGGTTCGCGGCCGAGCAGCCGCACCAGGCGCTGCTCGGCGTCGGTGATCCGGTCACGGTCGAGCACCCCGCCGCCCAGGCGCGTGTCGACGAACGCCTCGAAGGTCTCCCGGGTGGTGTACGCCGGCGTGAACCCGAAGATCTCGGTGAGCCGGCTGGTGTCCAGGCACCGGCCGAAGGTCAGGAAGCGGACCTGCTCGGGCGAGAAGTCGGTGATCCCGGCCCGCCGGAACCAGCCGCCGACCAGACCGACCAGGGCGCTGGGCACCGCCACGTCGAGCCGGCCGGCGAGGCGGACCGCCTGGCTGAGCATCAGCACCCCGTCGCCGGCGACGTTGAACGTGCCGGGCCGCTCCGAGGTCGCCGCGAGGCGCAGGCACTCGAGCATGTCGTCCTCGTGCACGAACTGCAGCCGCGCGTCGTACCCGAGCACCGTCGGGATCGCGGGCAGTGAGAAGTACGCCGTCATCGCGGTCTCGACGACCGGCCCGAGGACGTTGGCGAACCGCAGCGTCGTCACCGTCACGTCCGGGCGACGGCGCGCGAAACCGCGTACGTAGCCCTCGACCTCGACCGAGTCCTTGCCCCAGCCGGACTGCGGCTGGGAGCGCGGCTCGGTGTCCTCGGTGAACTTGGCCGGATCCTTCGGGCCGGCCCCGTAGACCGAGGCCGTCGACTTCACGATCAGCCGGGACACCGTCGTCGAGCGCTGGCAGGCCGCCAGCAGCTGCATGGTCCCGATGACGTTGATCTCCTTCATCGTGACCCGGCCGCCGGCCTGCAGCGGCGTCGCGATGACCCCCATGTGCACCACGGTGTCGGCGCCGGACTGGGCCAGCACCTTGGAGATGATCGGGTTGCGGATGTCGGCGCGGACGAACTCGGCGCCGCCGATGTCCTCCCGCGGCGGTACGACGTCGACCCCGACCACCCGGGCCACCGACGGGTCCGCGGCCAACCGGCGCGCCATCGCGCTGCCGAGGTGACGGGACACCCCGCTCACCAGGACGACCGAGCCGCTCATGGTCCGCCCTCCCGATCCGCCGGGCCCGCGTGGACCACGCTACCCCGGGAGCTGCACGGTGGGCTCTGCACGGCGTTGACCCGTACCGGACGGCGCAGCACCGGCGACCGGTACGCGGCTACTTCTTGTTGCGCCGCTGCACCCGGGTCTTCTTCAGCAGCTTGCGGTGCTTCTTCTTGGCCATGCGCTTGCGGCGCTTCTTGATGACCGAGCCCATGGGTTCACCTCAGGTCGTACGGCAGTTGGTCACGGGCCGGTCCGGCGCCGCTGGGTGCGAGGAGCGCAGCAGCGCCCGCGAGCAGCGCCCACCCTACCGTCACCCGGCGGGCACCCCGACCGCGCGGGCGCGGTGGGCGACGGCCCGTCACCGCGCGCGGCTCAGCCGGCCTCGACGAACGCCTTCGCGAGGTAGTCGTGCACCGCCTGCTGGGGTACCCGGAAGGAACGGCCGATCTGCACCGCGGGCAGCTCGGCGTTGTGGACCAGGCGGTAGACGGTCATGCGGGACACCCGCATCACGGCCGCGACCTCGGCCACCGTGAGGAACCGGACCTCGCCGAGCCCGGTGTCGTCGCGGGACGGGGGCATGACCACCTCGCAGCGCGACCCGTGGCAGAGGCGACTTCCCCATCGCTCCTGCGACCACACGCGTCGCCGTAGGGTCGGAACTGTAGTGGTGCCAGGGACGGAAGGTAAGGGGAAGCAGGGGCTATGGCCCGAACGTCCGAGCGCCCTGCGGCGCTCTAGGGCCGTACCGGTTCCGCCGCTCAGAGGCGGTGCTCGACGAGCAGCCCGTGCAGCGGGAATACCGCCTCGCGCACCGCGAGGATCGCCGCGTCCACCGGGTCCGCGGGATCGAAGCCGGTGTCGAACGAGCGCAGGTACGGGTCGGCGCCGTCGGTCATCAGCACCGGGGCGCGCTCGCCGGTGCGGGCGTGCGCGAGGTCGCGCCAGCGCTCGGGGATCTCGGTACGCGGGTCGACCGGTCGCCCCACGACCTCGCCGACCAGGTGCGCCCAGGCACGCGGTACGACGTAGACCCACGAGTAGCCCCCGCCACCGGTGGCGACCCAGCGCCCGCCGGTCAGCCGGTGCGCCAGGCGATGGACGGCCGCGTGCGCCGCGCGCTGCCCGTCGACGGTGAGCGCGAGGTGGGCGAGCGGGTCGTCGCGGTGGGAGTCGCAGCCGTGCTGGCTGACGATGAACTGCGGCTGGAACGCCTCGAGGACCGGCGGCACCACGGCGTGGAACGCCCGCAGCCAGCCGTCGTCGCCGGTTCCCGGCGGCAGCGGCACGTTCACGGCCGAGCCGGGCGCGTGCGGTCCGCCGGTCTCGTGCGGGAAGCCGGTGCCGGGGAACAGCGCGCGTCCTGTCTCGTGCACCGAGACGGTCAGCACGCGCGGGTCGTCGTAGAAGGCCTCCTGCACGCCGTCGCCGTGGTGCACGTCGATGTCCACGTACGCGATGCGCTCCACGCCCTGGTCCAGCAGCCACCGGATCGCGACGGCGAGATCGTTGTAGACGCAGAACCCGCTGGCCGCGCCCGGCATCGCGTGGTGCAGGCCCCCGGCGAGGTTCACCGCGTGCAGCGCCTGCCCGGAATGCACTGCCTGGGCCGCCGCGAGGGTCGCCCCGCACACCCGCGTCGCAACGTCGTGCATCCGCGGGAAGGCTGGGACGTCGCCCGTGCCGAGCCCGCGCGCCAGGTCGGCGGCGCCGGGGTCGCTGCTCGCGGCGCGTACCGCCGCGACGTACTCCGGTTCGTGCACGGCGAGCAGCAGCGCCTCGTCAACCGGGACCGGCCCGACCTCGCGCACCCCTGGTGCGTCGAGCAGGCCCAGCTCGCGCACCAGTTCCATGGCGAGCTCGAGCCGTACCGGGGCGAACGGGTGCCCGGGGCCGAAGTCGTAGTCGATGAGCGAGTCGTCCCACACCACGACGGCCGGACCGGCGCAGCCTGCGGCCGCCGTCATGAGCCGAGCTCCCGGGAGCGGTCGCGCGCCGCTTCGAGCGCCACGAGGAACGCGGCGCGGACCTTGTGCTCCTCGAGCCGGCGTACCGCGGCCGCCGTGGTGCCCGCCGGGGAGGTCACGTTCTCGCGCAGCACCGTCGGGTGCTCGCCGGTCTCGCGCAGCATCTTCGCCGCGCCGTAGACGGTCTGCACCGCGAGCTCGGCGGCCGTCGAGCGGGGCAGCCCGAGGTGCACGCCCGCCTCGATCATCGACTCGACGACGTAGAACAGGTACGCCGGACCGGAGCCGCTGAGCGCGGTGACCGCGTCCTGCTGCTGCTCGGGGACCCGTACGACCTTGCCCACCGCGCGCAGCAGCGCCTCGGCCTCCGCCAGGTGCGACTCGTCGCAGTGCGAGCCGGCGGAGACGGCGGCCATGCCCTCGTCGACGAGGGCCGGCGTGTTGGGCATGACCCGTACGACCGGGGTGCCCGCGGGCAGCCGCGCCTCGAGGTAGCCGGTGGTGATGCCCGCGGCGAGCGAGACCACCAGTACGCCGGTCCGCAGGTGCGGGCCGATCTCCTCCAGCAGCGTCTGCATGTCCTGCGGCTTGACGACGAGCACCGCGGTGTCGGCCTTGCCCGCCACGGCCGCGTTGCCGTCGACGAGCACGCCGTACCGCTCGGTCAGCATCGCGGCGTGGTCGGTCCGGCGCTCGGCGACGAGCAGGTCCGCCGCCGGGCGGCCCGCGCGCAGCAGCCCGGCGAGCAGCGTCTCCCCCATCACGCCGGCGCCGAAGATCGCCGTGTGTCCCACGCTCTGCTCCCCTGGTCGGCGGCTGACGCTCGCTCGAGCGTAGTCGAGTCGTGCAACGCGGTGACGCGTCCAGCCTCTGGACCCGGTGAACTACCCCGCCGGCTGCAGCAGGGTCCGCAGGACCAGGGCGATGTTGGCGGGGCGCTCGGCGAGCCGGCGCACCAGGTAGCCGTACCACTGGTTGCCGTACGGCACGTAGACCCGCACCTTCTCGCCCTGCCCTGCCAACCGGAGCTGCTCCTCGGGCCGCACCCCGAGCAGCATCTGGTACTCGTACGAGCCGGGCGCGCGCCCCGCCCGTACCGCGAGCGCACCCGCGATGTCGATCAGCCGCGGGTCGTGGGTGGCGAGCATCGGGTAGCCCTGCCCGTGCAGCAGCACCTTCATCGCGCGCACGTACGCCCGGTCGACCTCGTGGGGATCCTGGTAGGCGACCGACGCCGGTTCGCGGTACGCGCCCTTGCACAGCCGGACCCGGCTGCCGGCGTGGGACAGGTCCTGGCAGTCGGCCACGGTACGGTGCAGGTACGCCTGCAGCACCGCGCCGGTCGACGGGTAGTCGGCCCGCAGTGCGCGCAGGATCCCCAGTGTCGAGTCCGTCGTGGTGTGGTCCTCCATGTCGAGTGTCACCGTCGTACCGACCTCGGCCGCCCGCTCGCAGATCCGCCCGGCGTTCTCCAGCGCGACCTGCTCGCCACCGCCCGGCAGCGCCTGCCCGATCGCGGAGAGCTTCACCGAGACCTCGGCGGCCGCGGCCAGCCCGGCGGCGCCGAGCGCGGTCAGCAGCGACAGGTACCCGTCGCGGGCCACAGCGGCATCGTCCGGGTCGCGGGTGTGCTCCCCGAGCCGGTCGATCGTGACGTGCAGGCCGGCGTCGCGCAGCGTCGCCGCCGTCGACACCGCGGCGGTCTCGTCCTCCCCGGCGACGAACCGGCCCACCAGCCCGCCGGTGTACGGCAGCCCCGCCACCAAGGACTTGAGCCGCTCGCTGTCGGCGGCGCCGAGCAACAGCCTCTCGATCACCTTCGCAGGCTACCGACGTCACTGCTCCGACGGCGGCTTTCGGGCTCTCCGGTGGCCGGTGACCCGCCGGTCGCGCAGTGACGCCGGGCGCCCGGGCAGGGCCGGGTCGTGAGCGCCGCCCACGGTCCGGCGCCGGGCCCGCCACCGCGCTCGCGCTGGTACGTCCTGGGCCCGGCCCTCGTCGCCGTGCTCGCCCTACTGCTCACGATCGCGACGATCATGACGACGACCGGCACGGAGGACGGCGCCGGCGGCTCCGCCGGTGCCCCCGGCTCCCCGAGCGCGTCCGCGGCACGTACGCCGGAGGAAACGACGCCCAGCCGTCCTGCCACCTCCGACGCGAGGCGCCCGGCCGACCCTGCCGGCGACCTGGCGGGGCTGGCCCGCCGGGTGCCCGGCGACCCGCTCGCCCGCGGCTCGGTCGACGCCCCCGTCGTCCTGCTCAACTACTCGGACTTCCAGTGCCCGTTCTGCGCCCGCTTCGCCCGCGACACCGAACCGGCACTGGAGAAGTACGTCGCGGACGGCACGCTGCGCATCGAGTGGCGCGACTTCCCCTATCTCGGCGGCGAGTCCTGGGTCGCCGCGCTCGCCGGGCGGGCGGCGGCACGCCAGGGCGGGTTCTGGGAGTTCCACGACGCGTTGTACGCGGCGCAGCCGCGTCCCAACAGCGGGGCGCTCACCGCTGCGCGGCTGGCGCGGATCGCCGAGTCCGCCGGGCTCGACGCCGCGCGGCTGCGCGCCGACATGAAGGACCCCGCGCTCCCCCGTGAGATCCAGGACGACTTCGACGAGGGCCTCTCGTTCGGGGTGAGCGGCACCCCGGCGTTCCTGATCAACGGCGAGCTGGTCTTCGGCGCCCAGCCGACCGCGGTGTTCGTACGGGCGATCGAGCGGGCCGCGGCGCGCGCCGATGGGTGAGGTGAGCCTGCTCGCCGCACTGGCCGCGGGCGCCCTCGCGCTGCTGTCGCCGTGCAGCGCGCTGCTGCTGCCCTCGTTCTTCGCGTACGCCTTCACCAGCCGGACCGCGCTCGTGGGTCGCACCGCGCTGTTCTACCTCGGCCTGCTGCTGACCCTCGTACCGCTCGGCGTCGGGGTGTCCGCCGTCTCGACGCTCGTGTACGGGCACCGCGCCGGGCTGATCCTCGTCACCGGGTGGCTGCTCATCGCGCTGGGCGTCCTGCAGCTGCTCGGGCGCAGCTTCGCGTTGCCCTTCACCGGGCGGCTGCAGCAGTGGGCCGCGGCGTCGGCGGGCGGCGGCGGGCGGCTCTCGACCGTCGTGCTCGGCGCCGTGTACGGCCTGGCCGGGTTCTGCGCGGGACCGGTGCTCGGTGCGGTCCTGACGGTCGCCGCGTCCTCCGGCTCCACCGTGCTGGGCGGGCTGCTGCTCGCGGTCTACGGGCTCGGCATGACCCTCCCGCTGTTCGTGCTCGCCTGGTGCTGGGACCGCTTCGACCTCGGCCGGCGGCGGTGGCTGCGCGGCCGGGAGCTCACGGTCGGGCCGCTGCGCGTGCACACCACGAACGCCGTCGCCGGGCTGCTGTTCGCCGGCATCGGGGTGCTGTTCCTGCGCTACGACGGGACCGCCGGGCTGCCCGGTGCCTTCGGGCTCGCCGACACCACCGGCTGGGAGGCCGACGCGCAGCAGGCGGTCGCCGACCTCGGCTCGGCGGTGCCGCTGTGGGTGCTGCCGGCGCTTGTCGCGCTCGCGGCCGGCGCGCTGGCCTGGCACCGCTGGCGCAGCGTCCGCGCTGCCCACCCCTCGCGATGAGCATCGCTCCGGTCCAGCGGGTCCGGGCAGTCAGCGTCCGAGCAGGGCGGCCTGCACGGCCGGCCCCACCATCCGTACGACCTCCTCGTCGCTCGCCGACGCGAGCGGCTCCAGCTTGAGCACGTAGCGGGTGACGGCCACCCCGACCAGGTGGGAGGCGGCCAGCGCGACGCGCATCCGCGCGTCCGGTACGCCGAGGCGGGTGGCGACCCGGTCGACGATCGCCACCTCGAGGAACTCCCGCAGCGTGGCGCTCGCGCCCGCGGCGTCGGCGCCCGCGCGCATCAGGGTGGTGAGCTCCTCGAGGGCCTCGGGGTCGGAGAACGTGGTGAGGGTGATGCGCACCAGCCGCTCGCCGAGCCCGTCGAGCCCGGGACCGAGCAGCGCGGCCAGTGCGGCGGCGGGCTCGTACGGCAACCGCATCGCGGCGGCGAACAGCTCCTCGCGGTTGTCGTAGTAGCGGCGTACGACCTCCGGTGCGACGCCTGCCGCGGCGGCCACGCCCCGGATGCTCGTACCGAGGAAGCCGCGAGCGGCGTACGCCGAGCGGGCGGCGTCGAGCACCGAGCGGCGGACCTCGTCGGCGGTGCTCATGCGGCCTGCCCCAGCCAGGTACGCGCGAAGTGCAGCGACTCGCGGATGTCGGCCTCCCGCTCGTCGCGGTTGGCGGCGCGCCGGGTGCTGATCTCGACGACCACCTGACCGGCGAAACCGTCGGCGGCCAGGCCCTGCAGCAGCTCGGCGCACGGCTGCTCCCCGCGCCCGGGAACCAGGTGCTCGTCGCGGGCCAGCCCGGTGCCGTCGGCGAGGTGCACGTGGACCAGCCGCTCGCCCAGGTCGTGCGCCATCGCGAGCGCGTCGCTGCCCGAGACCGAGGTGTGCGAGAGGTCCAGCGTGGTGTGCCGGTAGTCCTCGTCGCGCACGTCCCAGCCCGGGGAGTACGCGGCGAACGCGCGGGAGGCGGCACGCCAGGGGAACATGTTCTCTACCGCGAACCGTACGGCGGTCTCCTGCGCCATCCGCTCGATCCCCGTGACGAACTCCCGGGCGTAGTCGCGCTGCCAGCGGAACGGGGGGTGCACCACGACAGTGTCGGCCCCGAGCTGTTCGGCGGCGCGGCGGGCCCGTTCGAGCTTGGGCCACGGCTCGCTGCCCCACACCCGCTGGCTGATGAGCAGGCACGGGGCGTGGACGCTGGTGATCCGTACCTGGTAGCGGTCGGCGAGCCGCTGCAACGCGTCGGGGTCCTGGGAGTCGGCGTCGGTGCCGACCATGACCTCGACCCCGTCGAAACCGAGCCGGGCCGCCACCTCGAACGCCGCCGCTGTCGAGTCGGGGTAGGTCGACGCGGTCGACAGGGTCACCAGCGCCGCGGACATCAGGTGATCCGGGTGAAGCCGGCCGGGACCGGGTCGCGCCAGCGGCGTACCGCGAGCCGTACGACCGTGACGACGGCGGCACCGACGACCCCGACGCCGAGGGCGAGCAGCGCGGTGCGGTCCGCGCCGACGTTCAGCGAGAACAGCCGGTTGAGGAACGGGATCAGCACCACGCCCGCGAACCCGGCGACCATGGCCAGGCAGATCAGGATGCGCAGCGGGCTCCACGGCCGGGCGACCAGCACGAGGACCCACCAGGCGACGACGAACAGGGTGTACGACGCACAGGCCCGCGCCATCGCGGTGTCGCTGCCGGCGGCGAGCGCGAGCCCGTACGAGGCGTACGCCGACAGCGCGCACGTCACGCCGGCCGGCAGCGCGAAGACGACGACCCGCTTGAAGAAACCCTTGCGGAACCGCTCGGTGTTCGGCATCAGCGCGAGGAAGAACGAGGGGATGCCGATGGTGAACGCGGTGACGAGGGTCAGGTGCCGGTTCAGGAACGGGAACGGGACCTGCAGCAGCACCGTGGTGACCGAGACGACCATCGCGTAGAAGCTCTTGGTCAGGTAGAGGTCCGACACCCGCTCGATGTTGCCCAGGACCCGGCGGCCCTCGGCGACGACCGAGGGCATGACCGAGAACTGGTCGTCCAGCAACACGATCTGCGCCACGGCGCGGGTCGCGCCGGCGCCGGAGCCCATCGCGATGCCGAGGTCGGCGTCCTTGAGGGCGAGCACGTCGTTGACGCCGTCGCCGGTCATCGCGACGGTGTGGCCGCGGCGCTGCAACGCGCCGACCATCGCCCGCTTCTGCGCCGGGGTCACCCGGCCGAAGACGTGCGACCCGTCCACGGCCGCCTCGAGCGCGGCGTCGTCCTCGGGCAGCTCGCGGGCGTCGACCGGCGGGCCGGACTGCGGGATGCCGGCGGCCTTGGCGATCGCGCCCACGGTGACCGGGTTGTCCCCGGAGATCACCTTGACGGTGACGCCCTGGTCCTGGAAGTACTGCACGGTGTCGGCCGCGTCGTGGCGCAGCTGCTGGTCGATGACGAGCAGCGCGAGCGGGGTGAGCCGTCCCGGGCCGTCCGCCACCGAGGGCCGGTCGGCGGAGGAGGCGAGCAGCAGCACCCGTGCGCCGCCGCCCGCGTACCCGTCGGCGCGCTCGCGTACCGGGTCGTCGGCGGCGAGCAGCAGCTCGGGGGCGCCGATGACGTACGAGCCGTGCTCCTCGAACGTCGCGGCGGACCACTTGCGCGCGCTCGAGAACGGCACCGCGTCGTCCAGCCGCCAGGATCCCCCGTCGGGGTACGCCTCGGCGATCGCCGCCAACGTCGGGTTCGGGTCCGGCTCGGCCGCCGCGATCGCCCCCAGCACCTCCTCCAGTTCCGGATGAATGTGGCAGGAGTCCGTTCTTGACGGACTCCTGCCACATTCATCCGGATCGGACAGCGGGACGACCTCGCGCAGGTGCATGCCCGGCGCCGTCAGCGTGCCGGTCTTGTCCACGCACACCACGTCCACCCGGGCGAGCACCTCGACCGCGGGCATCTCCTGTACGAGCGCGCGCTTACGGGCCAGCCGGATCACGCTGACAGCCATCGCGATCGAGGTGAGCAGCACCAGCCCCTCGGGCACCATCGTCACGACCCCGGGCACCGTGCCGGCGATGGCGTCGCGGATCCGCCCGTCGTTGGTGCGGAACTGCGAGACGAACAGCAGCACGCCGATGGGCACCAGCGCGTACGACACCAGCCGGATGAAGCGCTGGATCGAGCCGGCCAGCTCCGAGCGGGTGGTGGAGAACTGGCGGGCCTGCTCGGCGAGCCCGGCGGCGTACGAGTCGCGGCCCACCTTCGTCGCGCGCATCACGCCGCCGCCGGCGACGACGAACGACCCGGACATCGCCTCGTCACCGGCGGTCTTGCCCACCGGGTCGGCCTCGCCGGTAAGCAGCGACTCGTCGATCTCCAGCCCGTCGCTCGCCAGCACCTCGCCGTCGACGAGCAGCTGGTCGCCCAACCGCAGCACCACGACGTCGTCGAGGACCAGCTCCGCCGGCGCCACCTCGACCTCGCGGCCGTCGCGGCGCACCGTGGGCCGCACCTGCCCGATCACCGAGAGCCGGGCGAGCGTGCGCGCCGCACGCCACTCCTGGAACACGCCGATGCCGGTGTTGACGACGATCACCAACCCGAACAGCGAGTCGATCAGCGGTGCCGACAGCAGCATCAGCACCCACAGCACGCCGATCAGCAGGTTGAAGTAGGTGAGCGTGTTGGCGCGCAGGATGCTCGCGAAGCTGCGCGAGTGCGTGTCCGGTACGACGTTGGTCTGACCGGCCGCCACCCGCTCGGCGACCTGCTCGGCGGTGAGCCCGGTGATGGCCGGCGCGTCCTGCACCGCGTCGGCCGTCACGGTTCCTGCCCGTCGCGGCCGGCCGGCGCGAGGGTGTCCAGCCGCCGCAGGATGACACCTTCCCGCAGCGCCCACGGCGCGATCTCCACCGCCGGCACGTCCAGCAGGTCCATCACTGCCTCCGCGACGACAGCACCCGCCACCAGCTGCTCGGCACGACCCTCGCTCACCCCCGGGATCAGCGCGCGCTCGGCGGCCGTCATGGCCGCGAGCTTGGGCAACCAGGTGTGCAGGTCGCTCCGGCGCAGCTCGCGCCGGACGTACGGACCCTCGCTGCTCGGCGCGGCCCCCGCGATGCGCGCCAGCTGGCGGAACGTCTTGCTCGTGCCCACCGCGTGCAGTGGACGCCCGACGCGGGCCAGGGGCGAGACGACTTCGGCGACGTCCACCCGCACCCGGGTACGCAGCTCGCGTACCTCCTGCTCGCCGGGCGGATCGCTGTGGAACCGGCCGCGGGTCAACCGCCCGGCACCGAGCGGCAGCGACAGCGCGACCGAAGGCGCCTCGTCCTCACCGGCGGCGAGCTCGAGGCTGCCGCCGCCGATGTCCACGACGAGCAGCCGCCCGCTGGACCAGCCGTACCACCGGCGCACCGCGAGGAACGTCAGGCGCGCCTCCTCCTCGCCGGCGAGCGCACGCAACTCGACCCCGGTCCGCTCCTGTACGGCCCGGATCACCTTCGCGCCGTTGCGGGCATCGCGTACCGCCGAGGTCGCGAACGCGGTGATCTCGGTGACCCCCAGGTCGTCGGCCGACCGCAGCGACTCGGCGACGAACGCGCACAACTCGTCGACGACAGCGGCCCCGACCCGGCCGTCGTCGTCGACCCGCTGGGCCAGCCGCAGCTCGAGCTTGCTGGCGTGCGCCGGCAGGGGCGCGGCACCGGGGTGCGCGTCGACGACGAGAAAGTGCACGGTGTTCGACCCCACGTCGAGCACTCCGAGGCGCATGGATACGACGCTACCGTGCTGTTTGGCCTCCGTTCTGTCCCGCCTCCAACGGCGGGACAGGCGTCTCGCGAGCGGGTCGCGGACATTGGTGATGGGGCGGCTGCTGTTGCGGCTGCGGGATGCCGGGGCGTACGACGTAGGGTCGGCGGGTGCCCGAGGTGCCGCTCGACTTCCCCCGCGCCTGGGTGGAGTTCCCCGACCCGACCGACGCCGACCAGGTGTTCCGCTGCGACCTGACCTGGCTCACGTCCCGGTGGACGTGCATCTTCGGCCGCGGCTGCAAAGGCATCGACCGCTCGCAGCCAGACGCGGGCTGCTGCACGCTCGGCGCGCACTTCTCGGACAAGGCCGACGAGAAGCGCACCCGCCGGTGGGCCGAGCAGCTCGACGAGGAGCACTGGCAGTACGCGCGTACCGCCCGCCGCAAGGGCGCCGGCGGTGGGATCGTCGAGACCGACGAGGACGGCGCACGCAAGACCCGGGTGGTGGACGGCGCCTGTATCTTCCTCAACCGCAAGGGTTTTCCGGGCGGTGAAGGCTGCGCCCTGCACGGGCTCGCACTGCGTACCGGCCGCGAGATCACCGAGACGAAGCCGGACGTGTGCTGGCAGCTGCCCATCCGGCGCAGCTACGAACGCGTGACGCGCCCGGACGACACCGAGGTGCTCGTCGTCTCGATCGGCGAGTACGACCGGCGCGGCTGGGGACCGGGCGGGCACGACCTCGACTGGTACTGCACCGGCGACCCGATCGCGCACACCGCGTCCGACCCCGTCTACGTGACCGAACGAGCGACGCTCGTCGCGCTGATGGGGCAACCCGCGTACGACGAGCTGGTACGGCACTGCGAGGCGCGCGAGGCGGCCATCGCGGCCGCCCGCTCCCGCCCGACGGCCAGCGGGCGCGGGCGCCGGCCGGCGCCGCTGCCCGGCCACGCGCCGCACCCTGCCGACCCCTGACGGTCGGCCACGACCCGGCGGGAATGCCCACCGCCGCTTCGACGTTATGTCAAGTAGGAGTCGATCGACTCCCCGCTGACATTTCCGAGGAGGACAACCAATGAGCACACTCTCGCTCTGGACCCGACGCGACCCGTTCGCCGACTTCGACGCGATCGTGAGGTCGGCGTTCACGCCAGCCACCGGGTTCACCCCGTCCGCCGACGTGGAGCGCGACAGCGACGACGCGCTGGTCCGCCTGGACCTCGCCGGCCTCGACCCGGACCGCGACGTGACGGTGGAGTTGGACCGCGGCCGGCTGGTGGTGAGCGGCGAGCGCCGTGACGAGCGTGCCGAGCAGGCCGAGGGCCGCACGCTGCGCGAGGTGCGGTACGGCGCGTTCCGGCGCAGCTTCACGCTGCCGGCGCACGTGAGCGCCGACGCGCTGCGCGCCTCGTACGACAACGGCGTGCTCACGGTGCGGGTCACGGACGCGTACGCGCGCAACGACGCCCGCCGGATCACGGTGACCAAGGGCGGGGACACGCCCCAGCTCGCCGCCGTCGAGACCACCGGCGACACCGAGAACACCGAGACCACCGAGAAGCACACCGAGGTCGAGGCGCAGAGCGCCTGACCCGAGCGGCATCCATCACCGGCGCCCCGTACCGCAACGCGCGGTACGGGGCGCTGCGCTGTCGGTATGGCCGGTGTTGTCGTGTTGCCGGTGTTACCGGGGTGTTCTCGGCGCGCTTCTCGGCGTTGTCGGTGCTGCCCTCTAACGTGCCGGGCGTGACGAAGAGCAGGAGCGCACCGGCGTACCGGTGCGCGGAGTGCGGGTGGAGCACCGGCAAGTGGGTCGGCCGGTGCGGGGAGTGCCAGGCCTGGGGAAGCGTGGAGGAGGTGGGCGCTCCCAAGCTGCGCGAGATCCGGCCCGGGCCGGTCACCGAGCCTGCACGACCGATCGGCGAGGTCGGGACCGAGGCCGCGGTGGCACGACCGACGGGTCTCGACGAGCTCGACCGCGTGCTCGGCGGCGGCCTGGTCCCCGGGTCGGTCGTGCTGCTGGCCGGAGAGCCGGGCGTGGGCAAGTCGACGCTGCTGCTCGAGGTCGCCGCGCGCTGCGGGGATCCTGGGCACCGGGCGCTCTACGTCACGGGCGAGGAGTCCGCCGCCCAGGTACGGCTGCGGGCCGACCGCGTCGGCTCCCTCTCCCCCCACCTGTTCCTGGCGGCCGAGACCGACCTGGCGGCGGTGCTCGGCCACGTCGAGGCGGTGTCCCCGGGCCTGCTGGTCGTCGACTCCGTGCAGACGGTCGCCGCGGCGGAGGTCGAGGGCAGCGCCGGCGGCGTGACCCAGGTCCGCGAGGTCACCGCCGCGCTGATCCGCGCCGCCAAGGCGCGCGGCATGGCGACGATCATCGTCGGGCACGTCACCAAGGAGGGCTCGGTCGCCGGCCCGCGCACCCTCGAGCACCTCGTCGACGTCGTACTGCACGTCGAGGGCGACCGCCACGCGCGGCTCCGGCTGGTGCGGGCGCTGAAGAACCGCTACGGCCCGGCCGACGAGGTCGGCTGCTTCGAGCTCGCCGAGGACGGCATCTGGGGGATGCCCGACCCGACCGGGCTGTTCCTGACCCAGCGCTCCGCGCCGGCGCCCGGCAGCTGCGTGACGGTCGCGCTGGAAGGGACCCGGCCGCTGCTCGCGGAGGTGCAGGCGCTGACCGTCGGGACGAACGTCCCCAGCCCGCGCCGGCAGAGCTCCGGGCTGGACACCGCGCGCGTCGCGATGGTGACGGCGGTGCTCGACAAGCAGCGGCTGTTCATCGGCGCGCGCAACGAGCTCTACACCGCGACGGTCGGCGGCGTACGGCTGCGCGAGCCGGCCGCCGACCTCGCGATCGCGCTCGCCGTCGGCTCGAGCCACGGCAACCGCATGGTGCACCCCCGGCTCGTCGCGTTCGGGGAGGTCGGGCTGTCCGGTGAGATCCGCCGGGTCACCGGCACCGCGCGCCGGCTCGCCGAGGCGGCCCGGCTCGGTTTCGGCTTCGCGCTCGTCCCGCCCGACTCCGGCCCGGGCCCGGAGGGCCTTGCCGTACGCGAGGTCACCCACGTCGCCGAGGCGTTCGAGCTGCTGCTGGCCACCGGCACGGACCGCTGACCTCGCGATGCGCAGGAGCGGGGCCGCGCGAGCCGCGCTCCTTCGTGCGCCGGGCGCTGCACGCGGCTCGATAGGATCGCCGTGACTGCGGCGCGCACCTGACCGGGGCCCGACACGCCGTAGCCGATGACAGGAGAGTCCCGTGTCACCCACGGACAAGCCGATCCCCGACCCCGACGCCCGGCTCCGCGCCGCCGTCGCGCAGGTCGCGCCGGGAACCGTGCTGCGTGACGGGCTGGAGCGGATCCTGCGCGGCCGTACCGGCGGGCTGGTGGTACTGGGCATCGACAAGGTCGTCGAGGACATGGCCAGCGGCGGCTTCCGCCTCGACGTCGACCTGACCGCGCAACGGCTGCGCGAGCTCTCGAAGATGGACGGCGCGGTGATCTGCGACGCGGCGGCGACCAAGCTGCTGCGCGCGGCCGTACAGCTGCTGCCCAACCCGGACATCCCCACCGACGAGCAGGGCACCCGCCACCGCACCGCCGACCGGGTCGCCAAGCAGACCGACTTCGTGGTCATCAGTGTCAGCAAGTCGATGAACATCATCGCCCTGTACGTCGCCGGGCGCCGCTACGTCCTCGAGGACTCCGCCGCGATCCTGTCCCGGGCCAACCAGGCGCTCGCCACGCTGGAGCGCTACAAGATGCGCCTGGACGAGGTGAGCGGGACCCTCTCCGCCCTCGAGATCGAGGACCTGGTCACCGTCCGCGACGTCGCGAGCGTGGTCCAGCGCCTCGAGATGGTGCGCCGGATCTCCCGCGAGCTCGACGGCTACGTCGTCGAGCTCGGCGCGGACGGGCGGCTGCTCTCGCTGCAGGTCGACGAGCTGGTCGCCGGGGTCGAGGCGGACCGCGAGCTGGTGCTGCGCGACTACCTGCCGACGACCGGCCGGCGCGCCCGCAGCCTGGCCGAGGCCTTCGAGGCGCTCGATGCCGTACCGGGCACCGAGCTGCTCGACGTCTCGCTTGTCTCGCGCGCCATCGGGCTCGGCGGGTCGAACGACTCGCTGGACCAGGCGATCTCCCCGCGCGGGTTCCGGTTGCTCGCCCGGGTGCCACGGCTGCCCGACGTGGTCCTCGACCGGCTCGTCGATCACTTCGGGAGCCTGCAGAAGCTGCTCGCCGCGAGCATCGACGACCTGCAGCACGTGGAGGGGGTCGGCGAGACCCGGGCGCGCTCCATCCGCGAGGGGCTGTCCCGGCTGGCCGAGTCGAGCATCCTCGAACGCTACGTCTGAACCGGCAGGGACGTGATCGGCGGGCGTACGCAGCCTGCAGACCCCGCGCTGGCCC
Source organism: Candidatus Nanopelagicales bacterium (assembly GCA_017848795.1). Lineage (GTDB taxonomy): Bacteria > Actinomycetota > Actinomycetes > S36-B12 > CAIYMF01 > JAFIHG01. Next base: position 24,344 of record JAFIHG010000048.1, on the reverse strand, counting down.
GCTAACACCGACGACCCCAGGAATGGCGGGTGTACGGCAGGTAAACCCCACGCTGACCCGCCAACACCAGTCGGCCCGTGAGTGGCGGGCGTACGGGGGCTAAACCCCGCACTGACCCGCCAACACCCGTCGGCCCATGAGTGGCGGGCGTACGGGGGCTAAACCCCGCGCTGACCCGCCAACACCGGCCGTCCCAGGGATGGCGGGCGTACGGCAGGTAAACCCCACGCTGACCCGCCAACACCGGTCGGCCCCGAGAATGGCGGGCGTACGGGGGATATACCCCGCGCTGACCCGCCAACACCCGTCGGCCCCAGGAATGGCGGGCGTACGGGAGCTAAACCCCCCCGCTGGCCCGCCAACACCCGACGACCCCAGGAATGGCGGGCGTACGGCAGGTAAACCCCGCACTGACCCGCCAACACCCGACGACCCCAGGAATGGCGGGCGTACGGCAGGTAAACCCCACGCTGACCCGCCAACACCAGTCCGCCCCAGGAGTGGCGGGCGTACGGCAGGTAAACCCCGCACTGACCCGCCAACACCGGTCGGGCCGGCTGGCCGGGTCCCGCGGTCGCTCAGCCCGCGTGCAGGACCGGTTCGCCCAGCGCCGGCTCGGAGCGGTCCGGCTCGTCGGTGGCGGACGCGACGGCGGGCAGCGTGACGAGCAGCACCGGCGGGCCGCCATCGGCAGGGCGCAACAGCCCCACCGCGTACGACGGCAACGCGAGCTCGGGCGCGGTCTCGGCGCTGAGCTCGCCCGGTCGTACGACCGCCGTCACGCGGTCGACGACCAGTCCGGCGCGGTCGTCCTCCCGTGCGAGCAGCACGTCCCCCGCCAGGTCCGCGTCTCGGCGCAGGTCGAGCACCGGTACGGCGCGTCCGCGGGCGTCCACGAGCGCCAGCTCGCGGCCGGCGACGGTGCGCTCGCTGCTGGGCAGCAGCTGCACGTCCGAGACGCGCAGCACCTCCCGTACCGAGACGACGGCGACCGCGAAGGTCGTCGCGCCCACCTCGAACATCACGTAACCGTCGATCATCCCGGGCCTCCTTCCTCGCTGCCGGCCCGGCGCTCGCACTCGTCGGCGAGCCGGCGGCACAGCGCGACGAGCTCCTGCGTGTCGCACCCGTCGAGCAACGGAGCCAGGTCCGCCGGTGGCGTGCCCGGCAGGGTCGCGGCCGCCGCGCGGTACTCGCGGGCCGCCGCCGCCGGCTCGCTGCACCGGGCGAGCGCCCCGGCCAGCAGGAACCGCGCGTCCCCCGCGCGCGGGGACAGGTAGACCGCCTTGCGCAGCGCGATGAGCGCGCCGCGGTCGTCGCCGACCGTGGTGCGGGCGGTGCCCTCGACGACGTATGCGCGGACCTCGAACGGCGAGGCGGCGGCGGCCTGCTCGGCGAGCCGGGCCGCCTCGGCGTACCGCGCCTGGTCCATGGCGAGGCGCGCCTGCGCGAGCAGCGTCCCCGCGCCGTCCGGGTCGGGCAGGTCGTCCGGCGGCGGCACCGGGCGGGGTGCCGGGCGTTCGGCGGTACGGCGACGCACCCGCGGGGTTGCGGGGCGGGTCCGGCGCGGCGGGGTCTGCACGACCGGCTCGGAGAGGTCGGCCGGGGTGTCCTTGCGGTACGCGAACGCGTCACCGAGCGAGACGAGCGTGAACGCGTCGGTGACCTGCCACAGCGTCTCGGCGTGCCCGACGACGAGGTACCCGCCCGGTGCCAGCGCCCGGTGCATCCGCCCGACGAGCTCGCGCATGGTGTCGCGGCTGAAGTAGATGGTGACGTTGCGGCAGACGATCAGGTCGAGCGAGCCCTCGGGCGCCGGCGCCGGCTCGGTCACCAGGTTGTGCAGCCGGGTGGTGACGAGCGCGCGCGGCTCGGGCGCCACCTCGTACGACCCGTCCGGCAGCGGGCGGAACCACCGCTCGAGCATCGCCGGGGACGTGTAGGAGAGCGAGCGCCCGGCGTAGCGGGCCCGCTCGGTCGCCGCGATCGCCCGGCTCGAGACGTCGGTGGCCAGCACCTGGACCGGCGGGCCGGCGCCGAGCTCGGCGGCGACCTCCGCAGCCAGGATCGCCAGGGAGTACGGCTCCTCGCCGGTCGAGCAGCCGGCGCTCCACACGGCCAGCGGCCGGCCGCGGGCGACGGCGCGGCGCATCAGCTCGGGGAGCAGCCGCTCCCGCAGGGCCGTCATCTGCGGGGGATTGCGGAAGAAGTGGGTCTCCGGGATGGTCACCGCGTCGAGCAGCGCCTGGCGCTCGGTCGCGGCGTCGGCGGCGGCCGAACGCGCCACGTAGGCCAGGTACGCGCCGACGTCCGCCGCGCCCGTCGCGATCAGCCGGTCGGTGACGATCGCGGACAGCGCGGTGCGGCGGCTGCCGTCGAAGACCAGCCCCGCTTCCCTCGCCAGGTAGCCGCAGAGCGCGACGTACTCGCTGTCGGAGAGCTCGCGGGGGCGCGAGGCGGCCATCAGGTTCATGCCGGCTCCCGCGCCGGTACGGCGATCTTGGCCACGGCGGTGGCGATCGCCTCGGCGATCTGCGCGAGCGGCAGCTCCGCGCGTACCGCGCCCAGGGACCGGGCCGCGGCCGGCATGCCCCACACGGCGCACGACTGCTCGTCCTGGCCGATGGTGTACGCCCCGGCGTCGCGCATCGCGCGCAGCCCGACCGCGCCGTCGCGGCCCATGCCGGTGAGCAGGACGCCGACGGCCCGCGCTCCGTACCGCTCGGCGACCGACAGGAAGGTGGTGTCGACCTCCGGCACGTGCAGCTGGCCCGGTCGGGGCGCGGTCAGCTGTACGCGCCCGCCGGCGCCGAGCTCGAGGTTGGCATGACTCGGGGCGATGACGACCCGGCCCGGGACCAGCCGCTGGTCGTCCTCGGCGACGCTGACCGGGCAGTTGGACACGCCGCCGAGCCAGGTGGCGAGGCTCGCGACGAAGCCGTCCGCCATGTGCTGCACGACGACGACCGGCGCCGGCAGGTCCGCGGGCAGCGCGGCGAGCAGGGTGGCAAGTGCCGGTGGTCCGCCGGTCGAGGCGCCGATCGCGACGATCGGGCCGGGGCCGGGCGCGCGTACCGCGCCGGTGCCGGGCTGCCCCGGGTGCTCGGGAGTGTCCGCGGTACGGCGGCTGGGCAGCCGGCCGCGCGGGTGGGTGATGACCCGTACCCGGCTGGCCACCTGCAGGTGGCGCAGCAGCCGCAGCGCCTGGTCGGCGGGCGGGCCGCCCTCCTCCTGCGGCGAGAGGACGTCGACGGCGCCGAGCGCGAGGCTGGCGCCCGGGTCTACCGCGGCCGCCCCGGTGAGCACGATGGGCAGCGGGCGCCGGGCCATCAGCCGTTCGACGAGCTCGAGCCCGCCGGCGTGCGGTGGCAGGTCGAGCACGAGCACGTGCGGCTGCACCCGGGCGAGCAGTTCGAGGGTGCCGTCACTGTCGCGGGCCTGGCCGAGGACGGCGACCCCGGCCAGTTCCAGCAGGCGTTGCAGGCGGGTCTGGCGTACCCGGGTCGCCGCGACGACGACGACCTCTAGCGCGCGGTCAGGTACGCCTGCGCCGCGTGTCCCGGTGCCCGCGGGCGGCGACGCCTGCAGCACGCGTACCTCCTCATCGCAACACCCGTGGAGCGGGTCCGCGCGGAGCTGCCCGGTCACGCGAAGGTGTACGGGTCAGATCGACAGGTGCGCCGGGCCGCTTGAGCGACTTGGGCGCTCAGGTCAGCGAGAACCGGGCGGGGGCGGAGAGCACGTCGCCGTTGCGCCCGACGAGGCTGTACGAGCCGGCGTCCGCCTCCGGCGGGTCGGCCGGGCAGCCGCGTGAGGAGCCCTCGCCGAGCCAGGTGAGACTGACCGAGTACGCCTGCCCGGGCGCGAGCACGACCACGTCGGACGTACCGCGCGGGTTGCAGTCGTCGCTGGACCAGAAGCGCGTGGTGCCCTTGTTCACGATCAGCTCGTTGGGCGCCGAGCCGACGTCGCGCCGGCAGGACGTGTCCGACACGTTGGTGATCCGCATCCGCAGCGCCGGGGTGTCACCGACCCGGTAGGTCGCGGCGTCCGTGGACGCGGTCACCTTGATGTCCTTGTCGCGGCAGGCTGCGACGTGGGTGCCGGAGCGGCTCGGCGAGGTGGTCGTCGTCGGCGACGTGTCGGGCGCCTTGGTACGGGTCTTGGTGGGCGTGGGGCTCGTGCTGGTGGTCGGGGTGCTGGTACGGGTCGGGCCGGGCGTCATCGAGGTGGCGGGGGCGGCGCCGTCCGGGCCGGGGTCGCCGCTGCCGCGGCCGCCGAGGAACCAGACGACACCGGCGACCACCGCCGCCAGCACGACGAGCGTGACCACCCGCCGTACCCAGTACACGGCGGGCGGCTGCGGGCCGACCGGGCGGATGACGCTGCTCACCGGGCGAACGCTACCGGCCGCCGCCGCGGGCGTGGCGCGTTCCTGCTGTACTGCGGCGGTGCTCGCTCCCCTCGTACCCGCGGTGCTCGACTGGTACGCCCGGCACGCCCGCGACCTGCCGTGGCGGGCGGCGGACCGTACGCCCTGGGGGGTGCTGGTCTCCGAGGTGATGCTCGCGCAGACCCCGGTCGCCCGGGTGCTGCCGGTGTGGCGGGACTGGGTGACGCGGTGGCCGCGGCCGGCGGCCCTCGCCGCTGCGCCGGCGGACGAGGTCATCCGCGCCTGGGGCCGGCTCGGGTACCCGCGGCGGGCGCTGTGGCTGGCCGCCGCGGCGCGGGCCTGCGTCGCCGAGCACGGCGGGCAGGTCCCCGACACGTATCAGGCGCTACGCGCGCTGCCCGGGGTCGGCGACTACACGGCGTCCGCGGTGCTCGCGTTCGCGTACGGCCGTCGCGCGGTCGTGCTCGACACCAACGTGCGCCGGGTGCTCGCCCGGGTGCTCCACGGCCGAGCGGCACCCGGCCCGTCGGTGACGGTCGGCGAGCGCGCCGCGGCGGACGCGCTCGCGCCGCAGGACGACGCCGCGGCCGCGCAGTGGGCGGCGGCGGTGATGGAGCTCGGTGCGCTGGTGTGCACGGCCAGGAACCCGGCGTGCGGGTCCTGCCCGGTCGCGTCCCGATGCGAGTGGCGGCTCGCGGGCCGGCCGGCGTACGACGGTCCGCGCCGGCGCCCGCAGCGGTTCGCCGGGACCGACCGTCAGGTCCGCGGCCTGCTGCTGGCCGAGCTGCGCACCAGCGAGCACCCGGTACCGGCCGCGCGCCTCGACGCGGTGTGGCCCGACGCCGCGCAGCGCGCCCGCGCCCTCGACGGCCTGGTCGCCGACGGCCTGGCCGACCCGCTGCCCGACGGCACGTACGCCCTCCCCCGCTGACCTACCGACGTCACTGTCCTGGTGGTGGAGAATCCGGCCCGAAACGGCCCGTACACCGCCACCAGGACAGTGACGTCGGGTCTCAGAGCGTGGCCAGCGGGTCGACCACGCGCCTTGACCATGATCGGGAGAACGAACGCGTAGTCGAACCGGCGGCACCCACGCCGCGGACCCCGGATTCGACCGATATCTCGTCGACCGACTACGTTCTCGTTCTCCTGATCATGGTTGCGGCCCACCAGCCGGGCGCCACTGCGGCGGTGCCACGAAGCGCGGGTACGGGCGATGGAGCTCGGCAGCCCGGTTGCGCCAGAACCCCTCCAGATCCCGCAGCACCGAGTCGGGGCGTCGCTCGATGTCCTCCACCATGATCAGCAGCAGCACGATCCCGTCGCTGACCAGCGATCTCGGACAACCGGCGGGTGTCCTCCCGCCAGGTCCCGGCGTGATGGGTAGTGCTCTGGACCTCGTAGCCCGCGTCCAGCTGCGCGAGGTACCCGTCGAGGCTGCGCGCGCCGCCGCGCAGCGGGTGGTTCAGCACCGGTACCGGCAGCCGTGCCTCCACGATGTGCCGCCACAGCGCGGCCTCCGGGCCGGAATGGGCCCCGGCCAGCACCTCCTCGACCAGCCGGCGGACCTGGCCGCGGACCCGTCGTGGCGTTCGGCCCGCGGCAGCGGCGACCTCACCCGCGGTGGTCAGGCCGCGCTGCACCAGGGCGGTCACCAGCGCCCGCCGGTCGGCCTCCCGCGCGGTACCGGCGGCGACGGCGGCGGCGACCTTCGCGGGCGGGTGCACGGGCAGGTCGCGGTAGCGCACCGGAGGTATCCACTCGCGCAGCTGGTGGAACCGGACCTGCGCCGTCTCGGGGAATCGGCGGCCGTGCGGGACGGCCAGCTGGACTGGGAAGGACAGCGTCCGGTCCAGCCAGAGCTGGGCTCCGCTCTCGGCGGTGAGCGCGACGTCCGGCGCAGCGGCGAGCAACGCGGCGCGCACCACATCCTCGGCGTCCGCCGGGCCGGCCGCTACGACGTCGCCGTAGACCCGGGACCACTCCCCGGTCCGGACCAGCCGCGCCTCACGCCATGCGCTCACTCCACGAGCGCGCAGTTCACCCCGGCGCGCCAGTTCGGGCCCGTCCCGTTCCACGAGCGCAGCGTGCGCCACCGGACCGGCCGGCGGCCGGACCGGACGCTCCGCTGTGGATCGGCGAACACCTGGCGGAGCTGTGGACGACCCGGAACCATGATCGGGAGAACGAACGCGTAACCTTCCCGGCCGATCGCCCGCCGTGCGTGCGGCACAGCCGGTGGATCACCCCGGTTCGACTACGGTTTCGTTCTCCCGATCATGAAATCCGCGGTCGGGCGCCGACCGCGAGCCCGCTACTCGCCGGACTCGGCGGTCGCCACCGGGATCTCGTCGGGCAGCTCGGCCTTGTCCTCGCCACGGAAGACGAAGCCGCGCTCCTCGCCCTCGCCCTCCGCGTCGACGACCACGATCGACCCGGAGCTCAGCTCGCCGAAGAGGATCTTCTCCGAGAGCTGGTCCTCGATCTCCCGCTGGATCGTGCGCCGCAGCGGGCGAGCGCCGAGGACCGGGTCGTAGCCCTTCTCGGCCAGCAGCTCCTTCGCGGGCTGGGTGAGCTCGATGCCCATGTCCCGGTCCCGCAGCCGCGCGTCGAGGTTCGCGACCATCAGGTCCACGATCTTCACGATCTCCGCCGGCGTGAGCTGGTGGAACACGATCGTGTCGTCGATGCGGTTGAGGAACTCCGGCCGGAAATGCTGCTTGAGCTCGTCGTGCACCTTGGCCTTCATCCGCTCGTACGACGAGATCGTGTCGTCGCCCGCGGCGAACCCGAGGTTCACGCCCTTGGAGATGTCGCGCGTACCGAGGTTCGTCGTCATGATGATGACGGTGTTCTTGAAGTCGACGACCCGGCCCTGACTGTCGGTGAGCCGGCCGTCCTCGAGGATCTGCAGCAGCGAGTTGAAGATGTCCGGGTGAGCCTTTTCCACCTCGTCGAACAACACCACCGAGAACGGCTTGCGCCGCACCTTCTCGGTGAGCTGGCCACCTTCTTCATAACCGACATATCCGGGCGGAGAGCCGAACAGCCGGGACACGGTGTGCTTCTCGCTGAACTCGCTCATGTCGAGCTGGATGAGCGCGTCCTCGTCACCGAACAGGAATTCCGCGAGCGTCTTGGACAGCTCGGTCTTCCCGACACCGGACGGGCCGGCGAAGATGAATGAACCACCGGGGCGCTTCGGGTCCTTGAGCCCGGCGCGGGTACGGCGGATCGCCTGCGAGAGCGCCTTGATGGCCTGCGCCTGCCCGATGACGCGCTTGTGCAGCTCGTCCTCCATCTTCAGCAGCCGCGCCGACTCCTCCTCGGTGAGCTTGAACACCGGGATGCCGGTCGAGGCGGCGAGTACCTCGGCGATCAGCTCCTCGTCGACCTCGGCGACGACGTCCATGTCGCCGGCCTTCCACTCCCGCTCGCGGGTCGCCTTCTCGGCGAGCAGGTTCTTCTCCTTGTCCCGCAGCGAAGCGGCACGCTCGAAGTCCTGCGCGTCGATCGCCGACTCCTTCTCGCGCCGTACGTCCGCGATCCGCTCGTCGAACTCGCGCAGGTCCGGCGGCGCGGTCATCCGGCGGATACGCAGCCGCGAGCCGGCCTCGTCGATCAGGTCGATCGCCTTGTCCGGCAGGAACCGGTCGCTGACGTAGCGGTCGGCCATCGTCGCCGCGGCGACCAGGGCCGCGTCGGTGATCGAGACCCGGTGGTGGGACTCGTAGCGGTCACGCAGTCCCTTGAGGATCTCGATGGTGTGCGGCAACGTCGGCTCGTTGACCTGGATCGGCTGGAAACGCCGCTCGAGCGCCGCGTCCTTCTCGACGTACTTGCGGTACTCGTCGAGCGTCGTGGCACCGATGGTCTGCAGCTCACCGCGCGCCAGCATCGGCTTGAGGATGCTCGCCGCGTCGATCGCGCCCTCCGCGGCGCCGGCCCCGACGAGCGTGTGCATCTCGTCGATGAACAGGATGATGTCGCCGCGGGTGCGGATCTCCTTGAGCACCTTCTTCAGGCGCTCCTCGAAGTCGCCGCGGTAGCGGCTGCCGGCGACGAGCGCGCCCAGGTCGAGCGTGTAGAGGTGCTTGTCCTTGAGCGTCTCGGGCACCTCGCCCTTGACGATCATCTGGGCCAGACCCTCGACGATCGCGGTCTTGCCGACGCCGGGCTCCCCGATCAGCACCGGGTTGTTCTTGGTACGGCGGGAGAGCACCTGCATCACCCGCTCGATCTCCTGCTCGCGGCCGATGACCGGGTCGAGCTTGCTCTCCCGCGCCGCCTGGGTGAGGTTGCGGCCGAACTGGTCGAGCACCAGCGAGGTCGACGGCGTACCCTCCGCGGGACCGCCCGCGGCGGCCGGCTCCTTGCCCTGGTAACCGGACAGCAGCTGGATGACCTGCTGACGGACCCGGTTCAGGTCGGCGCCGAGCTTGACCAGCACCTGCGCGGCGACGCCCTCGCCCTCGCGGATCAGCCCGAGCAGGATGTGCTCGGTGCCGATGTAGTTGTGGCCGAGCTGCAGCGCCTCACGCAGCGAGAGCTCGAGCACCTTCTTGGCCCGCGGAGTGAACGGGATGTGCCCGGACGGAGCCTGCTGGCCCTGCCCGATGATCTCCTCGACCTGCTGGCGTACGGCCTCCAGCGAGATGCCGAGAGACTCCAGGGCCTTGGCCGCGACTCCCTCGCCCTCGTGGATGAGGCCGAGCAGGACGTGCTCGGTGCCGATGTAGTTGTGGTTCAGCATGCGGGCCTCTTCCTGGGCCAGCACGACAACCCGACGCGCGCGGTCGGTAAACCTCTCGAACATGTGCGCTTCTCCTCACCCCGCGGCGACGCTGCTCTTCCATGCTAGCCAGCCACGCACACGGGTTCTTGGTGAGCGCAACGTGACTACGCCGGGCGGTGTTCCCGCCCGCCCGCGCCATCGCCCAGAGTGAACACGCCGCGGCAGATCCGGACCGTACCGTCCGGTGGGCGGTGAGGTCGCGGCGCGTCGCTCAGTGGGCGGCCTCGTACCGCTCGAGCACGTCCGCAGGGATCCGGCCGCGCTCGCTGACCTCGAGGCCCTCCTTGCGCGCCCACTCCCGTACGTCGCTCGCCGAGGGGCCGCCGGTACGCGCAGCCGCACCACGCCGCCGGCCGCGTCGTGAACCGCCCACCTTGCGGGCATTCGCGAGGTACGGCGCCAACGCGTCGGCGAACTTGTCGGCATTCGCGTCGGAAAGGTCGATCTCGTACGACACCCCGGCATAGGAGAACGTCACGGTCTGGTCGCCCGGACTCCCGTCGATGTCGTCGACGAGTACGACCTGCACCTTTTGCGCCATCACGTGCTCCTGTTCGGTGGACGAGAAAATCGGAAACATCCGGGGGCGGAATACCGGCCGCGCCAACAATGGCACGCCGCGCACAATGTACGCAAACCGCCACCGCGCAATTGCCGTCTCCCTCTCTCGCCCTCGCAAAATGCACCGCCCCAAGCACGTAATGGGCGTAACGGGATAACGCGTTTCGCGAGGCGACAAGCCAGCCGCCGGCGGGTGGGAAGATCTACGCCGTGACCGTCTACCTGCTGCGCATCGCGCTGACCCCGGCGGTCGTGCTGCTCGCCGGGCTGGTGCAGCAGCGGTTCGGCCACCGCATCGGGGGGCGGGTCGTCGGGCTGCCGCTGAAGGCCGGGCCCTTCCTGGTCGTGCTGCTGCTGACCGAAGGCTCGCAGGTGGCGACGACGGCCGCGCAGGGCACCGTCGCCGGGCTGCTGTCGGTCGTGCTGTTCTGCGTCACGTACGGCCGGCTCGCCGCGCGGCTCGGTGCGGCCTGGCGCACCCTTCCGGTGGCGCTCGTCGCCGCGGTGGCGGGCCCGCTGCTGCTCTCACTCGTCGCGGCGACGTGGCTGCGCCTGGTGGTGGTCGTGGCCGCCGTCGTCGTGGCGCTCGCGACCTGGCCCGCCCCCGCCGCCGCGGTACGCGTACCGCGACCGGCGCGCTGGGACCTGCCGGTGCGCGCGCTCACCGCGGGCGTGCTGGTGTTCACCCTCACCACGCTCGCCCCGCTGCTCGGCGCCGGCCTGGCGGGCGTACTGGCCGGGGCGCCGGTCGTGCTCACCGTCGTCGCGCCCGCGACCCACCACGGCTACGGCCCGCAGGCGGCGGCCGTGCTGCTGCGCGGCACGCTGCGCTCCATCCCCGGTACGGCGACGTTCGTGACCGTCGTGTCGTACGCGCTGATCCCGCTCGGCGGGCTGCTCGCCTTCACCCTGGGTCTGGTGGCGCTCGTCGCCGTCGACGTCGTCGCCCGGCTGCTGGTCCGGGCCCGCCGGTCCGTGGCCGCCCCGGCCGTCGTCGACCTCTGACCGCCCGCCGCCCCCGTGCCGCCCCGTTGATCATGACGTCGTGGGTCCGAAACGCGGTTAGCGACCCACGACGTCATGATCAACGGGGAGTAGGGCGTACGACGTCATGATCAACGCGGAGCACGCCGGGGCCGGTCGGTAGGGTCGACTCCCGTGTCCTCGCCCGCTGACGACGCGCCGCTGCGCGCCGACATCCGCCGGCTCGGCGAGCTGCTCGGCCAGACCCTGGTACGGCAGGAGGGCGAGGGGCTGCTGGCGCAGGTGGAGCAGGTACGCCGTACCGCGCGCACCGACCTGCAGCGCACCGTGGCGCTGCTCTCGCAGGCCGACCTGCCGACCGCGATCCAGCTCGCCCGGGCGTTCTCGGCGTACTTCCACCTGGCCAACGTCGCCGAGCAGGTGCACCGCGGCCGTGACCTGCGCGCCGCCCCGCACGACCCGCTGGCCCGCTCCGCAGCGCGCATCGCCGAGGCGCTCGCGCAGGGGCGTACCGACCTGGCCGAGGTCAGCGCCGCGGTCGGGCGGATCGGGGCCCGGCCGGTGTTCACCGCCCACCCCACCGAGGCGGCCCGCCGCTCGGTGCTGCTCAAGCTGCGGGGCCTGGCCGACGCGATCGACGCCTCGCCCGAGGCGCACGCCCTGGACGACCCGGCCACCGAGGCCCGCGCGGCCGAGCTCGTCGAGCTGCTGTGGCAGACCGACGAGCTGCGCCTGGAGCGCCCGGAGGTGATGGACGAGGCGCGCGGGGCGCAGTACTGCACGGCCCGCTGCCCGACGTCCTGGACCGCGCCGCCGCCGCACTGCGCACGGTCGGGGTGGAGCTGGCCCCCGACGCGCAGCCGCTCTCGTTCGGCTCGTGGATCGGCGGCGACCGGGACGGCAACCCGTACGTCACCCCCGAGGTCACCGGCCGGGTCAGCGACCTGCTGCGGATCCAGGGCGTACGCGCACTGCTGCCGGTGCTGGACCGGCTCACCGGCGAGCTGTCGATCAGCGAGCGGATCGCCCAGGTCACCCCCGAGCTGCAGGCCTCCCTGGACGCCGACCTCGCCACCCTGCAGGGGCTGGACCCGCGCTTCCGGCGCATCAACGCCGAGGAGCCGTACCGGCTCAAGCTCACCTGCATCCGCCACAAGCTGCTCGCCACCCGCGACCGCGCCACCCACGGCGGCCCGCACCGGCCCGGCCACGACTACGTCGACACCGCCGAGCTGCTCGGCGAGCTGCTGCTGGTACGCGACTCGCTGCTCGCCAACCGCGGTGAGCTCGCGGCCCGCGGGATCGTCACCCGGACGATCCGCACCGTCGCCGCGCTCGGGCTGTCGATGGCGACCCTCGACGTGCGCGAGCACGCCGAGGCCCACCACGTCGCGGTCGGCGCGCTCGTCGACCGGCTGGGTGAGCAGGGCTGGCGGTACGCCGACCTGCCGCGCGAGCACCGCACCCGGCTGCTCGCCAAGGAGCTCACCGCGCGCCGGCCGCTCGCGGCCACGCCGCCGCCGCTGGACGGCCCCGCGCTGACCACGTACCGCACGTTCGTGGCGATCCGCGAGCTGCTGGACCGGCACGGCGCGCAGGCGTGCGAGAGCTACGTGATCTCGATGACCAAGGGCGTCGACGACGTGCTCGCCGCGGTCGTGCTGGCGCGCGAGGCGGGGCTGCTCGACCTGGTCGGCGGGGTGGCGCGGATCGGGTTCGTACCGCTGCTCGAGACCGTCGACGAGCTGCGCGCCGCCGGGGACCTGCTGGCCGGGCTGCTCGACGTACCGGCGTACCGCGAGCTCGTAGCGCTGCGCGGCGACGTGCAGGAGGTCATGCTCGGCTACTCCGACTCCTGCAAGGACGCTGGCATCACGACCTCGCAGTGGGAGATCCACCTCGCGCAGCGCCGGTTGCGGGACGTGGCGCGCCAGCACGGCGTACGGCTGCGGCTCTTCCACGGCCGCGGCGGCACCGTCGGGCGCGGCGGCGGGCCGACGTACGACGCGGTGCTCTCCCAGCCCTGGGGGGTGCTCGACGGCGAGATCAAGGTGACCGAGCAGGGCGAGGTGATCAGCGACAAGTACCTGCTGCCGCTGCTGGCGCGCGAGAACCTCGCGCTGCTGCTCGCCGCGACCCTCGAGGCGACGGTGCTGCACCAGGGCCCGCGCGCCGACCCGGCCCAGCTCGGGACGTGGGACGCGGTCATGGCGCTGGTGTCCGCGCAGTCGCACCGGGCGTACCGCGAGCTGATCGACCATCCCGACCTGCCGGCGTACTTCGCGGCCTCCACCCCCGTCGAGGAGCTGGCCGACCTGCACCTCGGCTCGCGCCCGGCGCGGCGTTCCACCGGCGGCGCCGGCCCGGCCGCGATCGAGTCGCTGCGCGCCATCCCGTGGGTGTTCGGCTGGACGCAGTCCCGCCAGATCGTGCCCGGCTGGTACGGCGTCGGGTCGGGGCTGGCGGCCGCGCGCGCCGCCGGGCACGGCGAGGTGCTGCGCACCATGTACCGGGAGTGGCACTTCTTCGCCAACTTCATCTCCAACGTGGAGATGACCCTCGCCAAGACCGACCTGACCGTCGCCCGCGAGTACGTCACGGCGCTCGTGCCGCCCGACCTCGCGCCGGTCTTCGACTTCGTGGTGGCCGAGCACGCGCGTACCGTCGCCGAGGTCCGCTGGGTCACCGGCTCGTCCGACCTGCTCGGCGACCAGCCCTCGCTCGCCCGCACCCTCGCGGTCCGCGACACCTACCTGCTGCCGTTGCAGCTGTTGCAGGTGCAGCTGCTGTCCCGGGTACGCGCCGCGCGCACGCGCGGTGAGGCCGGTGACTCCGGTGACGCCGGTGACGCTGTCGACGCCGTCGACCCGCTGCTGCGCCGCGCGCTGCTGCTGACGGTGAACGGCATCGCCACCGGCCTGCGCAACACCGGCTGACGGCCCGGGAGCACGTACGCCGTGCCGCTGGCCGCGCGGCCGGGGTGGCGCGGGGCGAGCGCCGATCAGGGCCGCCGGTACCCTCGGGCCAGTGACCAGCGGGCGGCGTGGGTGGCTGCTCGTGCTCACCGCCGGCTACCTCGCGCTCGTCGCGTACGTCACGCTCACGCCGAACCCGCAGGGCTGGGGACCGGACACCTTCATCGGCCGGTCGATCGACTGGCTGACCCGGCACGGGGTGCCGCACGCGTTCGCGATCGCCGAGGCCGGCGGGAACGTACTGATGTTCATCCCCTTCGGGATCCTGGCCTGGCTCTGGGTACGCCGCTGGTGGGTCGCGGTGCTGCTCGGCGCGTTCGCCTCGTGCATGATCGAGCTGACTCAGTACTCGTTCCTGCCCACCCGCTACCCGAGCCTGCAGGACGTCGCGATGAACACCCTCGGCACCGCCGTCGGCGTGCTGCTCGTCGCGGTTCTCGCCCGGCTCACCCGCCCGCCCCGCTGACGGCCGCCGCGCTCCCAGAGTACGCGGCGGCTCCCGGCGGCGCCGGCTTTCCGGCCGCGCCGGCTTTCAGCGGCGCCGGCTTTCAGGCGGCGCCGGCTTTCCGGCGGCCTCGCGCTTCCGGCGGCGGCTTCCGGTGGCGTCGCGCTTGCGGCGGCGCCGGCTCTCAGGCGGCGCCGAGGCGAGCCAGCCGCGCGGCGAGCGCGGCCGCCTGCTCCGCCTCGATCGCGTCGCGGTCCTTGCGCGGCCGGCCCGGATAGCGGCGTACGCCCACCGGCCGGCCGTCGGCGAACAGCTCCCCGCCCCACACTCCCCACGGCTCACCGCGCGCGATCGCCGCGCGCAGGCACTCCCCCTGCGCCAGGCACCGCGTGCACAGCCGGCGGGCCTGCGCAATCGCGCCGGGCGCCGGGTCGAACCACAGGTCCGCGTCGTTCTCCTGGCAGGGCGTGGTGCCCACCTCGCGTACCGCTGTCACGTCGTGCTCCTTCCGCCACGAGTACCGACCGCGTCGGTGGCCCGTACTCATCGCGATGAGTACGGGCCGGTGCGCCGGTCGGTACCTGTGACGGGAAGGGGACGGTCATGAACCGGTTCGGCGGGGTGATGCTCTCGAGCACGGACCCGGCGCGGCTGCACGAGTGGTACCTGCGGATGCTGCCACCGGACAGCGACACCCGCGAGCACGGCTACCGGATCCTGGGGTACGAGGGGACGTATCTGTTCCTCGATGCGCGCGCCGACGTCGGCGTACGCAATCCGGAGCCCGGACGGGTCATCCTGAACTTCGAGGTGGCGGACGCGCGTAGCGTTGTCGCCCGGATGCGCGCCGCGGCGACCCCGTGGCTCGCCCCGCTCGAGGACCGCGACGGCACCCTGTTCGCGACCGCGATCGACCCGGACGGCAACTACGTCCAGCTCGTCCAGCTCGCCCCCACGCACGCCGGTTCCGGATGAATGTGGCAGGACTCCACTTAGAGCGGAGTCCTGCCACATTCATCCGGAACCCGGAAGGAGAGGCATGGCAAACGAAGACTTCACCGAGCTGACCGACCCGTACCGTCGCGAGCTGCTCGCGCACTGCTACCGCATGATGGGTTCGGTCCAGGACGCCGAGGACCTGGTGCAGGAGACCTACCTGCGAGCGTGGCGCTCGTACGCCGAGTTCGAGGGCCGCGCCTCGCTGTGCGCGTGGGCTATACACCGCGTACGCCCGCCATTCCTTGGGGCGCACCTGGTTGGCGGGTGTGCGTGAGCCCTACCCGGCATACGCCCGCCACCCCGCGAGCCTGACCAGATCGGCGGGTCAGCGTGAGCTATACCCCGCGTACGCCCGCCACTCCCGAGACCTGAGTCGAAAATAGGCGGGCCGTACGCTGGGTGGCCGCGAGCGCAGCCGGATTTTCCACCCTCCAGGGCGGCCCGAAGGGCCCGTGGTGCTGCTCCGGTTGGCGGGTGAGCGCCGGCTATACCCCGCGTACGCCCGCCACTCCCGACGCATGCTCGGGTTGGCGGGTCACCGCGGGATATACACCGCGTACGCCCGCCACTCCCGAGGACGCACCCTGTTGGCGGGTGCGCGTGAGCTATACCCCGCGTACGCCCGCCATCTCGTACAGGCCGAGGCGACCCGAGGCGTAAGCGGGGCTGTGGACGGGCGACCCATCCGAGCGGCGGATCGCTCTAGCGTCGGAGCGTGCGCGTACCTGGTCAGCGTCCCGCCTGGCAGCGGTTGCTGCGCCGCCACCGGCGGGCGGTCGCGGCGGCGCTCGCCGGCCTCGCAGTACTGCTCGCCCTGACCTCGCTGCGGCCCGCGCCGCCGGCGACGACGCCGGTGCTGGTGGCGACCCGGTCGGCGGGGGCCGGGACGCTGCTCACCCCGGGCGATGTCGCCACTGTGCCGTGGCCTGCCGACCTGGTACCGCCCAACGCGCTCACCGACCTCGCCAACCTGCCCGACCGTCCGCTCGCCGCGCCGGTCGCGGCCGGGGAAGCGCTGGTGCCCGAACGGTTCTTGGCCCCGTCGATCCTCGCGGCGTACGGCGCCGGGCTGGTCGCCACCCCGGTACGCCTCGCCGACCGCGGGGCCGCCGCGCTGCTGCGCGCCGGTGACGTCGTCGATGTGCTCGCCGCCTCGCCCGGGGAGGCCGGGGAGACGACCAGCGCCCGTACCGTCGCGACCGCGGTACGGGTCCTGCTCGCCGGCTCCCCCACCGCCGACGCCGGTCCGCTCGCCCCGGCCGGTACCGAGGACGGCTCGCTCGTCGTGCTCGCCACCAGCACCGACGCGGCGGCCGCGATCGCCGGAGCCGCCGCCACCTCACGGCTGTCAGTCGTGCTGCGCAGCGCCTGAGTACGCCCGCACCCAACCACCCACCACACGACCGCTCCGCGAGCGCCGACCTGCCGGACGGCCCATGATCGCGCTAGCGTCGGCGCGGCACTGCTCGAGAGCCGGGCAGGCGCAGGGGAGGCACCACATGATCAAGGGCTTTCGCGAGTTCATCATGCGCGGGAACGTCGTCGACCTGGCCGTCGCGGTCGTCATCGGCGCGGCGTTCGGCGCGGTCATCGACGCGTTCGTCAAAGGCATCATCAGCCCGCTCATCGCCGCGATCGCCGGCCAGCCCAACCTGGACCACGTGCTGACGTTCACGCTGAACAACGCCGACTTCAGCATCGGCGTGGTCCTCACCGCGGTCATCAACTTCCTGCTCATCGCGGCGGCGATCTACTTCATCATCGTGATGCCGATGAACGCGCTCGCCGAGCGGCGCCGGCGCACCGAGGAACCCGCGCCGGAGGAGGTCGCCGAGGAGATCCTGGTGCTGCGCGAGATCCGCGACGCGCTGCAGGCCCGCTGACCCCGTACGCCCGGTAGCCTCGACACGTCACGGTGGTGGGGCTCACCCAACGAACCGCGACGCCGGCAGGCGCCGCCGACGGTCCCTGGCGAGCGAGCGAAGGGCCGTGACGTGCGTACCAGACGACGTGGCGGGACCGCCGCCGATCCGTTCCGCGCCCCCGGCGCGCCGGCCCGCCGTGCACTCGCGCCGTACCTCGCGGTCGCGGCCGGCGGCATGCTGGGCGGCCTGGTCCGCTACCTGCTCGACGAGGCATTCCCGGTGAGCGGCAACGCGTTTCCCTGGACGCTGTTGGCGGTCAACCTGTCCGGTTCGCTGCTGCTGCCGCTGCTCGTCGTCACCGCCGCCGAACGCGGTGTCGGCGGGCGGCTGCTGCGCCCGCTCTGGGGTACGGGATTCCTCGGCGCGTACACGACCTTCTCCACGTACGTCGTGGCGGTCGTCTCGCTCGGCGCGCACGGTGCCTGGGGCACCGCCGCCGCGTACGCCGTCACCAGCCTGGCCGGCGGGCTCGCCCTCGCGTTCGCGGGGTTCGCGCTGGCGCGCCGGTTCGTACCACCGCGCAGAGGAGCCGAGCATGCACACCGAGGGTGAGGCCGTACGCCTGTCGATCTTCCTCGGCGAGTCCGACCGGGCGGCCCACGGGCACCACCCGCTCTACACCGAGATCGTGCACCGGGCCCGCGCCGCGGGGCTCGCGGGCGCGAGCGTCTTCCACGGCGTGGAGGGGTTCGGGCGCTCCAGCCTCGTACACACGACGCGGCTGCTCTCGCTCAGCGACGACCTGCCGGTGCTGGTCGTCATCGTCGACACCCGCGAGCGCGTCGAGGCGTTCCTGCCTCAGCTCGACGAGCTGATCACCGAGGGGCTCGTGGTGATCGACCCGGTCCACGTCGTGAAGTACGTCGGACGGGCCGCGCCGTGAGCCCGCTGGTCCTCGCCGTCGGGGTGGCCGCCGGGTTCGGCGCCGTACTCCGGTACGCCACCGACCGCGCGCTGGCCCGCCTCACCGGCGGCACCCTCCTGCCCTGGGGGACGTTCGCGGTCAACGCGGCCGGATCGCTGCTGCTCGGGGTGGTGACCGGGCTACTCCTGCGCGGCACCCTCGACGCCGCGGCCGCGGCGGTGCTCGGCGCCGGGCTGTGCGGCGGGCTCACGACGTTCTCCACCTGGACGTACGAGACGGTGCGCCTGGTCCAGGACGGCGCGCTCGGCGCCGCCGCGCTCAACATCGGCGCGAGCCTCGCGGTCGGGCTCGCGCTCGCCGCCGCCGGGCTCGCCGCGACCGGCGCCTTCGGCTGATCTCAGAGGTGGTGCGGGGGGCGCTCTTCTTGGTAGCGCCGCAGCTCGGCCGCTTCACTGGAGGGCGGCTCGCCCCAGGAGGCGCCGGTCTCGTCGTCGGTCTGCTCCGGCACCAGCTCCAGGTCCAGCGCGGCGCGCAGTCGGCGTCGACGCTCGGTGTCGTCCGGCTCGCTCACCGGACGATTCTGCTCCAACCCGACGCAAGATCGCTGCTTCGGGTCGGAATGTGCAGCTCAACTGCCTAGATCGCCCCTTTGGGAAGAAGTGGGGGGTCAGGTCAGCATCGCGGCGACCCCGCGGCGCTCGAGCGAGCGCGCCACGATCAGCCGCTGGATCTCGCTGGTGCCCTCCCAGATCCGGTCGACGCGCAGCTCGCGCCAGAACCGCTCGGCGGCGTACGTGCGCATGTAGCCGCGACCACCGAACACCTGCTGCACCCGGTCCGCGCAGCGGTTCGCCGCCTCGGAGCAGAACAGCTTGGCCATGCTGGCTTTTCCGTGTACGAGCTTGGGGTCCGCTCCGGAGTCGGCGAGGCGGGCGACCTCGAAGGCGAGCAGCCTGCCGGCGGCCGCGTCGGCGGCGGAGTCGGCCAGCGGGAAGGACACGCCCTGGTGGTCGAGCAGGCGCGCGCCGCCCTGCATGCGGCCGGCCGCCCACGCCGTGCCCTCCTCGAGCAGCCGCTGCATCGCGCCGACGCAGCGCACCGCGATGCCGAGGCGTTCCTCGGTGAACCAGGCGCGCTGCAGGTCGTCGCCGTCCCCCACCGCGCCGATCACGTCGGCGTCCGAGACGCGTACCGCGTCGAAGCGCAGCGTCGGGTGACCGTCCGGGTAGTGGTGGGTGAACGGGGGGTTGTCGACGGTGCTGACCCCGCGGCTGTCGGCCGGTACGGCGAACAGCGTGCCGCGGCGCGGCGCGTCCTCCAGCGACTCCCCCGGTTCGAGCGCGTACGCCATCACGACGATCACCGACGCGATGTCCCCGTACGTCACGAACCACTTCTCGCCGCTGATCTCCCAGCCGCCCGGCACCCGCCGCGCGACCGTCGTCATGCCGGACGGGTCGCTGCCCGCGTGCTCCTCGGTGACGGCGTACGCGTCGTGCAGCTCACCGCGCAGCGCCGGGCGCAGCCAGCGCTCCTGCAGCTCCGGCGAGGCGGCACGCCAGACGTTGTACGCCCCGGGCACGTACCACGACACCGCGTTGGTGGAGCGGCCGAACTGCTCCTCGACCAGGCACCACTGCACCGTCGTCCAGGACTGCCCGCCGTGCTCCTTGCGGTGCAGACCGCCGACGATGCCGGCCTCGAGCGCCGCCTTCTTGATCTGCGCGACGACCTCGGGCGGCAGCGGGCCGCCGGCGAGCTCGGCCTGCAGCTCGTACGGGATCACCCACGTGTCGACGAACGCCCGGGCGTTCTCGGCGACCGCGCGATCCGCCGCGCTGAGTTCCATGACTCCTCCTGCCGCGCCTGGCCGCCACCCGTACGGGAGGATTGCCCCGGGGACGCATTCGCTGAACGACCATACAGCTGGCGGAGCCGGCCGACCAGGAGCGTGATGAGCACACTGTCTGCCAAGGCGCCCGAGGAACGTCGGCGCCGGATCATCGCGGCCGCGGTGCAGGTGCTGGTGGACAAGGGGTTCGCGGGGGCGCGGATCGCCGACGTCGCCGCCGCCGCGGGCACCTCGCCGGCCCTCGTCGTCTACCACTTCAAGTCCCTGGACGGCGCGCTGGCCGCTGCGCTCGCGAGCGTCGAGGACGCGTTCTACTCCGACCTGGTCCCGGACGGCGCCCCGTCCCCGACCGCGCGGCTGGGCGAGCTCGCCCGGCTGGGCACCGGCTCCGGCCCGTCGGTCGGCGACTGGACGCTCTGGATGGAGGTGTGGGTACGCGCGCTGCGCGACCCGCAGGCCGCCGAGCTGCGCCGCAGCCTCGACGTGCGCTGGCGCGAGACGCTGCGCGCCACGATCGACGCCGGCGTCGCCGACGGCAGCTTCCGCTGCGCGGACCCGCAGGCCGCGGTGCTGCGCCTCGCCTCGCTGCTCGACGGGCTCGCGGTGCAGGTGGAGCTGGGCGACCCGGACGTGTCGGCGGCGCGGATGAACGAGCTGTGGCTGGACGCCGCGGCGGCCGAGGTGGGCGTCGACCCGGCCGAGCTGCGCTCAGCTGCAGGCACCCGTGATGCGGTTCGCGGCGACGCCCAGGCCCGCGGGTAGCGAGCCGGCGAGCGCGTCCCGTACGACCTGGCGGATCCGCGCGTAGTCCGGGTAGCTGGTGTTCACCAGGGGCGGTACGAGCAGCAGCGTGCTCACCCGGTTCAGCCGCACCTTCGCGCCGAGCTCGACCAGGTCCGGCAGCCGGGACCGCGGGATGTCGGTCGTCACGCTGCGGGTGAGGGCCTTGGCGAGGTCCGGGTAGGACTTGAGCAGCGCGGGCCCGGTCAGCGTCTCGCCGATCGCCGCCAGCACGCAGCGCTGGCGGCGCATCCGGAAGTAGTCGCTGTCGGCGTGCCGGGAGCGGACGTAGACGTAGACCTGATCGGGGCTCAGGTGCTGGCGCCCGGCCGGGATCCACGCCTCGACCCAGGGACCGCCGGGCTGGTACGGCGAGATCCGGTCGTGCAGCGCGGTCGGCACGTCGAGGGTCAGCCCGCCCAGGGCGCGTACGACCCCGACGACGCCCGCCAGATCCACCATCACCCAGTTGTCGATCTCCAGGCCGGTGGCGGCGGCGAGCGCGTGCTCGACGGCGGTCGCACCCGGGTCGCGCACGCCCGGGAACAGTTCGGGGTGCCCGGCGCCGTAGGTGTAGACCGCGTTGGCGATGTCGGTGAACCCGTTGGGGAACCGGGCGTGCAGCGGCCCGCGTACGAACGGGATGCGCGCCAGGTTGCGCGGCACCCCGATCATCACCGCGGAGCCGTCCTGCGGGGAGATGCTCAGCAGCACCATGGTGTCGGTGCGCGCCGACCACCGGCCCGGGCCGGCGTCCGCGCCGAGCAGCAGCACGGTGTAGCGCCCGTCGCGGCCCCAGCTCGTGGGCGTCGGCGTGGGCGTCGGGGTGGGGGTGGGCGTGCTGGCGCGTGTGGGCAACGGCGTCGTTGTCGGCGCCGGCAGGACCAGGTCCGGCTCGACCGGTGCCGGCTCGGCCACCGGGAAGACGTCGGTGACCAGGTCGCGCTGCGTCCAGGCGATCCGCGCGGCGTACGCGTGCGGCACCACGACCAGCGCCGCGACGAGCCCGAGCACGAGCCCACCGGCCAGGGCGGCTGCCGCCGGCGGCGCGGTGAGGGGCCGCACCAGCCGGTACGCGTCGTACGCCGCGGCCAGCCGCACCAGCGCGCTCACCACGACCACGGCGAGCGCCGCGGTCAGCCAGGCGGGCTGCACCAGCAGCGCCAGCACGTGGGTGCGCCCGGAGAGCGCCAGCCAGCCCGCCACCGCGAGCAGCGCGGCCGAGAACAGCAGGAATCCCACGGCGCGCGCGGGACGGCGGGCGAGCAGCTGGCCGAGGCCCGGCACGAGCGCCGAGAGCAGCGCGGCGGCCGCGGCGCGTGCGGGAGAGGCACGGCGTGCGGCGTGCCCGTCGCTCATCCCCGTCCCTCCCTTGCGAGGAGTATGACCGGTGACGGGGGCGGTCCTTTGCACCCGACGTGCGGGGCGGCTAGCCTCGAAGTACCTGAACGTCCGTTCAGTACGGCCGGGGCGCAAGGCCCCGCCGCGACCCGGAACGAGGACCGGCCATGACGGCCACCCAGACGACTTCGTACGACGCCGATCAGCTGCAGCGCCGGTTGCGCGAGCACCTGCTGCTCAACTTCACCGACATGTCGGGCTTCAAGTCCGACGACGTACCCGTGTTCGTACGCGGCGAGGGCTGCCACGTCATCGACGCCCGCGGCCGCCGCTTCATCGACGGGCTGTCCGGGCTGTTCTGCACCAACCTCGGCCACTCGTACGGCGCCGAGGTCGGGGAGGCCGGGGCGCGCCAGCTCGCCGACCTCGTCTACACCCCGACCTGGCACCTGGCCCACCCCGCCGCGATCGAGCTCGCCGAGCGGATCGCCGACCGGGCACCGGCCGGCATGGACCACGTGTTCTTCACCAGCAGCGGCAGCGAGGCGGTCGAGTCGGCCTGGAAGCTTGCCCGGCAGTACCACCTCGCGAACGGAGAAGGCCTGCGGCGCAAGGCGATCGCGCGACGGTCGTCCTATCACGGCACCACGCTGGGCGCGCTGTCGTTCACGGCGTACACCGAGGCGCGGATCCCGTTCGAGCCGCTCGCGGTTCCCACCCATCACGTGTCGGCGACCAACGCGTACCGCCACCCGCAGGGCGGCGACGAGGCCGCGTTCTGCGCCGCGCTGCTCGCCGAGATCGAGGACGTGATCGAGTTCGAGGGGCCGCAGACCATCGGCATGCTGATCGCCGAGCCGGTGCAGAACTCCGGCGGCTGCTTCACCCCGCCCCCCGGGTACTGGCCCGGGCTGCGCGCGCTGTGCGACAAGTACGGCATCCTGCTCGTCGCCGACGAGGTCATCACCGGGTTCGGCCGGGTCGGGCACTGGTTCGCCGCGGAGCGCTACGACGTCGTACCCGACATGATCACCTTCGCGAAGGGCGTCACCGCCGCGCACGCCCCCCTCGGCGGGGTCGTCGTGCACGGCAAGGTCGCCGAACCGTTCCAGGCCGGGCGTACGACGTACATGCACGGGCTGACCTGGGGCGGCAACCCGCTCTCGACCGCGATCGGGCTGAAGGTGCTCGAGATCCTCGAGCGCGAGGACGTCTTCACCCGGGTACGCGAGCAGGAACCGGCGATCCGCCAGCGGCTGGAGACGCTGCTCGAGCTGCCGCTCGCCGGGGACGTACGCGGCGCCGGGCACTTCTGGGCGCTGGAGCTGGTCAAGGACAAGGCGACCCGCGAGACCTTCAGCGAGGACGAAGCCGACTGGCTGCTCGGCGACGTGCTGTCGGGCCGGTTGGCCGAGCGCGGGCTGCTGTGCCGCCTCGACGACCGCGGCGACCCCGTCATCCAGCTCTCCCCACCGCTGATCGCCGACCTGGACCTGATCGACCAGATCGTCGACATCCTCGGCGACGCCCTCGTCCACGCCGGGGAGCGTTTCGCCGCCCGCTGACTCCGGCTTGCGCCCGCTGACCCCGGCTTGGCGGTAAGCGAACCTGGATTGGCGGGTGAGCGGGCGCTCTACCCCGCGCACGCCCGCCACCCCTGATACCTGCTCAGGTTGGCGGGCCAGCGCGGCCTATACCCCACGTACCCCCGCCACCCGCGAACCGAGCTCGTAATGGCGGGTGAGCGCCGCCTATACCCCACGTACGCCCGCCACCCGCAAAGCGAGCTCGAAATGGCGGGTCAGCGCACGCTATACCCCACGTACCCCCGCCACTCCTGATAGCTGCTCAGGTTGGCGGGTGAGCGGGCGCCATAGCCCGCGTACCCCCGCCACCCGGGAACCGAGCTCGCGACGGCGGGTCAGCGCGGCCCATACCCCACGTACGCCCGCCACCCGGGAACCGAGCTCGCGATGGCGGGTGCGCGCGAGCTATACCGCACATGCACCCGCCACCGACGAAGCCCGTTCATAGTGGCGGGCGAGCGTCGCCTATACGCCGCGCACGCCCGCCATCCCAAGAGGAACAACGCGTTTGGTGGGCCACCGGAACCTATAGCCCGCGTACGCCCGCCACCCCTGATACCTGCTCAGGTTGGCGGCTCGGGTCAGCGCGAGTTATAGCCCACGCCCGCCCGCCACCCGGGAAGCGAGCCGAAATGGCGGGTCAGCGCGGCCAATACCCCGCGTACGCCGCCATCCCAAGAGGCACAATGCGTTTGGCGGGCCACCGGAATCTGTAACCCGCGTACCCCCGCCACTCCCGGGCATGCTCGCGATGGCGGGCCTGCGCGGGCTATAGCCCGCGCAGGCCCGCCATCGCGAGCATGCCCGGGAGTGGCGGGGGTACGCGGGTTACAGATTCCGGTG
>JAFIHG010000047.1 GCA_017848795.1 Candidatus Nanopelagicales bacterium | reverse complement strand
GTCGCTAACTCGCAGAGTTAGCGACGATTCGAGCAGGGACACGCGGGGTGGGGGGGGGGGTGGTGGATCAGAGGTCGTAGTAGAGCTCGAACTCGTACGGGTGGGGGCGTAGCCGGATCGGGTCGACCTCGTGCGTGCGTTTGTAGCCGATCCAGTTCGCGATGAAGCCCTCGGTGAAGACGCCGCCGGCCAACAGGTAGTCGTGGTCGGCGGCGAGCGCGTCGAGGACCTCGGACAGCGACCCCGGCACCTGGGTGATCTCGGCCGCCTCCTCGGGCGGCAGCTCGTACAGGTCCTTGTCGATCGGCTCCGGCGGCTCGATCTTGTTCTGGATGCCGTCGACGCCGGCCATCATCATCGCCGCGAAGGCGAGGTACGGGTTCGCCGACGCGTCCGGCACCCGGAACTCGATCCGCTTGGCCTTCGGGCTGCTGCCGGTGAGCGGCACCCGTACGCACGCGGAGCGGTTGCCGGCGCTGTACGCGAGGTTCACCGGCGCCTCGAACCCGGGTACCAGCCGGTGGTACGAGTTCGTCGTCGGGTTGGTGAAGGCGAGCAGCGACGGCGCGTGGTGCAGCAGCCCGCCGATGTACCAGCGCGCCACGTCCGACAGGCCGGCGTACCCGAGCTCGTCGTAGAAGAGCGGCGCCCCGTCCTTCCACAGCGACTGGTGGCAGTGCATCCCGGAGCCGTTGGTGCCGACCAGCGGCTTGGGCATGAAGGTCGCGGACTTCCCGTGCGCCCAGGCGACGTTCTTCACGACGTACTTGAACTTGAGCAGGTCGTCCGCGGCCGCCTGCAGGGTGGAGAAGCGGTAGTTGACCTCCGCCTGGCCGCCGGTGCCGGCCTCGTGGTGGGCCCGCTCCACCTGCAGCCCGACGGCGGCGAGCGCCGCGCAGATGTCGTCGCGCAGTTCGGCGTGGTGGTCCAGCGGTGGGACCGGGAAGTAGCCGCCCTTCAGCGGCGTCTTGTAGCCCTGGTTGCCGCCGGGCTCCTCGCGACCGGTGTTCCAGGAGCCTTCGGCCGAGTCCACCCGGTAGAAGCTGGCGTTGATCGAGGACTCGTAGCGCACGTCGTCGAACACGTAGAACTCGGCCTCGGGGCCGAAGTAGACGGTGTCCGCGATACCGGTGGAGCGCAGGTAGGCCTCGGCCTTGGCCGCGATCTGGCGCGGGTCGCGGTCGTACGGCTCGTCGGTGAGCGGCATCACGATGCTGCAGACGATGTCGAGCGTCTTGTGCCGGCGGAACGGGTCGAGGTACGCGGTCGTGACGTCCGGCAGCAGCTTCATGTCGGAGGTGTGGATCTGGGCGAAGCCGCGGATCGAGGAGGCATCGAAGAGCTGGCCGTTGGTGAAGAACTCCTCGTCCAGGCCGGCGGCCGGCACGTTGAAGTGCTGCTGCACACCGGGCAGGTCGGTGAAGCGCACGTCGAGGAACTCCACGCCCTCGTCCCGGATGTACGCGAGGATCTCCTGCGGTGAGCCGAACATCGGGCTCCTCCCTGTCTGTGCGCGGGCCGCGCACGACGGCTGTCGGACGCTGCGCCTCCACGTTAGGGCAGCGCGGTTTCTCGTCCGTGACACAGGTGTTTCGGGCACGTTTCGTGTCGCCGCTCACCGTGGCGTGTTGCGGGCACGCCGGTCCGGGCCGGCGCGGGACGCACGTACGATGGCCGGCGATGACCGACACCGGCGAGCAGGGACGCACCGACGGAGCTGGTGCGTCGTTCCGGCTGACCCGTGCCGATCTCGCGAGCGTGCTCTCCGGCCCCGGCGCCGTCTACCCCGCCACGCGTCCCGACGGCACCCCGTGGAACTACCCGGGGGAGCGGCTGCGGTTGCCGGAGGCCGGTACGGGCTCGGTCGCGCGGTTCGGGCGCCGGCTGGCCGCGATCGTCGTCGACTGGGTCGCGTCGCTGCTGCTGGTACGCCTGTTCCTGCCGATGCTCGACTACGGCTCACCCGGGTCGTCGGCGGCGACGCTCGGGGTGTTCGCGGCCGAGGTCGTGCTGTTCACCTGGCTCGCCGGGTCGTCCTTCGGCCAGCGGCTGCTCGGTCTGCAGGTGGTGCGCATCGACGGGCGCGGGGCGCCCGGGCTGTGGCGGGCGCTCGGTCGTACCCTGCTGCTCTGCCTGCTGGTGCCCGCGCTGATCTGGGACCGCGACCAGCGCGGCCTGCACGACCGCCTGGTGGGAACCGTCCTGCTGCGCACCTGAGCCCCGGGTCGGGCGCCGGCGTCCGTGCCGCCGATCCGTAGGCGCGCTACATGCGGGGGCTGCGCGGCATGCGGTTGCCCTTGGGGAGCGGCCCCTTCGGGATCGGCAACGGCGTCGTCGTGAGCGCGTCGAGCCGGCGGCGCACCGTCGTCACCTCGGCGGGACGCAGTGCCTTGGGCAGCTTCATGACGTGGCGCTGCAGCTTGCGCAAGGGGACCTGACCCTCCCCGTCACCCATCACGATCTCGTGGATCGGGATGTCCGGGACGAAGCGGGCGGTGCGCTTGCGCTCGTTGGCGAGCAGGTTCGCGGCCCGCGAAGCGGGCGCCTCGGCGACCAGGATCACGCCGGGTCGACCGAGGACGCGGTGCACGATGTCCTGGCTCTTGGTGACGGTGACCGCCGGCGTCACGAACCAGCCCTGGCGCAGCGTCTGCAGCGCCGCAGCGGCCGCTCCGGGTTGCCCCTCGATCTGCTTGTACGCGGACGCCTCGGCCTTGCGCCCGAAGATGAACGTGACGACCAGCAGCGCGAACGGCAGCCCGATGATCGCGAAGGAGATCACCGACCGGAGCACCAGGCCGACGATCACGAAAAGGGCGAGGACGCCGAGGAAATAGCCCAGCAGCACCAGGCCGATGCGCGGCTCGACCTGCTTGGTCATCCGGTACGCCTGGCGGATCTGGGCGATCCGCCCGCGCTTGGGCTCGGGCGCGTCCTTGCTCACGAAGTTGCTCCAGGGGTCTTGGTGGTCGATCCCAGGATATGGGGTCGCACGCGCACGGGTGGCCGGGCGCGGGCCGGCTCAGGGCGCGCGGAGCTCGAAGCGTTCCCCGGGGCGTACGACCCCCGGGTGCTCGACCCAGCCGGCGAGGCCGCGCCGGCCGATCGCCGCCTTCGGGAACGCGGAGGGACGGCTGCCGTGGACCCGCTCGATGAGAGCGCCCGCGACGGTGCACGGCAGGTTCGGACCGCCGAGCAGCAGCACCGCGCCGCCCGCGAACACCATCCGGGTCAGGTGCGGCGTCGCGGTGAGCTCGGGCACCCCCGTGACGTACAGGTTCTCGGCGACCAGCCCCGGCTCGACCGCGGGGATGCCCATGGCCGCCGAGATCTGCGCCAGTTCCTCGGCGGCGACGATCGTCACCTGCCGGTGGTTGCGGATCTCGGTGCCCGGCGGGTAGTGGCGGCGCTGGCGGACATCGGACTTCATCGTCAGCCCGTGGTGGCGATCACCGACCGGGCCGCCCCAGTCCAGGACGAGCTCGTCGACGGGCACCGGCACCTGCTCGGCGCTCGGCCACACGTGGGCGGCGACGACGGTGCCGGACGGGTACGCGCGCGTCACCGGCACGCTCGGGAACGCGCCGCGGGTGACCCGGGCGCGGGTGCGCTCACCGCGCCCCGCCCGCGCGCAGCCTCACCGGGCTCCGCCCGCGAGCAGCACGGCACGGGTGCCGGTCTCCCGGGCGGCGAGCGCCTGCCGGTAGAGCCGGCCGGCGCGGTACGACGAGCGCACCAGCGGCCCGGACATCACCCCGGCGAACCCGATCTGCTCGGCGGTGGCGGCGAGCTCGACGAACTCCTCGGGGCGTACCCACCGTTCGACCGGGTGCAGCCGGGGGGAGGGGCGCAGGTACTGCGTGATCGTGACCAGCTCGCAGCCGGCACCGTGCAGGTCGGTGAGCGCCTGCACCACTTCCTCGATCGTCTCGCCCAGGCCGAGGATCAGGTTCGACTTGGTCACCAGCCCGGCGGCCCGTGCCCTGGTCAGCACGTCGAGGGAGCGGTCGTACCGGAAGCCGGGCCGGATCCGCTTGAAGATCCGCGGCACGGTCTCGACGTTGTGGGCGAGCACCTCCGGGGCGGCGTCGAACACCTGCGCGAGCAGGTCGGGCTTGCCGGAGAAGTCCGGGATCAGCAGCTCGACGCCGCACCCCGGCACAGCGTCGTGGATCGCGCGTACGGTCTGCGCGTACAGCCACGCCCCCTCGTCGGGCAGGTCGTCGCGGGTGACGCCGGTGACCGTCGCGTACGCCAGCCACATGGTGGCCACCGAGTCCGCCACCCGACGCGGTTCGTCCCGGTCCAGCGGCTGCGGGCGGCCGGTGTCGATCTGGCAGAAGTCGCACCGGCGGGTGCACTGCGAGCCGCCGATCAGGAACGTCGCCTCGCGGTCCTCCCAGCACTCGTAGATGTTGGGGCAGCCCGCCTCCTGGCACACCGTGTGCAGGCCCTCGTCCTTCACCAGCGCCGAGATCCGCTGGTATTCCGGGCCGGTGCGCAGCCGCGTCTTGATCCAGGGCGGCTTGCGCTCGATCGGCGTCTGGGCGTTGCGCGCCTCGACGCGCAGCATCCGCCGCCCGTCCGCCGCCGTCTCGACGAGGCGCTCACCTTCGGTCGTACCCACGCCAGCAGCCTACGACCCGCCCAGATCGGCACCCGGCGCGCGTCGTCCTTCGACGTCACTGCGCAGGTGGCGGGAAACGGGCCGGCTTCGTGTCCGTATACCGCCCTGAGGACAGTGACGCGGGTGGTGGCGGGAGAGCCGGCGGCGCAGCTGCCGGGGCGAGTGGGCGGCGACGCGGAACCGGCCGCCCGCGTACGGCACGCCGCCGCGCACCCGCATCGCGAGGGCGACCCAGACGGTGACCGAGCGTTCGAGCAGCCAGGGCAGCGTCCAGAACGCGGCGGTCGGGGCGAACCGGGTGCGCCCGCCGGCCCGCCGCCGACCCACCTCGCCGATCCCGACCGCCGCGGCCGCGAGGGCCGGCAACGCCACGGGGCGCCGCGCCGCAGTGACCGCGAGCAGCGGTAGCAAGGCCAGCTCGGCGGCCAGCCGCGCCGGCTGGGCGAAGTCGTCGTACGCCTGGCGCACCCGCTGCTCCCAGAACCGAGAGGTCTGCGGCGGGTGGCGGGTGACGAACAGGTCCGGCGCGTCCGCCACCGCACCGCCGGCGGCGGCGACCGTACGCACCAGCTCGAGATTCTCGAACAGCACGTCGCCGTCGTACCCGCCCATGGCGAGGAACCCGCTGCGCCGCACCGCGAGCGTGCCGGGGTGGTCGTGTCCCAACGCCCGGTTCAGCAGGAGGCGCCCGGTGTCCCAGCGGGCCTGCCAAGGGAGCTCGTCGTAGACGTTCTGCGGACGCACCAGGTCGGCATCGGCGAGGCGGTCGACGACGCGCCGCAACGTCCACGCGTCGTAGCGCACGTCGTCGTCGGCGATCACCACGCGCTCGTGGCACGCCAGCCGTACGCCGGTCACGACGCCGCCGACCTTGCCGTTCGCGCCCGGCCAGGGCTGCGGCGGCACATGGCGCACCAGCCCACCCCAGGCGCGGGCGTGACGGGCGTACAGGTGCGCCTCGGAGCCATCGACGACGGTGACGTCGGCCCACTGCCGCAGCAGCAGCAGGTACGCCCGCAATTCCTCGACGTCCTCCCCGCCGTACCAGCGAAGCGGCCGCACGTACTCGCAGGCGAGCCGCTCCATGGCGCTCAGGCGGCGTCGGTGCGGGCGGTCCCGGCCGGACGCAGCGAGCTGCGGCCCGCCTGCCAGCAGCCGAGCAGGTGGTCGCCGGCGGCGCCCTCGAGCAGCAGGCACACGGCCGCGCCGAACAGCACGTCGGCCACGAGCTCCGGCTCGGCCGCGCACAGCCCGCCCGCGAGGTCCCGCCCGGCGATCTGCTCGTGGACCGCGTCGGCCTCGACGTGCTCGTCGTAGAACAGCGTCGCCGCCGCACCGAAGCCGAGGCGCCGAAGGCCGTTGCCGTACAGGCGGTTCGGTTGGCTGGACGTCATCTCGAGCGCTGCGAGATGACCGACAGCGGCGCCGCGCAGCCGTCGGTGCAGGCCGAAGAAGGTCATCACGTTCAGGGCGGCGAGCGTCGTCGCCGGAACCCGGTCCAGGTGGGCGCCGTACGTGTCGTCGAGGCCGAGCTCGCGCATCGTGGTGGCGAACAGGGTGGCGTGCATGCGCTCGGCCCGGCCGCCGCCGTACTCGTCGGCCTGGACCTCCACCAGGGCGGCTTTCGCGCGGCCGGTCAGGCGTGGGATCGCCCAGGTGTGCGGGTCGGCCTCCTTCAGGTGGTATGGCGAGCGGTGCATCAGCAGCTCGCGGTACTGCTCGACGGTCCCCTGGCGGGCGAGGTACGACGCCAGCGCGGGTCGTTTGCCGTCCCCCGTCAGCTCGAAGAGCGCGTCCGGCACGGCGGCGGGGCTCACGGTCGGCAGCACTCCGACCTTGGCGCGCAGGGCACGCTCGAACGTGTCCTCGAGGCGCGAGCGCGTGGCCAGCAGCCCGGGATGCCACTCCCAGCGCGCGTCCACGTCGTCGAACCCGCGGTAGTGCAGCTCGTACAGCATGGTGAGGCCGAGCTGCGCGTCCTCGTCGGCGAGGACGTCGTCGTCCAGCACTCGCACGGGCACCGTTGGCGCCGCAGTCCCGTCCGGCGGGGTCATGAGCAGCGCGGCGAGGGCGCCGCTCGTCGAACCGCGGGGGCGGGGCAGGTGCAAGGCGGACTCCTGGCGTCGAGGGGCGAGAAGTCCCATCGTGCGGTAGGAACGAGTGGTGCGCATCTGCAGCGAGCCGGCCGACGACGCAGCGGCGGACGCGCCGGCGCCCACCGCTCCACCTACCGGAGCGCGCACGCAGCAGGCCGAGCTCACCATCTGCCCGGACGGGCCGATCCTGGTGCGCGGCGACTTCGAGCTGCGCAGCGCCGACGGCACACCGCTGCCACGCACCCGCGCGACGATGGCGCTGTGCCGGTGCGGGCTGTCGCGGCTGGCCCCGCTCTGCGACGGGACGCACAAGGTTGCCGGGTTCCGGTGCGGTGACCGCGTCGCATCCGGCGTCGGTGGCGAGGAGGCATAGCGGCCTCCCAAGATCGCCGGTTGGGGTCGAGGGATGCAGTCGAACTGCGCTGATCGCCCCTTTGGGTGTCAGGAAGCGACGGGCAGGTGGGCGCGCAGCTGGCGCTCGACGTGCGGGAGCGCGTCCGCGACGGTGACGGTGCGGCCGAGCTCGGCCGACAACGAGGTGACACCGGCATCGGCGATCCCGCACGGGACGATCCGCTCGAACCAGGACAGGTCGCAGTCACAGTTGAGCGCGAACCCGTGCATGGTCACGCCGCGTGAGACCCGTACGCCGATCGCCGCGACCTTGCGCTCCGGCCGCGTGCCCTGCAGCGGGGTGTCCGCCGGGAGCCACACCCCGCTGCGACCCTCGACGCGTACCGTCGCGACGCCGAGTTCGGCACAGACGTCGATCAGCACCTGCTCGAGCAGCCGTACGTACGCCACCACGTCCATCGGGCTGGGCAGGTGCACGATCGGGTAGCCCACCAGCTGCCCGGGACCGTGCCAGGTGATCCGCCCGCCGCGGTCGACGTCCACCACCGGAGTGCCGTCGGTGGGCCGGTCCTCGGGCCGGGTCCGGCGCCCCGCGGTGTAGACCGGCGGGTGCTCGAGCAGCAGTACGGCGTCGGGCGCGCCGTCCACGACCGCGTCGTGCAGCGCCTGCTGCTCCTGCCAGGCTTGCTCGTACGGCACGCGCCCGCGCCAGCTGAGCGCCACTCCGGTCTCGCCGCGCACGATCGTCACCCGGCCAGCGTAGGCCGGTGCCGTCTCGGCCGGCGCCGTACGTGGCAGCGTGGGACCGTCCGAGGGAGGAGTGAGCATGGACCGCACCACCCGCACGGCGGTCGTCACCGGCGGTGCCAGGGGTATCGGCGCCGCGATCGCGCGCCGACTCGCCGGCGACGGCTGCGCCGTCGCGGTGCTCGACCTGGACGAGCAGGCGTGCGCACCGGTCGTCGCCGAGCTGGAGGCGAAAGGCGCACGCGCGGTCGCGGTCGGCGCCGACGTCGCCGACGAGCAGCAGGTCGGGGAGGCGGTGGACCGGGTCGTGTCCGCGCTCGGCCCACCGACGATCCTCGTCAACAACGCCGGCATCACCCGCGACGACCTGCTCTTCCGCATGGCGGCGACGGACTGGGACGCCGTCATGAACGTCCACCTGCGCGGTGCGTTCCTCATGTGCCGGGCGGTCCAACAGCACATGGTCGAGGCCGGCTGGGGCCGCATCGTGAACCTGTCGAGCACCTCGGCGCTGGGCAACCGGGGGCAGGTCAACTACGCGGCGGCCAAAGCCGGGCTGCAAGGCCTCACGAAAACGCTGGCCCTCGAGCTCGGCAGGTTCGGCGTCACGGTGAACGCTGTCGCTCCGGGGTTCGTCGAGACGGCCATGACGGCGGCCACCGCCGAACGGCTGGGGGTGCCGTTCGAGGAGTTCCAGCAGCAGGTGGCGGCGCGCACGGCGGTGGGGCGGATCGGGCGCCCCGCGGACATCGCCGCCGCCGTCGCCTTCTTCGTCAGCGAGGAGGCGTCGTACGTGTCGGGCCAGGTGCTCTACGTCGCCGGCGGCCCGACCTCCTAGAGGCGCGACACCCGTACGGCGCAACGTCCCAACCGAACGTCGGCCGTTGCACTACCGTCAGCGACCGGGTCGATCATCTTCCGAGCGGCCCGACACCGGCACGAGGGGAAAGACGATGGGCGTACGGCGATCTCTGGCGACGGGTGCGGGCCTGCTCGCCCTCCTGGGTGCGACGCTGGCCACCGCCGCACCGGCGCAGGCCGCGCCCCCGGTACCCCGCGCGGACCTGCTCGCCCGCGTGAGCGACCCGATCAACGCGCTGCCGTCGCGGGCGGAGCTACATGTCGTCCAGTCCGACGGGGGGGCGATCACCCAGGACTACACCGTGCGCATGGACCGGGCGGCCAAGCGGCTGCACATGCACATGAAGATGCTGGCCGCGGACGAGACGTACTACGACGTCTACCAGGGATACGACGGCACCCGGGAGTACCTCTCCCCGCCGCCGGGCGCCCTTGACGCGCCCCATGTGAGAGCGCTCGAGCTCGCCGGCAAGCCGGGACCGTACTTCGCCGCCCAGCCGCCGGGGCCACCGCCGGCCGGGATGTTCGACGGTGTTTCGTCGATGATCCCGGCAGAGGTGGCCAAGGCAGCCGTCACCGCCGTCGCCGACGACAAGATCGAGCGCGTCGAGCTGCCCAGCGGTGCGCTGCTGTTCCAGCTGCGCGACCTGCCCGGTGGCGCCGCACGGGTGGACGTCCGCGTCGAGCGGAACGGCAAGATCAGCAAGACGTGGCGGTACGAGTCCAGCTCCTACGTCGCCAAGTCCGAGCTCGTCGCCAGCGGGGCGGCCGTGAACACCGCCATGCCGAAGGGCTCGTTGATCACCGAGTCGATCTACAACGCCGCCTGGGCCGCCTACCCCCGCAACGCCGCGCTCGCGAAGCTCACACCGAAGGCGGCGGCGCTCGCCAAGAAGGTCAACAAGCGGGCGAAGAAGAAGCGGGTCGCGGTCAGCGCGAAGGTGATCAAGAAGTGGGTCGGCAAGCCGATCGCCGGCTTCACCGTCAGCAAGGTCGCCAAGGGCGTGAAGGTGGTCCGTGCCTACCCGGCCGCGTCGCCTCCCGAGACGACGCCGGCCGGAACGGTGGCCCGGTGCGTGGTCGCCAAGGGCAAGGGCGCCAAGGCCAAGGCCGTGGTCAAGAACTGCTGACGGGTACCAGCCGGGTCTCGACGACTTCGTCGCCGATCAGCTCCACGCGGTACGCCGCCGGGCCGGTCCGCGGGTCGGCCTCGACGTCCGCGATGACCGCGACCGGCTCGGCGCCCTCGTAGAGCAGCCCGACCCGGTCGTCGGTGCAGTACGTCATCGGTAGCGTCCCGTCGGCCACGAGCCGGTGCACGAGCGGGCGGCGCTGCTCCTCGCTGTCGTAGTGCACCCCGTTGCCGTACGGCAGCAGTCCGAGCCCGTCGGTGACCGCGCGCAGGTCCGGACCGTACGAGTCCGTCGTCCCGCCCCGGTGCCAGCAGATCGACCCGGCGCTGACGCCGCCGAGCACCACCCCGCGCTCCCACGCATCGCGCATCGCCACGTCCACCCCGTGCAGGCGCCAGCAGGCGAGCAGGTTGGCGACCGACCCGCCGCCGACCCACACCAGATCGGCGCGGCCGAGCGCCTCCTCGACCGGTTGGTTGGGCATCGTGAACAGCGCCAGGTGGTCGACGTCGCACGACACCCGTGACAGTGCCTGGTAGCGCAACGCGAGATAGGTGTCGTTGTCGCCGGAGGCGGTCTCCAGCAGCAGCACCCGCGGACGGTCCTTGCCGGTGAGTCGCAACGCCTCGAGGACCGTACGACCGGGCACCCGGGCGTTCCAGCGCGCGCCCGCCGGCAGGAACCCGCCCGAGGTCGCCATGATCCGCCGTGTCGCCATCGCGCTCCACGCTAGCGGCCTGTGGACGGGCCGCACCGCGGCGGCCCCTGCCGGAGCACGCTTGCGGCATGCGCTACCTCCCCTCCGAGGACTCGCTGTCCGAGGGCTCCCTGCGGGAGGACCCCACGCGGGAGCGCCCAGCGCGTGTCGAGGTGCGGATCGCCGCGTCTGCCGAGGCAGCGGTCCGGGCGGGCGTACGCCGCCGGTTGGCGCGGCTCGCCGCCCTCGACGCACCCCAGCTGGCACCGCTGCGGGGGATCGGGGAGCACGCCGAGGGGTTCCGGCTCTCGTTCGAGCTGCCGCCGGGCGCGCGCGACCTGGCCCGGCTGCGCGCCGAGCGCACGCTGCGCCCGGCGGAGCTGGTCGGTGTGGCACTGGAGCTGTGCCAGGCGTTGGCGGCGCTGCACGCGGTCGGGCTCGCGCATGGTGCCCTGGACCAGGAGCAGGTGTTCGTGACCCGGGACGGCGCGATCCTGCTGGCCGGGGCAACCGGTGGCGGCGACGTGGCGGGCGACGTCGCGGCCCTCGCCGAGTTCGTGCACGCGGGACTGGGGGCGCTCGACGCCGCGAGCACGCGACTGCTGGCGCAGGCCCGCGGGAACGACCCGGCACACCGGCTCTCGCTCGCCGCTCTCGGCGAGCTGCTCGAGCGCCAGTGCTCGCCGGAACCCATCGTCCTCACCCCGGGCCCGGAGACCCCGCGCACGGACACCCCGGGTCCGCGCGAGCGGGGCGAGGATGCGAGCGCCGCGGACGCGCCCGAGGCCGCCGCCGTGCCCGAGGCCGCCGCCGTGCCCGAGCCGTACCGCGCGCCGGTGGGGGCTCGGCGCCGACACCGGCACCGCCGGCTGCGCCGCCGCCTGCGGCTGCGTGCGCGGTGGGCGGCGGTCGCGGTCGTCGCGCTGCTCCTGCTCGGCACGCGCGGGGTGGTGGCCCTCGTACGGACCGGACCGGTGCCCGCCGACGCGGCGACGACGGCCGCGCCCCAGCCGGCGGGAGTCGACTGGGCCGCCGCGATCGCCGGACTGGACCGCGCACGGGCCGCGGCGATCGCGCACGGGTCCGCCGCCGAGCTGGCACGCGCGGTCGACCCCGGCGGACCGGCCTTCGCCCGCGACCTCGCCGTCCTGCAGGCGCGCCACGGCGCCGGGCTGCGGCTCTCCGGCGGCGCGCTGGACGTGCACCACGTCATGCTGCTGGGCGGGGATGGCCTCGCGATGACGCTCGCCGTCACCGACACCCGCGCCGGGTACCAGCTGCGCGACCGGGACGGTGCCGTGGTGGTCAGCGAACCCGCCCGTGGGGCCCGGACGTGGACGGTCACGCTCACGCGGCACGGAGACGGCTGGCGGGTCTCCGACGCCGTCGCGGCGCCGGATCCGCCGGGCCCGCCGAGTCGATCATGACGTGGTGCGCCTTCCGGGGCGAATGAGACCGACGACGTCATGATCGGGCCCGCGTGGGACGCGCGACGTCATGATCGATGCCGCCGCGGCGCCGTGGATCGGTCAGCCGGCGAGGGTGCGTACCGCGGAGGCGACGGTCGGGTCCTGGAACTCGAAACCGGCCTCCAGCAGCCGCTTGGGCACGACCCGCCGGTCACCGAGGATCTCCTCGGCGAAGCCGCCGAGCACGGCCCGTACCGCGAAGGCCGGCACGGGCAGCAGCGTCGGACGCCCGTAGAGCTCCCCGAGCGCGTCGGTCACCTGCTGGTTGGTGCCCGGGTGCGGTCCGGTGAGGTTGTACGGCCCGTGGGCTGCGTCATCGGTGAGCAGCCGCAGCGTCGCCGCGACATGGTCGCGCAGCGAGATGATCGACCAGTGCTGCTTGCCGGAACCGAGGCGCCCACCGAGCCCGAACCGGAAGAGCGGCCCCATCCGTGCGAAGGCGCCGCCGTCGGACGACACGACAAGGCCGGTCCGCAGGTACGCCACCCGCACCCCGGCGTCCGCGGCAGGAGCCGCCGCCTGCTCCCAGGCCGCCGCGACCGTGGCGAGGAAGGTGTCCCCCTGGGGGCTGTCCTCGTCGGCGGCGGTGCCGGCGGTGTCGCCGTAGTAGCCGTACGCCGAACCGGACAGCAGCACCCGGGGGAGCGGATCGAGGCGGGTCAGCGCGGTGACGAGCGCGGTCGTCGCATCGACACGGCTGCGCAGCAGCAGGTCGCGGTAGGAGTCGGTCCAGCGCTTGTCGCCCACCCCGGCGCCGGCCAGGTTGACGGCGGCCTCGACCCCGTGCAGCGCGGCCACCAGCTCCGCGTCGACGGCGCCGCCGCGCTCCGGGCTCCAGCGCACCTCGTCCGCCGCGCGTGCCGGGCGCCGGACCAGCCGCACGACCTCATGGCCGGCGGCCCGCAGCGCCGGGACGAGTGTCGAGCC
The DNA here is from genome assembly GCA_017848795.1 of Candidatus Nanopelagicales bacterium. Taxonomy (GTDB): domain Bacteria; phylum Actinomycetota; class Actinomycetes; order S36-B12; family CAIYMF01; genus JAFIHG01. The sequence continues at coordinate 186,128 of JAFIHG010000047.1, read as the reverse complement.
GACGGTGCCCGACGAGCCGGTGACAGCGACCCGCACGATCCCTCCGAGGTCCGTGTCCGGTAGAGCCTTCCGGCGACCCTACGGCTCAGACCTCGAACGCGCCCTCCTCGAGGCGGTCCTTGATCGCCACGAGGAACCGGGAGGCGTCCGCGCCGTCGACCAGCCGGTGGTCGTAGGTGAGCGCCAGGTAGACCATCGACCGGATCGCGATCGAGTCCGCGCCGGTCTCGTCGGTGACGACGACCGGTCGCTTCACCACCGCACCGGTGCCGAGGATGGCCACCTGCGGCTGGTTGATGATCGGGGTGTCGAACAGCGCCCCGCGGCTGCCGGTGTTGGTCAGCGTGAACGTGCCGCCGGAGAGCTCGTCGGGGGAGACCTTGCTGGAGCGGGTCCGCTCGGCCAGGTCGGCGACCTTGCGGGCCAGGCCGGCGATGTTCAGGTCACCCGCACCGTGGATGACCGGGACCAGCAGCCCGCGCTCGGTGTCGACGGCGACCCCGAGGTCCACCCCGTCGTGGTAGGTGACCTCACCGGCGTCGGTGTCGATCGCCGCGTTGAGCTGCGGGTAGACCTTGAGCGCCTCGATGGTCGCCGCCGCGAAGAAGGGCAGGTACGACAGCGACACGCCTTCGGTCGCCCGGAACTGCTCCTTGACCCGCTGGCGCAGCGCGGCGACACGCGTGACGTCGACCTCGACGACGGTGGTGAGCTGGGCGGAGGTCTGCAACGACTCGAGCATCCGGTCGGCGATGAGCCGGCGCAGCCGGGAGAGCTTCTCGGTGCGTCCGCGCGCCGGCGTGCCGGTCGGCAGGCCGCCCGGGCTCGCGGCAGGGGCGGGGGCCGGTGCCGCGGCGGCACGGGCGGCGTCGGCCGCGGCCTGCACGTCCTGCTTGCGGATCCGTCCCCCGACGCCGGTGCCGCGTACGTCCGCCAGGTCCACGCCGAGGTCGGCGGCGAGCTTGCGCACGATCGGCGTCGCGTAGCTCTCCTGCGCACCCGCGCTCTCGTCCGTGGTGCGGGCCGCCGGCGCGGCGGGCGCCGGTGCGGGCTGCGGGGTGGGTGCCGGCTGCGGAGCGGGTGCGGGGGTCGGGGCGGGTGCGGATTGCGCAGTGGGTGCAGCGGCCGGTGGCTGCGGCGTGGGTGCAGGGGTCGGCTCGGACTCTGCTTCCGGCGCCGGTGCCGGTGCGGGTGCCGGCGCCGGTGCCGCTGGGGCCGCGGCAGGCGCACCCGCCGCGGCGCCGATCGTGGCGAGCACCGTCCCGACCTCGACGGTCTGGTCCTCGCCGACCTCGATCGACACGACGGTCCCCGCGATCGGTGAGGGGATCTCCGTGTCGACCTTGTCGGTCGACACCTCCACGAGCGGCTCGTCCGCCTCGACCTGGTCGCCGACCGACTTCAGCCAACGACTGACCGTGCCCTCGGCGACCGACTCCCCGAGCGCGGGCAGCAGCACCGGCGTCGCCTCGCCGCCGCCCTCGCCGCCGGCCGCCGGCGTGGCGGGCTGCGGCGCGGGCTGCGGCGCGCTCGTCGGTTCCGCCATCGCCTCCGCCGGCGGGGTGGTCGGGGCGACCGCCTCCGGCTGCTGCTGGACGGGCTGCTGCTGCTCGGCGGGCTGCTGCTCGGCCGGCTGGTCCGGCGCGCCCGTACCCTCGCCCGCCTCGCCGATGACCGCGAGCTCGGCGCCCACCTCGACGACCTCGTCCTCGCCGGCGCTGATCGAGAGCAGCACTCCCGCGGCGGGGGAGGGGATCTCGGTGTCGACCTTGTCGGTCGACACCTCCACGAGCGGCTCGTCCGCAGCGACGGTGTCGCCGACCGACTTCAGCCAGCGGCTGATCGTGCCCTCGGTGACCGACTCGCCGAGCTGGGGCATGGTGACCGACACCGACATGGGGACGTTCTCCTTAGGTTTCCGGGGCGTACGAGGTAGATCCTGCCTGGTGCGTCGGGGAATCGCAGTCAGCTGTGGGAGTGCAACGGCTTGCCGGCGAGCGCGAGGAACGCCTCCCCGATGGCCTCGCTCTGGGTCGGGTGGGCGTGGATGAGCGCGGCGACGTCCTCCGGGTAGGCCTCCCAGTTCACGATCAGCTGTCCCTCGCCGACGAGCTCGCCGACCCGCGCGCCGACCATGTGCATGCCGACGACCGGCCCGTCCTTCTCCCGTACGACCTTGACGAACCCGGTCGTGCCGAGGATCTGGCTGCGGCCGTTTCCGCCGAGGTTGTACTCGTAGGTCTGCACCTTGTCGGCCCCGAGCCGCTCGACCGCCTGCGCCTCGGTGTAGCCGACGCTCGAGACCTCGGGATCGCAGTACGTCACCCGCGGGATGCCCGCCTCGTCGATGACGTGCGGGCCGAGCCCGGCGATCTCCTCCGCGACGAAGATGCCCTGCGCGAAGCCGCGGTGCGCGAGCTGCAGGCCCGGGACCAGGTCACCGACCGCGTAGACCCCGGCGACGTTGGTGCGCAGCCGTTCGTCGGTCGGTACGAAGCCGCGGTCGACGGTGACGCCGACCTCCTCGAAGCCGTGCCCGGCGCCCGCCGGCCCGCGCCCGACAGCGACGAGCAGCACGTCACCGGTGAGGGTCTCACCGTTCTCCAGGGTCACCGTCACGCTGTCGCCGTCCTGGGTGGCGGAGGCGAACCGGGACCCGGTCAGCGAGGTGATGCCGCGCCTGCGGAAAGCCCGTTCGAGCGCCTTGCAGGCGGCCGCGTCCTCGTTCGGGATGAGGGATGGGAGCGCTTCGACGATCGTCACCTCGGCGCCGAAGGAACGCCAGACGCTGGCGAACTCGACACCGATCACGCCGCCGCCGAGGACGATCGCGCGGGAGGGTACGAAGTCCAGCGTGAGCGCCTGGTCGCTGGTGACGATCCGCCCGCCGATCTCCAGACCCGGCAACGTCCGCGGGTAGGAGCCGGTGGCGAGCACGACGGCGCGGGTCGCCTGGTAACGCGTGCCGTCCACCTCGACCGCGTCCGGGGCGACGAGCCGGCCGGTGCCCTCGACGTAGGTGATCGCGTCGGCGGCCTTCACCAGACCCTGCAGCCCCTTGTAGAGCCGGCCCACGACGTTCTCGCGGTACGAGTGCACCGCCGGCAGGTCGATCCCGTCGAACGTGGCGCGTACCCCGAACTTCGCCGACTCCTTCGCCCCGTCGGCGATCTCGGCGGCGTGCAGCAGCGCCTTGGTGGGGATGCAGCCGCGGTGCAGGCAGGTGCCGCCGAGCTTGTCGCGCTCGACGAGCGCGACCCGCAGGCCGAGCTCGGCCGCTCGCAGCGCGCACGCGTAGCCGCCGCTGCCGCCGCCGAGGACGACGATGTCGAAGCTGGACCCGGTCACGGGCACACCCCCTGGAAGGTCGTGGAGCGCGGGCAGGGCGTACGCGCGGGCCGGTCCGTCGCCGGCGACCGCGCGACCCATCCTGTCACCCGGGGGTGCGGCCCACCGCCCGGACCGGCCGGGTGCGTATGCACGGGTGCGCCGGGGCGGCTCACACCCGCGCGCTGCGGGCCTGCTGCTCCTGGGCCTTGCGCTGGCGGGGCAGGACCAGCAGCGTGAAGAGGAACGCGATGACGGCGAGCGCGCACAGCAGCAGCAACCCGACGGTGTAGTCGTTATCGGCGCCGTCGTACGTCTCGCCCATGATCAACGGCGGGAAGTAGCCGCCGAGCCCGCCGGCGGCACCGACGATGCCGGCGACCGTCCCGACGCGGGCGGCGGGCGCGAGCCGCGCCACCCAGGCGAACACCCCGCCGGTGCCGAGGCCGAGGAACAGCGCCATCAGCACGAACGTCGTGCCACTACCGAGGTCCGGTTTCGGCTGCGTGGAGGCGAGGACCGCCATGATCGCCGCCCCCGCCAGCGAGACCAGCACGACAGGCTTCGGACCGACCCTGTCCGACAGGGTGCCGCCGACGGGACGGGCGACCACCGCTGCGATCGAGAACACGGCGGTGCGTCCGCCAGCGTCCACCGGAGAGAAGCCGTAGATAGTGTTGATGTATGTCGGCAGGTAGGTGGAGAACGCGACGAAGCCACCGAAGGTCACGGCGTAGAGGAACGAGAGCTGCCAGGTGACGGGCAGCTTCAGCGCCGCCCCGAGCTTGGGCAGCACCCGGTCGGTGTTGGGCGCCCACCGCGGGGAGTCGGTCATCAGCGTCCAGCACACGATCGCGAGGACCGCCAACGCGATCGCGATCGCCACGTGCGTCCACACCAGCCCCGTCGCGCCCCCGCCGAGCCACTTCACCAGCCGGGGGGTGAAGTAGGCCGACAGCGCGGTGCCGCCCATCCCGGCGCCGAACACACCGGTCGCGAAACCGCGCCGCGGCGCGTCGTACCACGCGTTCACGAACGGGATGCCGGTCGCGAAGCTGGTGCCCGCGATGCCGAGCAGGAACGCGAAGAGCACGAGCAGCGGGTACGAGCCGACGCTGCCCGCCCACGCGACCAGCAGCACCGGGACGATCGACACGAGCGAGAGCACGGTGAACATGACCCGGCCGCCGTACCGGTCGGTGAGTGCCCCGACCGGGATCCGGCCGAGGGCGCCGACGAGCACCGGGGTGGCCACGAGCAGCGACTTCTGGCTGGTGTTCAACGACAATGCTTCGCTGTACTGGACCGCGAGCGGGGCGATCAGGTTCCAGGCCCAGAACGTCAGCGCGAACGCGATGGTGGCGAGCGTCAGGTTGCGCGCCTGCATCGCCTTGGGCAGCGCGGGCAGGGCGGGGGCGGATGCGCTCACGGGGATCCTCGGTGCGGGTTGATGCCTGTCACGACCGTCGCGACGGGGTACGGGCCGGGGCCGACTCGCGGTCCTTGGTGCCCACCGGGTCCCAGCCGCGGCGCGGGGTCGTCATGCCGGGAGCGGGGCGAGCGTCGCGGCTGCGGTAGACGATGTAGGGCCGGAACAGGTAATGGACGGGCGCGGTGAAGGCGTGGACCAACCGGGTGAACGGCCAGATCGCGAACAGCAGCATGCCGACCAACGTGTGGATCTTGAAGGCCACAGGGACCGCCGCCATCGTGGCGACGTCCGGCTGCAGCACGAACAGCGAACGGAACCAGGGCGCCACGGACTCGCGGTAGTTGTACGACTCGGCGGTGGCGCTGCCGCCGGTGCCGGCGGCGATCGCGAGCGCGGTCGTGATCAGCCCGAGCACGATCGCGCCTACCAGCACGACGTACATCACCTTGTCGTTCTTGGTCGTTGCCATGAAGACGGGCCCGATGGTGCGCCGCCGGTAGATCAGGATCGCGATGCCGACCAGCGTGCCGACACCGGCGATCGTCCCGATGACGAGCGCCATGACGTGGTACGCGCTCTCGCCGACGCCCATCGCGCTCATCCAGCTCTCCGGGATCACCAGCCCGGCGACGTGCCCGATGACGACGAACAGGATGCCGAAGTGGAACAGCGGCGAACCGATCTGCAGCAGCTTGGACTCGTACAGCTGCGAGGACCGGGTGGTCCAACCGAACTGGTCGTACCGGTAGCGCCAGACCGTCCCGCCGATCAGCAGCACGATGGCGAAGTAGGGAAGCACACCCCAGAGCAGGACGCTCATCGGCTCACTCCTGTCGCGAGCGGCAGCAGCCGCGGGTCGTAGGCGTCCAGCCCGACCTCCTCGCGGGGCGGGCCGGCGGCAGCCATCTGGTGGACCGCCCGTACGTCGGCGGGGCTCGCGCCCGGCAGCGTCGCGCAGACCGCGACGAGCACCCCGGCGTACGGCGTCTGCTCCTCGAGCAGCGCGAACTTCAGCAGCTCGAGGCTCGGGCGGTACTCCTGCAGCAGCGCGCGCCCGTCGACCGGGTCGGCGAGCGCGGCGTACTCCAGCATCATCGGCAGGTAGTCGACCAGCTCGCCGTGGGTGTCGACGAGCCAGCCGCTCCTGCGGTAGCGCGCCTTGATCCGCGTCAGGACCTCCCCCCGGCGCCGGGTGTCCCCGTCGGTCCAGTAGGACAGGTAGAGCGAGCGTTTGCGGGCCAGGTCGAACAGCACCACGTACGCCTGCTGCAGCTCGGCGAGCTCGGTGTGCTCCAGGCGGTCGAGCAGTGGCGCGAGGTCGGCCCGGCGCCCGGCTGGCAGTGAGTCGAGGGCGGCACGCAGCGCCGGCAGCGACGCGACCAGCTCCGGGGTCGGGTAGTCGAGGACGACGGATGCGATGCGGTGGACCAGTGCGGTGTCCATGGGAAGGCGGCTCATGAGCTGCTGCTGGCCTTCTTGTGCCCGTCGTCGTCGGGGAAGATTCCCGACGGCACGCCCTTGCCGTCCCAGTTGAGCAGGTTCACGCGCCCGCGCATGTCCTCCGGCGCGCGGATCAGGTCGGTGGTCTGGCGTTGCCGCAGCGCCTGGAACGTCTCGACCGCGACCGGCACGGGGCGCCCGGACGCCTCGCCGAACGCCGCCGAGCCGAAGTCGGTCTCGTCGAAGTCGACCGAGCAGCCCATCTCCTCCAGGTCGTGGCCCTGCTCCTCGTGCGCCTTGGGGATGACGTACCGCTCGTCGTACTTGGCGATCGCGAGCAGCCGGTACATCTCGTACATCTCGTGGCCGGTCATGCCGACCGCGGCCGGGATGGACTCGTCGGTGTCACGGCCGAGGTTGATGTCGCGCATGTACGAGCGCATCGCGGCGAGCTTGTGCAGCACGTCGCTCACCGTGGCCGTGTCGCCGGCCGTGAACAGCTCGGCGAGGTACTCGACCGGGATCCGCAGCGCGTCGATGGCGCCGAACAGGTTCCCGGCCGCCTCCGCGTCGTGGCCCTGGTCGCGCAGCAGGTCGACGACCGGGGAGAGCGGCGGCACGTACCAGACCATCGGCATGGTGCGGAACTCCGGGCGCAGCGGGAGTGCCACACGGTACTTCTTGGCCAGGGCGTACACCGGAGAGCGGCGCGCCGCCTCCAGCCAGTCCTCGGCGATGCCCTCCGCGCGCGCGGCTGCGATGACCTGCGGGTCGTTCGGATCCAGCAGCAGGTCGAGCTGCGCCTCGTACAGGTCCTGCGGGTCCGGGGTGGACGCGGCCGCGGTGACCCGGTCCGCGTCGTACAGGAACAGCCCGATGTAGCGCAGCCGGCCCACGCAGGTCTCCGCGCACACCGTCGGCAGCCCGACCTCGACGCGGGGGTAGCAGAAGGTGCACTTCTCGGCCTTGCCGGTCTTGTGGTTGAAGTAGACCTTCTTGTACGGGCAGCCCGTCATGCACTGGCGCCAGCCGCGGCAGCGGTCCTGGTCGACGAGCACGATGCCGTCCTCGACCCGCTTGTAGATCGCGCCGGACGGGCACGCGGCCATGCAGGACGGGTTCAGGCAGTGCTCGCAGATCCGCGGCAGGTAGAACATGAAGGTCTTCTCGAACTCGAACTTGATCTTGTCCTCGGCCTCACGCCGGACCTTCTCGACGATCGGGTCGAGGTGGCCCATCTCAGGTGCGCCACCGAGGTTGTCGTCCCAGTTGCCCGACCAGGTGATCTTCATGTTCTCGCCCGTGATGAGCGACTTGGGGCGGGCCACCGGGAAGTCGTCCGACAGCGGCGCGTCGATCAGGTTCGCGTAGTCGTACGTCCACGGCTCGTAGTAGTCCTCGAGCCGCGGCAGCACCGGGTTGGCGAAGATCGACAGCAGCCGCTTGAACCGCCCACCGGAACGCAGCTTGAGCCGCCCGCCCTTGGTGAGCGTCCAGCCGCCGTGCCAGCGCTCCTGGTCCTCGTACCGCCGGGGGTAGCCCTGCCCGGGCCGGGTCTCGACGTTGTTGAACCAGACGTACTCGATGCCGGCCCGGTTGGTCCAGGTCTGCTTGCAGGTGACCGAGCAGGTGTGGCACCCGATGCACTTGTCGAGGTTCATCACCATGCCCAGCTGGGCCATGACCTTCATCGCGCACCTCTCACCCGTCGAAGTGGTTCACCCGGTCGGAAGACCCGGTGGATCACCCCGTTGCCCGACGTCATCAGTACTCCACCTGCTGCGAACGGCGGCGGATCGTCGTGACGATGTCGCGCTGGTTGCCCGTCGGCCCCAGATAGTTGAACGCGTACGACAGCTGGCCGTAGCCACCGATCAGGTGCGTCGGCTTGACCAGCAGCCGGGTCTGGCTGTTGTGCACGCCGCCGCGCTTGCCGGTCGCCTCCGACTTCGGCACGTCGATGGTGCGTTCCTGGACGTGGTAGACGAACACCGTGCCCTCGGGCATCCGGTGGCTGACGATGGCGCGGGCCACCAGGACGCCGTTGCCGTTGACGCACTCGACCCAGTCGTTGTCGTTGGCCCCGATCGCTGCGGCGTCCTGCGGGCTCATCCACACCGTCACGCCGCCGCGCGAGAGCGACAGCATCAGCAGGTTGTCCTGGTACTCCGAGTGGATCGACCACTTCGAGTGCGGCGTGAGGTAACGCACGACGACCTGTTTGGCGCCGTCCGGGCCGAGCTTGGGCTCGCCGAGCAGCCGGTGCAGGTCGAGCGGCGGGCGGTACGTCGGCAGTGCCTCGCCGAGGTCGCGCATCCAGTCGTGGTCCAGGAAGAAGTGCATGCGCCCGGTCAGCGTGTGCCACGGCTTGAGGCGTTCCACGTTCACCGTGAACGGGGCGTACCGCCGACCACCGGTCTCCGAGCCCGACCATTCCGGGGAGGTGATCACGGGCGTGGGCCGGGCCTGGGTGTCGGCGAAGCGGATCTGCTTCTCGTGCGAGCCTTCGGCGAGGTCGGCGAGCGGCTTGCCCACCCGCTTCTCGAGGGTGCGGAAGCCCTGCACCGCGAGCTCGCCGTTCGTCGTGCCGGACAGCGTCAGGATCGCCTCGGCGAGCTTGGTGTCCGTGTCGAGCGCGGGCCGGCCGTCCGCGGCCCCTCCCAGCATCACCCCGTTCATGCCGGCCAGTTGGCGGACCTGCTCGTCGAGCCGGAACGTGACGTTCTTGACACCCAGCCCGAGCTTCTCGGTCAGCGGGCCGAGCGCCGAGAGCTTGTCGGCGATCGCCGTGTAGTCGCGTTCCACGACGGCCAGCACCGGCATCGTCTGGCCGGGGATCGCAGGGACCTCGCCGGCGGCCCAGTCCAGCGCGTGCCCGCCGGGTTGGGCGGTCTCGCCCGGCGTGTCGTGCTGCATCGGCACGCTGACCAGGTCCTTGCGGGTCCCGAGGTGGGTCCGCGCGAGGTCCGAGAGCTTGCGGGCGATCGCGTGGAAGGTGTCGAAGTCGCTCCTGGCCTCCCACGGCGGGTCGATCGCGGGGGAGAACGCGTGGACGAACGGGTGCATGTCGGTGCTGGACAGGTCGTGCTTCTCGTACCAGGTCGCGGTCGGGAAGACGATGTCCGACAGCAGCGTGGTGGAGGTCATCCGGAAGTCCGAGCTGACCAGCAGGTCCAGCTTGCCCTCGGGGATCTCCGGGCGGCGCAGCACCTCGCGGTTGGCGATGTCGGCCTCGGTCGCGGTGGCGTTGGAGTGCGTGCCGAGCAGGTGCTTGAGGAAGTACTCGTTGCCCTTGCTCGAGGAACCGAGCAGGTTCGCGCGCCACAGCACCAGGGTGCGGGGCCAGTTCTCGGGCGCGTCGGGGTCCTGTACGGCGAACTTGAGCGCGCCGTTCGTGAGCCGCTCGACGATGTGGTCCGCCGGCCGGTCCGGGTTCGCCGCGACCGCCTCGTCGGCGAGTTCGAGCGGGTTGCGGTCGAACTGCGGGTAGAACGGCGACCAGCCCAGCCGCACCGCCTTGGCGATGGTGTCGGCGGTGGAAAGACCGGCCAGGTGGCCCTCGGCGAGCGGGTGGGAGAGCTCGTCGGCGGCGTACCCGTCGTAGCGCCACTGGTCGGTGTGCATGTACCAGTACGAGGTGCCGGGGACGGTGCGCGGCGGGCGGCTCCAGTCCAGGCCGTTCGCCAGCGAGAGCCACCCGGTGATCGGCCGGCACTTCTCCTGGCCGACGTAGTGCGCCCAGCCGCCACCGTTGCGGCCCATCGACCCGGTGAGCATCAGCATCGCCAGGATCGCCCGGTACGTGGCATCACCGTGGAACCACTGGCAGATCCCTGCCCCCATGATGATCATGGAGCGGCCGCCGGACTCCTCCGCGTTCGTCGCGAACTCGCGGGCGATGCGGATCGCCGCCTCGGCGGGCACCGAGGTGATCGCCTCCTGCCATGCCGGGGTGTACGGCGTGGCCGCGTCGTCGTACCCGGTCGGCCACTGGCCCGGCAACCCGGCGCGGGAGACGCCGTACTGGGCGAGCATCAGGTCGAAGACCGTCGTGACCAGGTGCCCGTTCACGGTGCGGGTCGGCACGCCGCGGCGCAGCACGCTGCCGGACCCGTCGGCGTTCTCGAACGCCGGCAGCAGCACCTCGACGGCGCCGCTCTCACCGGGCGCCACGCGGACCGAGAGCGCGGGGCGTACGCCCGCGAGGTCGAGGTTCCACTTGCCGGCGCCGGACTCGGTGTAGCGGAACCCGAGCGAGCCGTTCGGCACCACCGGCTCGCCGGTCGCCTCGTCGAGCAGCACGGTCTTCCACGCCGCTCCCTCGGAGGTGTCGCCGAGGTCGGCCGCGGTGACGTTCTTGCCGACGACGTACGCCCCGTCCCGCTCGACGAGGGTGACGAGGAAGGGCAGGTCGGTGTACTGGCGCACGTAGTCGTGGAAGAACGGCACCGCCCGGTCGACGAGGAACTCGCGCAGGATCACGTGACCCATCGCCATGGCGAGTGCGGCGTCGGTGCCGGACTGCGCGGGCAGCCACTCGTCGGCGAACTTGGTGTTGTCGGCGTAGTCCGGGCTGACCGAGACCACCTTGGTGCCGCGGTAGCGGACCTCGGTCATCCAGTGCGCGTCGGGCGTACGGGTGACCGGGACGTTGGAGCCCCACATCATCAGGTAGCTCGAGTCCCACCAGTCGCCGGACTCTGGCACGTCGGTCTGGTCGCCGAACACCTGGGGCGAGGCCACCGGCAGGTCGGCGTACCAGTCGTAGAACGAGGTCATCACCCCGCCGATGAGCTGGATGAACCGGGTGCCCACGCAGTGGGAGACGATCGACATCGCGGGGATCGGGGAGAAGCCGGCGCAGCGGTCCGGGCCGTACGTCTTGATGGTGTGCACGTGCGCCGCGGCCGTGATCTCGGTGGCCTCCTCCCAGCTGGTGCGCACCAGCCCGCCCTTGCCGCGCGCCTGCTGGTAGCGCCGGCGACGTTCCGGGTCACCGACGACGTCGGCCCAGGCGAGCACCGGGTCGCCGAGGCGCGCCTTGGCCTCGCGGTACAGCTCGAGCAGCACGCCGCGGGCGTACGGGTAGCGCACCCGGGTGGGGGAGTAGGTGTACCAGCTGAAGGCCGCGCCGCGGGGGCAGCCGCGGGGCTCGTACTCCGGGCGGTCCGGACCGGTCGTGGGGTAGTCGGTCTGCTGGGTCTCCCAGGTGATGATGCCGTCCTTGACGTACACCTTCCAGGAGCACGAGCCGGTGCAGTTGACGCCGTGGGTGGAGCGCACCACCTTGTCGTGGCTCCAGCGGTCCCGGTAGAAGACGTCGCCCTGGCGCCCGCCCTCGCGGTAGACGGCGCGCCCGTCCGCCGACTCGTCCCAGCGGGTGAAGAATCGTCCGGTCTTGAGCAGCCCGTCCACCAGTGGGCCGTCCGGCCCCGGGGCGGTCCCGTCTGCGCGTGCTGGTCCGTCCACACCCCGCGTCGTGGTCATGCCCACGACCGTAGGCAGTCCGTCACGCCCTGTCTCGCGGACCCCAGCGATTCGGGACCTTCGTCCTTATGGCGTCCGCCACGTCGAAGATCCCGCCCTGCAGATGCAGATGATGCAGATGCAGATGCGGAGTGCCAGTACGGAGCCCTCGACGGCTCGAGCGGCGTAGCACGATCGGCGCGGGCCATGCGCAGCAGGGCCGTCGGTACGCCGTCGTGCTCCAAACCGGCTGGCTCGCGCTCAGCACGTGCATCGTCGCGTTCACGAGTACCAGCGCACGGCGGACCAGCTTGCGGCCGGCGGTGGTCATCGCCGATCAGCAGACCCTGGTGCTGTGCGACCAACTCGCCACCGTGGACCTCACTCGCCTCACCGAGCCAGTCGGAGTCCTGACGCTCCAGGAGATGGAGCGGGTCGACGAGGCACTGGCCGTGGTTCTCGACCTGTAGCCGGCGGGCGCCCAGCCATCCCGCGGGCGCCTGTGATTCAGGGTCCGTGTCCTCGTGGCTGCCCTGGCGGAGTGCTGACCGCGGTGTCCGCGAGCGCGTGCGAGAACCGAGCCGTCGCGGGGTAGAGCTCGAGATAGAGCCGGTAGCGCTCGTCATAGACGCGCTGCTGCTCCATGTCCGGTTCCACGACGTGGTCGACCGGGTTCCAATCGGCGATCCGGGCGCCCGGGTCCAGCGCGTGCGCGGCCAGGTAGGCGGCACCGTAGCTCGCGCCGATGGACGTCCGGCGCACCTGCTGGGCCAGCCCGGTCACGGAGGAGACGATCTCGGTCCAGAGCCGCCCACGCGTGCCCCCGCCCACCGCGGTCACGGTGTCGATCGCCCCGCCGGCCGTACGGATCGCGTCGATGTTGTGCCGTGCGCCGAAAGCGGTCGCCTCCAACGCCGCCCGGTACAGATCGCCGCGGGTGTGCTGCAACGAAAGCCCGACGAGCACCCCGCGTGCGTCAGGATCCGCGATCGGCGTCCGCTCGCCGGCGAGGTGCGGGAGCAGCAGCAGTCCTCTCGCACCAGGTCCGGAGGCGTCGGCCTCCGCAAGCAGCGTGTCGAAGTGCGGTCGGCCGAGCAGGTCGCGGAGCCAGTTGGTTATCGCCCCCGATGCCGCCATGCCGCCGGCGAGGCAGCGTGTGCCTGCGGTGGCTCCGGTGGTGGCCCAGAGCGGCGGCGCGAAGAGCGGCCGCGCCACCGTGTTGATGAAGAACATCGTGGTGCCATACATGATCATCAGGTCACCTGGATGCTGCGCGTCGACGCTGACCGCCTCGGTCCAGGCGTCGATGGTCCCGCTGATGACAGGGATTCCCGCGGGCAGGCCGGTGCGCGCAGCGGCTTGCACGGACACGTCGCCGACGGTGGCGTCGGCCCAGACGAGCGGCGGACGTTCGATCTCCCCGAACAGGTCGGCGGACCACGTGTCGTGCCAGCGCAGTTCGTGGATGTCGTAGAGCGGGGTGCACTGGCTCGCGGAGTGGTGATCGAGCACGTACTGCCCCGTGAGGTTCCAGACCAACCAGGACGCGGGCATGAACAGGCGGCGCGCCCGCGCGAACAGGTGCGGCTCGTGCTCGTTCAGCCAGGCGAGCTTCGGCCCGACCGACTGGCTGGACAGTGCGCTCCCGCACCGTTCCAGGACGGCTGCGACGCCGAGCCGATCCTCCAACGCGTCGATCTGTGCCCGCGCTCGGGTGTCGACGCCGTAGAGGATCGCCTGGCGAAGTGGCGTTCCCGCCTCGTCGGTCATCGCGACGCAGGGACCCATGCCGCTCACCCCGACGCCCAGGACGCGCTCGCCGGCGGCGGTCAGCTCGCGGGCGAGGGAGCAGAACTCGGCCCACCAGGTCTCGGGCGGCATCTCGACGAACCCCGGGGCGGGCCGCGCGACCGCGTGCTCGCGGGTCGCGGTGGCCAGCACCCGACCGTCCAGCGCGACGAGCACGCCCTTGCTGCTGGAGGTGCCGATGTCGACTCCGAGAACTGCCTCCATCAGGACAGCGACACCTCACCGGCCAGGTGCACCCGTACGCCGAGCCCGTCCAGCATCGTCAGCTGCGCCTCGGTCAACTCGCTGACCTCGTCGACCCCGCGCCGGGATGTCATCCCGGCATCGCGCAACCAGTCGACGGCGGCGGCGTCGTCCGCGGAGACCCGCAGCATGTGCCCGAGCGGCGCTCAGACGAGTTCCTCGTCCGCGAGATCCTCGGCGAGCTGGACGAAGGTGCGCACCCCGACACCGGTCGCGCCCTTGGCGTTGTAGCCGTACGCCGCACCCTCGTTGCTGGCCGGTCCGGCGATGTCCAGGTGCGCCCAGCGCTGCCCGTCGCGTACGAACTCGCGCAGGAACACGGAGGCGGCGAGCATCCCGCCTTCGCGGCGCGCGACCGTCGGGATGTTCGCGATGTCCGCGACCAGGCTGTCGAAGTTCGGCCGCAGCTCCTCGGGCTGCGGCATCGGCCAGGTGGTCTCCCCGGCGCGGCTCGCCGCGTCGTGGACCGCCTCGCGCAGCTCGTCGTCGTTGGACATGATCCCGGTGGTGCGCGACCCGAGCGCGATCGTCTGCGCGCCGGTGAGGGTGGCGATGTCGACGAGTACGTCGGGAGCGTCCTGCTGGGCGCGCACGAGCGCATCGGCCAGCACCAGCCGGCCCTCCGCGTCGGTGTCGAGGACCTCGACCGTCTTGCCGCCGTAGATCGTGATGACGTCGCCGGGGCGCTGCGCGCCGCCGCCGGGCATGTTCTCCGCCACCGCGGCGTACCCGGTGACCGCCACCGGGAGGCCAAGCCGGGCGATCGCGGCGGTCGCAGCGATGACCGCGGCCGCTCCCGCCATGTCGCCCTTCATGTGATGCATGTTCAGCGAGGGTTTGATGGAGATCCCGCCGGTGTCGAACGTGATGCCCTTGCCGACGAGCGCGAGGTGGGCGCCCGCTCCCTCCGGGCGGTACGCCATGCGCACCAGCCGCGGGCCGCGGTGCGACCCCTGGCCGACACCGACCAGCCCGCCGTACCCGCCCTCGCGCAACTGCTCCTCTTCGAGCACCTCGACCTGCAGCGGCAGCCCGGCCGCGGCGTCGACGGCGGCCTGCGCCAGCTCCGCGGGTCCGAGAGCCGAGGAGGGCGTGTTGACGAGGTCGCGGGCGAGGTTGACCGCCTCGGCCACCGTCTGGGCACGGCGCAACGCCGCCTTCGCGGCGCCGTCCTTCGCGTCCTCGACGACGATGCTGGCGGTCCGCAGCTCGGCCTTGCGTCCCGTCATCGAGTCGGCACGGAAGGAGGTGAAACCGTACCCGCCGAGGATGATCCCCTCGGCGACCGCTTCGAGCTCGGCGGGCCCCTCGACAGGCAGCCCGAACGCTGCGCGGCGACTCCCGGCCAGGGCGCGGGTCGCCGCGCCAGCCGCCCGGCGCAACCCCTCGGGCGTCACGGGGTCCTTGCCCAGCCCCACGGCGACGACGAGCGGTGCCGCGAAGACTCCCGCACCCGGGATCCGTACGACCTCCCCGGTCTTGCCGGTGGCGCCCAGCGCGTCGAGCGACTCCTGCAGCTTCCTGCCGGCGGCGGCGCGCAACCGGCTCGCGGGGCCGGTGATCCGCGCGCTCTTGCTCCGCCCGCCCGCCGGGACGGTCGCGACGACCACCGCGTCACTCGAGAGCGTGGACAGATCGGCGGCGGACAGCGAAACGGTCGTCACGGGTGCTCCTCGTCGGCTCTGACGGATACGGATCGAGCGGCGCAGCGACTCTAGTGCCCGCCGCACCTGCCTCCGGGTGCTCCCTGATGCGCGAGCGGGCCGCGCCGGTCGCCTCGCTAGGTTGCCGTCATGGGTACGGACGGGTCGGAGCAGGCAAGGGTGTCGCCCTTGCACGAGCGCCACGTCGCGCTCGGCGCGAAGCTGGGGGACTTCGCGGGGTGGTCGATGCCGCTGGAGTACGCCGGCGGGGGAGTCGTCGCCGAGCACACCGCCGTCCGCGAGGACGTGGGCGTGTTCGACGTGAGTCACCTGGGCAAGGTGCGGGTGAGCGGGCCGGGAGCCGCCGCGTACCTCAACCGCGTGCTCACCGCTGACCTGGACAGGATCACGCCGGGCAAGGCGCAGTACACCCTGCTCTGCGACGAGCGCGGCGGGGTCATCGACGACCTGATCGCCTACCTGCGAGGTCCGCAGGAGGTCTTCCTGGTCCCCAACGCGGCGAACACCGCCGCGGTCCGCGCGGTGCTGCAGGCCGACGCACCGGCGGAGGTGAGGGTGCACGACGAACACCGCGAGCACGCGGTGCTCGCCGTACAGGGACCACGGTCGGCAGCCGTGCTCGCCGCGGTCGGCCTGCCGACGGACCTGGACTACATGGGTTTCGTCGACGCGAGCGCCGACGGGCGGCCGGTGGTGGTCTGCCGTACCGGTTATACCGGCGAGCACGGGTACGAGCTGGTGCTGCCCTGGGACGACGCGACGCACTGGTGGGACCGGCTGCAGGCGGCCGGCGTACGTGCGTGCGGGCTCGGGGCGCGCGACACGCTGCGCACCGAGGTGGGGTACGCGCTGCACGGGCACGAGCTCTCGCGCGACATCACCCCGGTCCAGGCGCGGGTGGGCTGGGCGGTCGGGTGGGCCAAGCCCGCCTTCCGCGGCAAGGCCGCGCTGGAGCAGGAGAAGCAGGCCGGTCCCCGCCGGCGCTCGTGGGGCCTCGTGGCCCTCGAGCGGGCCGTGCCACGGCCCGGCATGGCCGTGCTCGCCGCGGCGGACGGGCGGCGGATCGGGGAGGTCACCAGCGGCACGTTCTCACCGACGCGCAAGCAGGGGGTCGCCCTGGCGCTGCTCGACAGCGACGCCGGTGTCGGCGTTGACGACGAGGTGCTGCTCGACGTACGCGGCCGGACGCTGCGCTTCCAGGTGCAGCAGCCGCCGTTCGTCGAGAGCCGGGTGCGCTAGTCCGTCAGGGCGCGGACTCGATGACCGGCACGTTGCCGCCGGTCTGGGAGACCGAGCCGCTCCACGAGACGGCGCCGAAGACGCCGAGGCAGAGCAGGCCGCCGACGATCAGCGTGGCGAGCGTGCCCCGGAAGAAGGCGGGGGACATGTGGTCGGGTTCGGCACGCACGCGCGGGGCGTCGGCGTCCGTGGCGGTGGCGTGCGCCGTCGCGGCGGCGGGAGCGGGTGCGGAAGTCATGGCTCCATGATCCCTGGCCGCCAGCAGTGCCCCGGACCATCCCGGAGTGAGGTTGGCCACCACCGGCCCGGGAACCGGCCGGCGAAGGCGGCGCGGGCACGCGTCAGGCGAGCAGCGCGGTCGCGACGAGCGCTGTGGTCGTCGCGACCTCGACCGTCGCGCCGAGGGTGTCGCCGGTGATGCCGCCGAGGGCGCGTACCGACCATGCGCTCGTCGCGGCGGCGGCGGCGGCGCCGAGCAGCACGGAGGCGGGCAGGACGACGACGAGCCGGGCGGTGGGGTCGTCGTACGCACCGACGGCGGCCGCGAGCAGCAGGACCGCGAGCCCCGTCAGCACCGCCGCGCGGACCGGGACACTCCCGGCGACGGCGGCGCCCAGGCCGTCGCGGCGCGCAGCCGGCACCGGTGCGCTCGCGGCGCAGGTGGCGGCGAGCCGGCCGGTGACGACGGCGAGGACGAACCCCGCGGGGCCGTGGCCTGCCTGCAGACACCCGGTCAGCGCGGCGACCTGGACCAGCAGCACCAGGGCGAGCGCTGCCACGCCGAACGCGCCGGTGTCGGGGCGGCGCATCACCGCGAGGCGGCGCTCGCGCTGGGTCGGGCCGGTGCCCTTGGCGCCGAAGGCGTCGGCGGTGTCGGCGAGGCCGTCGAGGTGCAGGAACCGTGTCGCCACTGCGAGCGCGGCAACCGCGAGCGCGGCCAGCAGCAGGTCGGGCGCGTCGGGGCCTGCGCTGGTGGCGGCCCGTACCAGCGCCACCGCTGCAGCGATGGGGAGCGCGAGCAGCAGACCGATCCAGGGCGCCCACAGCATCGCGCCGCGCGCCGCGGCCCGGTCGACGCGGCGCGGGGCCGGGACCGGCACGGCGGTGAACGTCCCGAGCGCGAGGCGCAGCGAGTCAGGCATCGTGAGGGTCGCTGACACCGGCCTGTTCGAACGTCGCCATGTCGCGCAGCAGCGCGCCGGCCGCCGCCACGGTGGGCAGGGCGACGAGCGCGCCGGTGCCTTCACCGAGCCGCATCCCGAGGTCGACGACCGGCTCGAGCCCGAGCCGGTCGAGAGCGGCATGCTGCGCGGGTTCGGTGGAGCGGTGACCGGCGAGCCACCAGTGCCGGGCCCGGAACGCGATCCGGTGCACCAGCAGCGCGGCCGCGCACGAGACCACACCATCCAGGATCACCGGGGTGCGCCGGGCCGCGGCCGCGAGCAGGAAACCGGTGAGGGCCGCCAGGTCGGCACCGCCCACGGCCGCGAGCAGGCCGATCGGGTCGGCGACGAGCGGACGGCCGCGCCGCATGGCGTCGCGGATCGCCGCGGTCTTGCGCATCCAGGTGAGGTCGTCGATGCCGGTGCCGCGCCCGACGGCCAGCGCGGGCTCGAGCTTCGCGAGCAGTCCGGCAAGGACCGCGGCGGTCGTGGTGTTGCCGATCCCCAGGTCGCCCGGGATCAGCAGGTCCGCGCCCGCATCGATCTCCTCGTCGGCGATGCGGATGCCGGCTGCGAGCGCGGCCGCGGCCTGCTGCCGGGTCAGTGCGTCCTCGTGGTCGATCGAACCGCTGCCGCGTCGCACCTTGTCGCGTACGACCAGCTCCGGCACGGTGCCCGGCGGGTGGTCGACGTCGACGGCCATGTCGACGACGCGTACGCCGGCGCCGTGCTGGCGGGCGAGCACGTTGACCGCCGCCGTACCGGCGAGGAGCGCGGCCACCATCTGCGCGGTGACCTCCGGCGGGTACGCCGAGGTGCGGGCGGTACGCGCGACGCCGTGATCGGCGGCGAAGACGACAACGCGTACCCGTTCGAGCGGGCGCGGCGGGCAGCTGTCCTGCACCCCGGCCAGCCAGACCGACAGGTCCTCGAGCCGGCCGAGCGAGCCGGGCGGCTTGATCAGGCGGGACTGGCGTACGCGCGCCTGCTCGGTGGCCTTCTGCGACGGCAGAGCGATCCGGTCGGCGAAGGCATCGAGATCGGGCTCATCCGCTGGCTCGTCGCTGCGCGGCTCGTCAGGCACGGACCCGCCACAGCGTTGCCAGCGCCCGCCACCCGACGAGCAGCAGGAGCGTCGCGGTGGTCGCCACCAGCACGAACGGCAGCGCGGTGCCCTGGCCGGTCAGCAGGCGCAGCACCATGCCGCCGGCCACCGTGAGCAGCGCGAGCGGCAGGCCGCTCCGCACCGGGGCGAGAGGAGCCCGGCGGACGCGTAGCACGAGCCAGCCGGCGGCGAGACCGACCAGGAACGGCCACGCCGTGCTCGCCAGCCCGGTGAGCGTGAGCGCCTCGCCGTGGGAACGACGGCCGGCCGCCGCGAAAGCGAGCACCGCCATCACGTCGACCGCCGCAGCGATCGTCACGGCCCGCCGGGGCGTCGCTCTCGACGTCGTTGTCACCGTCACAGGGCGAGGGTACGGAAGCGTGCTGGCCGCCCGGCGCGAGCGGTCGCAGCGGGTGGTGGACGCCTTCATCCGCCGAGCCGCACGGGCCGGCCCGCCACGACCAGGGTGACCTCGTCGCAGACGGCGGCGATGCGGGTGTTGAGCTCGCCGAGCCGGTCCTGGAACAGCCGGCCGGAGGCGTACGCCGGCACGACCCCGCTGCCGACCTCGTTGCTGACCAGGACGACCTGGGCGGCCGTCGTCGCCAGCGCCGCGACGAGCTCGGCGATGCGGCGTTCCACGACGTCGTTGCCGTCGGGTCCGTCCCACGCCTGCGTCTCGTCGAGGACCGCGGTCAGCCAGAGCGTCAGGCAGTCGACGAGGACGGCGCTGCCGGCGGGTGCCTGCGCCAGCACCGGCGCCAGGTCGCTCGTCTCGGCGGTGTGCCACGACGCGGGCCGGCGCGCCCGGTGGCGGGCGATGCGGGCCGCCCACTCACGGTCGTCCGGACGCGCCCCGCTGGTGGCGACGTACGTGACGTCGGGCACCGCGGCGAGTCGCTGCTCGGCGTAGTGCGACTTGCCGGACCGGGCGCCGCCCAGCACCAGCTCGCGCTGCGGCCGGTGGTGCCTGGCCGCCGCGGCAGGAACGGGGTCGGGGCCGGTGCGGACCTGGACGCTTGCGAGGTCGGGGACGGCACGGGCGCCCCATGCCGCCAGGATGCGCTCCAGCTCCGGGCCCGGCGGGTTGTGGTGGCCGAGGTGGACGGCGATCACCTCGGTCGCCGGTGTGAGCGCGCCGCGGCGGCGCAGCTCGGCCAGCGCGTGCGGGAAGGTGGCGAGGTCGAGGTGGCCGGTGCCGTGGTCGGTGATGGTGCCGAAGGTCTCGTCGAGCAGCACCAGGTCGTACGCGCGCCCGCTCACCGCGTCGAGCGTCGCGGCAGGCAGCGGACCGGTGTCGGTGGCGTAGAGCAGCCGGGCACCGTCGGGCGCCGTGATGTCGTACAGCACGGCCTCGGCTCCGACCTTCTCCGGCGCGGAGCCGGCGGTGTGCGCCGCGCCGAGGGCACGTACGCGGTAGCCGACGACCTCGACCTCGTCATCGGGACCGAGCGGGACGAGGGTCAGGCCGTCACTCCCGTCGGTCGCGTGCGGCGCGCGCCACTCGGTGAGCCGGGCGAGGGCGGAAGCCGGGCCGTGGACCGCGAGCGGCGGCCGGCGCCCGGCCCAGGCGCGCGTGAGCACCGCGGCGGGGTCGGCGTGGTCCCAGTGGCCGTGGGTGAGCAGTACCGCTTGCACCCCGGCGAGCCCGACGCCGGCCCGGTCGGCCTGCCGCGGCACGTCGGGGCCGCAGTCGAGCAGCAGCGTCCCGTCGAGCAGCGCGGAGGTGTGGGTGCGTGCGCGCGCGGGGTCGCGCCGCGCCCAGGCGCACGACCGGCAGGTGCACCAGGGGTTCGGCCAGCCGTCGGCCGCACCCGTTCCCAGCAGCAGGACCTCCATGTGCTCACCGGGCCGAGGAGTCGGAGAACCGGACCGGGGCGTCGAAGGCGGCGCGGCGGGTCGCGCGGCGGATCGCGAGCAGCACCGGCCGGCCCGCGACAGCGACGAGCACGATCGCGAGCACAGCGCGCGGCAGGTCGTAGCCGAGCGAGGTGGTCAGGGAGAACCGCAGCCAGTTGGCCAGGTTGTCGGCGAGTGGGGCGCCCGCGTGGAACACGAGGCCGGGGGACAGGCCGGAGTCGGTCGTGAGGAACGGCCAGAACCACAGGTTGAGCAGGAAGCCGTAGAGGACACAGGCGAGGAACGCGTACGCCGAGAGCAGGGCGAGTTCGGCCCGGCCGGTGGGGCGGCGGGGCAGCAGCCCGGCGCCGAGCCCGACCCAGCCCGCGGCGATCATCTGGAACGGCAACCACGGACCGGCGCCGCCGGTGAGCAGCGCCGAGGCGAACATGCCGATGGTGCCGAGCGAGAAGCCGAACCCGGGTCCGAGCGCGCGCCCGCCCAGGATCAGCACCACCCACATCGGCTCGAAGCCCGCGGTGCCGCCGCCGAACGGGCGCAGCGCGGCGGCGACGGCCGCCATCACCCCGAGCATCGCGATGCCCTTGGCATCCAGGCCCCCGTCGGCGACCTGCGCGAGCACCACGGCGAGGATCAGCGGCAGCAGCACTGCGAACAGCCACGGCGCGTCCTTGGCGTGCGCCATGACCGCGGAGTCCGGACTTGCGAGCAGCGGCCAGGCGAACGCCATGATCCCGACGGCGCTCGCGACGAGGAGCGAGGCGACGGTACGCACGCCGAAGGGCACCACCGCGACCTGCGTCGCAGGGACGCGCGTCGCGGCCGGCCGGGTGGTGCTCCCAGGCAGGCTCATGACGTGGCCAGCAGCGGGCGGAGGTCGGTGAGCGTCAGGACCGGCACCGGGTGCATGACCTTGGCGACCTGCGGGGCGAACATCGGCGAGCCGACGACGATCTCGGCAGTGGGGCCGTCGGCGACGATCTCGCCGTCCGCGAGCACCACCACGCGGGTCGCGACCTCCGCGGCGAGCTCGACGTCATGGGTCGCGAGCAGCACCGCCCGGCCCTCCGCGCGTACGGCCCGCAGGATCTCGGCGAGCCGGGCCTTCGCCGCGTAGTCCAGGCCGCGGGTCGGCTCGTCCAGCAACAGCACCGGCGGCGCGGCGGCGAGGATCAGCGCGAGCACGAGCGCGAGGCGCTGCCCTTCGCTCAGGTCCCGGGGATGCAGGGTCTCGTCGATGCCGGGGGCGAGCCGCTCCAGCAGCGCCCGCGTCGTGCCCGGCGCCACGTCGGCGTCGCGGTCGCCGGCGGCGCACTCGGCGCGTACCTCGGACGCGACGAGCAGGTCGGCCGGCTGCTGGGGGACCAGCCCGATGCGGCGTACCAGCGCGGCGCCCCGCAGCGCCGCCGGGTCGGCGCCGTCGACGCGTACCGAGCCCGCGGCCGGCCGGTACTGACCGACGGCGGCGCCGAGCAGCGTCGACTTGCCCGCGCCGTTGCGTCCCATCAGCGCGACGAGCTCACCGGGCCGTACCTGCAGCGACAGCTCCCGCAGCGCCGTCACCGGCCCGTGGCGGACGGTCACCCCGCGCACCACCAACCCCGCGTCCCTGCTCGAAACGTCGTTATCAGGCGGAGTTAGCGACGTTTCGAGCAGGGACGCGGGAGGTGGGGGGAGCGCGGCGAGGCGCTCGCGCAGCGGTGCCGCGGCGCGGCGGGCGTCGCGTACCGACAGCGGCAGCGGCGACCAGCCGGCGAGGCGGCCCAGCTCGACGACCGGCGGCGCGACCGGGGCGTCGCGCATCAGTTCCGCGGGCTCGCCGGCCCGCGGCGGCGCGCCGTCACCCGGTACGACCACGACCCGGTCGGCGTACTGCACGACCCGCTCGAGCCTGTGCTCACTCATGAGCACCGTCATCCCGAGGTCGTGCACCAGCCGCTGCAGCGCGGCGAGCACCTCCTCGGCGGCGCCCGGGTCGAGCGCGGAGGTGGGCTCGTCCAGTACGAGCACGCGCGGATGGCAGGTCAGCACCGCGCCGATCGCGACCCGCTGACGCTCCCCGCCCGAGAGGGTCAGCAGTGGCCGGTCCCGCAGCGCGGCAAGGCCGAGCAGGTCGAGGGTCTCCTCGACGCGCCGGCGCATGACGTCGCTCGCCAGCCCGATCGACTCCATGCCGTACGCGAGCTCGTCCTCCACCATGTCGGTCACGAACCCGCTCAACGGGTCCTGCGGCACGACACCGACGACGTCGGCGAGCTCGCGTGGCGGGTGCGTACGCGTGTCCCGTCCCGCGACGGTCACCCGTCCGCGGAGGGTGCCGCCGGTGAAGTGCGGCACCAGCCCGTTGACGGTGCCCAGCAGGGTGGACTTGCCCGACCCGGTACCCCCGACGACGAGGACGAACTCGCCCTCGGCCACCTCGAGGTCGAGATCGCACAACGCCGGACGGTCGGCCCCCGCGTACGTGACGCTGACGTGCTCGAAGCGGATCATGCGGGCGCCCCCACGCGGTCCGGCCGCGGGACGCGCCCTGCCGCGGCACCCGCGACATCGGGCGGCGGTGGCGCGACCGCTCCCGGCAGCAGCGCCGCCAGCACCGCGGCGGCCGCCGCCAGCGGCAGCTGCGGCCACGCCAGCGGCGAGTACTGGCCGACGAGCGCGACCGGGTCGGCGAGGGACACGGCGACGGCGACCACGCCGGCGAGCACGCCACTGCCGGCGACCAACCACTCCGGCCGCCGCCACGGGTCGGGCCGGTACCGGGTGCGTACGCCGCGGCGGCCCGCGAGCACGACGCCCACGACGGCGGCGGCGAGCCCGGCCACGAGCAGCGGGACCGCGAACGGCCCGGTGCTGCCGGCGTCGAGCAACCCGTACACCCCGACGCACGCGCCGAGCAGCCCGAGCAGCAGCAGCATCGAGGCGGTGCGCCGTACCCGCGGCGACACGCCCGCCGTACGCCCGTACCCCCGGGAGTCCATCGCGGCGGCAAGGCTCACCGCGCGCTCCAAGGCGCCCTCCAGCACGGGCATCACGGCCCCGGCGAGCCCGCGCACGCCGCTCGTGCGCCGACCCCGCAGCCGGTGCGCGGCGCGCACCCGTCCCACGTCGGCGACCAGCTGCGGAGCGAAGGTCATCGCCACCACGACCGCGACGCCCATCTCGTACAACGCCGCCGGGACGCTCTTCAGCAGCCGCGACGGGCTGGCCAGGGAGTTGGCCGCGCCGATGCAGACGATGATCGCCGCGAGCTGCAGCCCGAGGTAGCCCGCCTGCAGCAGCTGCTCGGCGGTGACGGCCCCGCCGATGTGCACCCCGGCCGCCCAGTCCGGCAGCGGCAGCTCGGGCAGGGTGAGGAGGACGTGAGTGCCGACGGCGACGCCGAACACGACGGAGAACAGCACCCGGAAGCCGATCACGAGCAGCGCGAGCCGCAGGAACACGGCGTACGAGCGGGCCCACGGCGCCTGCGAGCGGCGCTGGGAGACCACCCAGCCGGCGACTGCGATCACCAGCGCGAGCAGCAGCGGGTTGGTCGTGCGGCTCGCGACCGTCACCAGGCCGAGTGCCCAGACCCACCACGCACCCGGGTGCAGCCAGCGCGGTGAGCCGGCACCCCGCGTCATGAGGACCTGCGCCGCCGCCAGTACGCGCCGGCTCCGAGCACCCCGACCGCCGCGGCCACCGCGAACGCCGCCCAGGGCGTGCCGCTGTCGGAGACGTCCCCGACAGGCGTGCCGACGACAAGGGTGGGCGCCGGCTCTGCGCCCACGTCGCCCGCAGCGCTCCCCGAGGGCGCCGGTGGGCCCGCCGGCGCGAGCGCGCCGGTCGTGGTGCTGGGCGCCGGACTTCCATGGTCCGGGGTCGTGGTGGGTCCGGCGGTGCCGTGGGAGGGAGCCCCACTCCCGCTCGGGTCCGCGCTCGGCGTTGCGTCGGCCGGGCGAGACGAATCCGGTCGCGACGAGGGCGAGCGGGTCGGCCCGGGCGAGTGGGTCTTGCCGGCGCGCGGCGGACGGGCCGGGCCGGTCGCGCTGGACGAGGGCGTCGGGCGGGTCGGCGCGGTACGGGTAGGCGTCGGGTCGGCGACGGCCTCTCCGCAACCGGTGCGCGGATGGCCCTCGATCGCGCAGATCAGTCCGCGGTCGTCGCGGACCGCCAGGCCCTGCTCGCGCAGCACGTCCAGCCCGGTGGACTGCGGCGGTACCTGGACGCACCAGCCGCGCAGCGGCTCCGCGGGCGGCCCGTCACCGGACGGGTAGTCGCCGGCGGTACCGAAGTCGATGAGCAGCGCGACCCGCACCTTGCCGGGATCGGCGGGCTTCTTGCACACCGCGTCGAAGGCACCGCCGGCGGCGAAGCGCGGCTTGGCCGCCGAGCGGGTGCTGGGGGAGACCGCGAAGCGCCAACCCTCGACCGAGCCGTCTGTCACCCGCCAGCCGTCGGCACCCATCTGCGAGAACGCCCAGTTCCCACCCGCGGCGTGCCAGTAGCTCCAGTAGCGGTACGCCGTCGCGTGCGCGGCCGGAGCGGCGAGCAACGGCACGCCCGCCGCCGCCACGAGGGCGGCGGCGAGCATGCCGGCGAGTCGCGCGCGTGCCACTCGACTACTTCTTCGTCAGCTTCTGGGTCTTCTTCACGAGCGCGCTGTGGTTTCCGGCGACATCGGTCGCCTGCGTACGTACCACGAGCTTGCCCTTGGTAAGGCCCTTGACGCTCACCCGCCAGTCACCGCTCTTGAGCGAGCGGGCCTCGATCCAGTGCTTCGCCTTGCTGTTCTTGCTCTTCTTCCAGGCGGTCCCGTTGTACGCGTACCACTTCCCGGAGCGCTTCTCGGCGACGGCCACGCGGACCGACGCGACGCCGCTGCCGGCGTCGACCGCCCGGATGTCGAGCTTCTTCCAGTGCTTGGCCTTCTTCGGACCCTTCGGCACGACCACCGCGACAGTGGGCGCGGTGGTATCCCGCTGCAGCGTGGCGGCGACGTTCGTCGCGTACCACGCGACGTCGGCGCGCTTGCCGAGTACGGCCGCGGCGAGCGCCGCCTGCCCGTTCGCCCCGGGGTTGGCGGCGGGTACCTTCCCGGCGATCTGGGTCGCGTAGAGGTGGTGGGCCACGTCCTCTCCGTGGCGGTCCCAGGCGAAGGAGAGCACCGCCCACGGGGCAGTACTCGCCGTCACCTTGCCGGCCGCGACCTGGGAACCGAGCCAGGTGGTCGCCCACCGCGCCGTCGCGCCGGCCGTCGCCGCCGGTACGTCGGTGGGCGCCGGCGCGACGTCGTCCGCCCACGCGGTGCCTCCCGGCACGCGCAGCAGGTCCGCTCCGGCGAGGGCCGGGACCGACTGCACGGTGGCCAGCACGTCGGGCGTCGTCGCCTGCCACGGGGTCGCGATGCCGCCGCGGTCGCCGGCGGGGGTGCCGGCGAAGTCGTCGCGGCCCACCTGCATCGCGCGCAGATAGTCGATGCCGCTCTTGGGCGTGTCCTTGGCGGCGACGCCGGTCGCCGTGAGCGCGGTCATCACCAGCGCGGTGGAGTTGGGGTCGCTCTGACCGCCGTCCGGGTCGGCGGTGTACTCCCAGCCGCCGTCGGCGTTCTGCAACGTCGTCAGCCACTTCGCCGCCTTGGTGGCGGCCGGTTTGCGGCCGACCGCGAGCAGCGCCTGCACCGCGACCGCTGTCGCGTTGGTGTCCTCACCGCCGGTGTAGGCGACGGGATCGAAGGCCGGGCACGGCTTGCTGCTGTCCGGGTTGTACGACGAGAAGCCGCCGTCGGCGCACTGCTGGCGTTCGAGCCAGGCGACCGCTTCGGGGGCGGGCGTACGCCCCGCGGCGTGCAGCCCGAGGATCGCGAGGGACTGGCGGTAGACGCCGTCGTAGGTCGGGTCGGCGGTGCCGTAGAGCCCGACGTCGTGGTGCGGATCGGCGGCGGATGCCGGCGTGGCGGCGGCGAGGCAGGTCGCGCCCATGGCGAGCGCGGTGGCGCCGGCGAGCAGCCAAGGGCCGGACGTGCGTAATGCGGTGTGGCCCACGAGTGGGGTCCTTTCGGTGGGGAGCGAATCCGGGACCAGTGCCCGGGCGTCGCCCCACCGTGCGGTGGACCGGCCGCGGGCTCCGTCCCCGTGTTCCTCGACGGATGGAGCCGCTCGCGTCCGCCAGGTGCTCCGGCTCGCACCACCCGGTCGGCGGTGCACACGGTTGCGGGTCAGCGCCGGTCTCGCACCGGCTTCCCCTGGATCTCGGACGCGTCGATTCAGTTGTGCGCGGTCAGCCTAGACCAGTCGGGGGACCGCCCGGCCCACGACCGGCGTACGCGCGGACGACGACCGAGACGCCGATCGCCGCGAGCAGCACCTGCGCGATCACGGCGAGCCAGTCGACGCCGTCGACGTGCCGGACCAGGCCCACCAACCAGGCGCCGAAGAAGGCCGCGGCCAGCCCCACCAGGATCGTCACCCACACCGGTATCGGTCGACGGCCGGGGACCACCAACCGCCCGAGTGCCCCGATCACCAGCCCGATGACGATCGCGCTCGCGACCCCGGACGGCGTCATGGGGACCTGATCTACTGCTCGTGCAAGGACATCGGGCCGTACACCGGTCGGCCGTCCTCGAGCAGGGTCACCGCGTCGACACCGGCGGCGCGCAGCTCGCGCCAGTTCTCGCCGATCCACGACTCGGCGTCGCCCTGGTTCGGGAAGCCGTCGGAGACCGCCTCGGCGGGCAGCGCCGCGGCCGGCAGTTCCTGCCCGTCCGCCCTCTCGTAGCGCCAGGTGTAGCTCATGGCCGCGTGGCGGGGGAGACGGTGAGCGCCGGGTCGTTGCGCACGACCCCGCCGAGGGCGGTGTCGATGCGCTCGCAGGTCGCCGCGTCGAGCTCGACCCCCGACGCACCGACGTTGTCGCGTACCTGCTCCGGGCGCGAGGCGCCGATTATCGCGCAGGAGACGTTGTCGTTCGCCAGCACCCAGGCGACCGCGAGCTGGGCCATCGAAAGCCCGAGGTCCTCGGCGATGGGCCGCAGGTCCTGGACCGCGGTCAGGATCTCCGGTGTGGTGAACCGTTCGACGAAGGCGGCCCCGCTCTTCTCGTCCGTCGCACGTGAGCCCTCCGGTGGCGCCTGGCCGGGCCGGTACTTGCCGGTGAGCACGCCCTGCGCGATCGGGCTGAAGACGACCTGCCCGATCCCCAGCTCCCGGCAGGTGGGGACGACCTCGGCCTCGATGACGCGGTAGAGCGCCGAGTACTGCGGCTGGTTGGAGACCAGCCGGTCGAAGCCGAGCTGGTCGGCGAGCTCGACGGCGTCCCGGATCTGCGCGGCGGTCCACTCCGAGACCCCGACGTAGAGCACCTTGCCGGCCCGCACGAGGTCGTCGAACGCGCGCAGCGTCTCCTCGAGCGGGGTCTGCGCGTCGTAGCGGTGCGCCTGGTACAGGTCGACGTAGTCGGTGCCCAAGCGGCGCAGCGAGCCCTCGATGCTGCGCACGATGTGCTTGCGGGACAGTCCGCGGTCGTTCACCCCGTCGCCCATCGGCCAGTACACCTTGGTGAAGATCTCCAGACCGTCGCGGCGCTGGCCGGCGAGCGCGCGGCCGAGCACCTCCTCGGCGCGCCCGCCCGCGTACACGTCCGCGGTGTCGAAGGTGGTGATGCCCGCGTCGAGGGCCGCGTGCACGCACGCGCGGGCGGCGTCCTCCTCGACCTGCGAACCGTGGGTGATCCAGTTGCCGTACGCGATCTCGCTCACCTGCAGGCCGCTGCGGCCCAGGAACCGGTGCTGCATGGACCCGACCCTACGGCGGGTGATCAGCGCTTGCGCGCCCGCGGCGTGACCGGGGCGCCACCCGCCTTCACCTTCGGCTTGGGCAGCCGCAGCCGGCGGATCTGGATGGAACGCATCAGGGCGTACGGGATCGCGCCGCTGCGGTTCTCCCTCGGGAACTTCTCCGGCAGCACCTTGCGCAGCCGGTAGAAGACGTAGCCGGAGTCCGCGACGACCCCGATCAGCATCGCGACCCAGGCGAACACCAGCACCTGGGCGAGCGCCGGGAACCAGCCCAGCAGCAGGATCGCCACGGCGACCGGGATGAAGAACTCACCGGCCGAGCGGCGCGAGTCGACGTACTCGCGCACGTACGCCTTGACCGGTCCGGCGTCGCGCGGCGGCAGGTTCTTCTCGTCGCCGGACATGAGCGCGGCGCGCGCGGCGGAGCGTTCGGCCGCGGCGCGCGAGCGCGCTGCCTTGCGCGCCGCCTTCGGGTCGTTCGGGACCTTGAGCGTCTGCTTGCGCGCGGCCTCCGCCTCCTTGCGGGTGGGCGTCGGGCGTCCCTTTCCCTGCTGCGCGCGGGGCCGGTCCGCGTCGTCGACGGCCACCGCGGCCTCGTCGGCCGGGTTCGTGCTGCCGCTGCGTCGGAACAGTGCCACGATCCAAGGGTACGGGGCGTGCACCACCGGTCGGTGAGCCGCGGTGGCGACCGTGGCGGGTGCCATGGCCGCCAACTAGGCTGATCCTCCACCGGCCTGCCCGTCGGGCGGCCGGTCCCGATGCCCGGTCCGTACCGGGCAGGCGCCGCACGGCGCCCTCCGGCGCACGTACGAGAGGAAGAACGCATGGGCCTCTGGCAGCGCTTCACGATGATCTTCAAGTCGAAGGCCAACAAGGTGCTCGACCGCGCCGAGGACCCCCGCGAGACGCTCGACTACTCGTACGAGAAGCAGCTCGAGCTGCTGCAGAAGGTCCGCCGCGGGGTCGCCGACGTGGCCACCAGCCGCAAGCGCCTCGAGCTGCAGATGACCCAGCTGCAGCAGCAGTCCGACAAGCTGGAAGGGCAGGCCAAGACCGCCCTCGCCGGCGGCCGGGAGGACCTGGCACGCGAGGCGCTGACGCGCCGCTCCGGGCTCACCCAGCAGATGGCCGACCTGCAGACCCAGCACGCGTCGCTGCAGGCGCAGGAGGAGCGGTTGACGGCCGCGAGCCAGCGGCTGCAGGCCAAGGTCGAGGCGTTCCGTACCAAGAAGGAGACGATCAAGGCGACGTACTCCGCCGCCGAGGCGCAGACCAAGATCGGCGAGGCGTTCTCGGGCATCAGCGAGGAGATGGGCGACGTCGGGCTCGCGATCCAGCGGGCCGAGGACAAGACCGCGCAGCTGCAGGCGCGCGGTGACGCGATCGACGAGCTGCTGGCCAGCGGTGCGCTCGACGACCCGACCGGGACGAGCAAGGACAGCCTCACGCTCGAGCTCGAGCAGATGGCCAGCGCCGGCGACGTCGACAGCCAGTTGGCGGCGATGAAGGCCGAGATCACCGGCGGCCAGGCGCCGTCCGCGATCGAGTCCGGCACGAATGCCGCCGCGCCCGACCAGCAGACCCAGCAGCAGCAGAACGGGTGAGCGCGATGATCGTCCGGATCCTGGGGGAGGGCCAGTTCGAGGTGTCCGACGACAGCATCGCGGAGCTCAACCGGCTGGACGCGGAGCTGGAGGCGGCGCTGGACGCGGAGGAGGCGACGTTCCGCGCCGCGCTGCACGGTCTGCTCGCCGCCGTACGGGCCGCCGGTACACCCGTGGCCGACGAGGAGCTCGACGCCTCCGATGTGATCCTGCCGTTCGCGGACGCGACCGCCGACGACGTACGCGACCTGCTCTCCGACGAGGGCCTCATCCCCGGCTGAGTTCTCCCCAAAGGGGCGATCTGGGCAGTTCAACTGCCCCTGTCGACCCGGATCGGCGATCTTGTCGCGGCACCGGACGCCGCTGCGCCCTGCGCGAACGCGTACAGGCGCCCCTCAGGTTTGGCTGCGATGATGCAGATCCCGAGTGAGGAGTGAGGCGCTGATGGCCCGCACGCGGTACGCACCCGACCGCGGCCTCGTGGTGCGCATGACCGGGACCATGTTCGGTCTCGGGCTGCTCTACGTGATCCTGATCGCCGTCCTGGTGTACTTCATCAGGTCCGCACCGCTCGCGATCCTCATCGCCGGCGGGATCCTGTTCTTCCAGTGGTACTTCTCCGACAAGATCGCGATGACCTCGATGCGGGCGCGGGAGGTGACCCCCGGGCAGGCCCCTCAGCTGCACGCGATCGTGGACCGGCTCTGCGCCCTGGCGGACATGCCCAAACCGCGTGTCGCGATCGCCGACATCGACGTGCCCAACGCGTTCGCAACCGGTCGTACCCCCTCGCGAGCGGTGGTGTGCGTGACGACGGGCATCCTGCGGCGCCTGGACGTCAAGGAGCT
The DNA here is from genome assembly GCA_017848795.1 of Candidatus Nanopelagicales bacterium. GTDB lineage: Bacteria > Actinomycetota > Actinomycetes > S36-B12 > CAIYMF01 > JAFIHG01. Next base: position 155,148 of record JAFIHG010000047.1, on the reverse strand, counting down.
GGAGGGCGTACTGGCCCACGAGCTCTCGCACGTCGCGCACCGCGACGTCACCGTCATGACGATCGCCTCCTTCGCCGGGGTGCTCGCCGGCGTGCTGGCCCGCATCTGGATGTTCGGCGGGATGGGAGGACGGCGCGACAACAACCAGAACGCCGCGCTGGTCTTCCTCGCGGTGATGCTGGTCAGCATCGTGATCTACCTGGTGTCGTTCCTGCTCACCCGGGGGCTCTCGCGCTACCGCGAGCTGTCGGCCGACCGCTCGGGTGCGCTGCTGACCGGCAACCCGTCGGCCCTCGCGAGTGCGCTGCAGAAGGTGTCCGGGCAGATCGCCGCGATCCCCGACCGCGACCTGCGCCAGATGGAGACCGTCAGCGCCCTCGCCTTCGCCCCCGCGCTGCACCAGAAGGCCTCGCTCTCCTCGCTGTTCATGACCCACCCACCGCTGGACAAGCGCCTTGCCCAGCTCGCCCAGATCGCCACCCAGCTCGGCCAGCGCTGATTCCGGATGAATGTGGCAGGAGTCCGCTCTTGACGGACTCCTGCCACATTCATCCGGAACCGCGGGCGGGTTAGGCTCGGCGGGTGGGGTTCCTCGACGCGATCCTGGGGCGCTCGAAACCGGCCCGGCCCGACCTCGACCAGCTCTTCGGACTGCCGTCCGCGGCGATCACCCTGCAGGCCTCGCTCGACTTCGCACCGACCGGGTCCGGTTCGGTCGCCTTCCGGGCACCCGAGGGACGTGCGTTCGCCGACGTGCAGGCCGACGTGCAGGCACTGCTGGACGCCGACGGCGGGCCGCAGGTGCAGGCGCAGGTCGACACGTACGGGTACACCTGGCTGGTCTGCCGTACCGACCCGCCGGACGTGTCGGCGCTGGTCACCGACCTGCACGCGGTCAACGCGTCGTTGCAGGACAGCGGTTTCGGGACCACGCTGCTGTGTTCGCTCGTCGGGTTCCTCGGTACGGACGGACGGCGCCTGGGCCTGGTCTATCTCTACAAGCAGGGGACGTTCTACCCCTTCGCGCCCCGCGCGGGCGGCACGACCGTCTCGGGACAGACCCCGCAGCAGCGTGACAACGTCCTGGAGCTGCAGGTCAAGGAGCTGCTCGCCGACGACATCCGTGTCGAGCCGGACCTCACGCGCTGGTTCCCCGTCTGGGGCGCCCCCGGCCTCTGACCGCGTCTCGGCCCGGCCCGTTCCGCACCACTCCGGCCGGCTCCAGCGCGCCACCAGGGATAATGGCTGTCGACCTGCGGCCGGCTCGCGACGCGACAGGAGCTCCTCATGACGACGACCCCGACGAACGACCCGGGAACGCGCCGTACGGTCCCGGAGCGCCACACCGCGCTGGACCCGGCCCGCGTCGATGCGCTGCTCGCCCAGGAGTGGGACACCTTCCGCGCCCAGACGCCGGGCTCCGGTGAGCACAACCGGCGCGCCAGCGAGTCGCTGCCGCTCGGGGTCACCTCGTCCTTCCAGCACTGGGACCCGTACCCCGTCTCGATCACCGCGGCCCAGGGCGCCTGGCTCACCGACGTCGACGGGCGGCGCCTGCTGGACCTGTCGATGGGGTTCGGCGCCATGCTGGTCGGCCACCTCAACCCCGTCGTCGTGGAGCACGTGACCAAGACGCTGGAGTCGGTCGGGACGCTGTTCGTGACGCCCTCGCCGGTCTCGACCGAGATCGCCGAGGCGTTCCAGCGGCGGTTCGGGCTGGGCCTGCTGCGCTTCACCCAGTCCGGTACGGAGTCGCTCATGTACGCCATCCGGGCGGCGCGGGCGTACACCGGGCGCAAGGCCATCGTGAAGCTCGAAGGCGGCTACCACGGCGGCTACGACGCGCTGCAGGTCTCGGTGAAACCCGAGCTGGCGGACATCGGCCCGGCCGACGCGCCCGTACCCGATGTCCCGTTCGACGTCGAGGCGGGCACGGTCCACGTGGTGCCGTTCAACGACCTGCCGTACCTGCGCCGCATCCTCGCCGAGCACGGCGACGAGATCGCCGCCCTGGTCATGGAGCCGGTGATGGAGAACCTCGCCATCGTGGTCCCGGACGAGGGCTACCTCGCAGGGGTACGCGAGGCGTGCGACGAGCACGGCGTCGTCCTGGTGTTCGACGAGGTGAAGACCGGCCTGACCGCGGGGTACGCCGGCGCCTCGCAGCGGCTCGGCGTGCAGCCGGACCTGGTCACCCTCGCCAAGTCGATCGGTGGCGGGCTCCCGCTCGCCGCGTTCGGCGGCAAGCGGGAGGTCATGCAGGTCGTCGTCGACGGGCGGATGGCGCACTTCGGGACGTACAACGGCAACCCGCTGGTGATGGCGGCGGCCGCGGCCGTCGACGAGCTGTGCACCCGTGAGGCGTTGGGCGCCGCGGAGGCGCTGAACAACCGCACGCTCGACACCCTCGACGGCATCGTCGCGGAGTACGAGCTGCCGGCGCACACCGTGGGTTTCGGGGTGAAGGGGTGCATCACCTGGAGCCCGACCCCGGTGCGCAACTACCGCGACTTCAAGGCGACCGACTTCCGCATGGCGGAGCTGTCCTGGCTGTGGGGGCTCAACCGCGGGGTGCTGACGCCGCCCGGGCTCGACGAGCAGTGGCTGGTCTCGCTCGCCCACACCCAGGACGACATGGACCACCTCGTCGACCACTTCCGCAGCCTCGCGCAGGCGCTGCGGGGCTGACCCGGCGGTCAGTGGAGGGTCTCGCCGCGGGCGAGCATCGCCACGTACTGCGCGATCTTCCGGGCCCGGGTCTCGGGGCGCTTGACGCTGCCGATGCGGTAGAGGACGGCGTAGCGGTTCTGGCCGGTCAGCGTGGCGAAGAACGCGGCGGCGGCCGGCTCGGCGTCGAGCGCCGCCCGCAGATCGGCGGGCACCTCGATGGTCCGCGGTCCGGCGTACGCCGCCTCCCAGCGCCCGTCCGCCTTCGCCGCCTCGACCGCCGCCGTGCCCGCCGCGCGCATCCGGCCCGCGGCGCTCAGCCGGGCGACGTGCTCGCGGTTGCGCTGCGACCAGGGGCTGCGCCTCGTGCGCGGGGTGAAGCGCTGCAGGAACCACTGCTGGTCGTACGCCCGCTTCTGGCCGTCGATCCAGCCGACGCAGAGCGCCTCGTCGAGGAACTCGGCGTACGTGACCGACGCGTGCCCGCTGGCCTTCTTCGCGATCTTCACCCAGATCCCGGGCGAGTCGCCGTGGTGGGCCGCGAGCCACGCTTGTGCCGCTGCGGGACCGCCGAACGTCAGGACCGGCAGCCCGTCCGGACCGACCTCGTCGGCGACCGCGTCAGCCATAGGTCGGCTCGATCCCGGAGGAGGCGACGCGGGTCAGGGCGCGAAAGCACCGGATCGCCTCGTACATCGTGGGAAGGGTGAAGCGCACGGCGAGTTCCGCGGTCTGCTCGACCGTCGGGATGCACGCCACCAGCGGGGCGACGTGCGCGGCGTCGAAGCCGACCTCGTAGGTGTAGCCGTCGGGCGACAGCGGGGGCAGCTCGCGCGGGACGCCGATCGCGCGCCGGGCACCGTCCGCGATGCGCGCCGACGTGACCTCCGGTGGCAGGCAGATCGCCGCGTACCGGTCGACGCACTCCTTCACCGCGACGCCGACCGCCCGCGGCGCGTACCGCTCGGCGTCGCGCAGCGTGAGGTCGTCGCCGGTGACGAGGACGACCGGGACGCCGTACTCGGCCGCCAGCAGCGCGTTCATGTAGCCCTCCGAGGCGACCTGCCCGTTGAGCCGTACGGAGGTGATGGTGTTCGGCAGGTACGTGTGTGCGAGCACACCCTGCTCGCCCGCGGCGGTGTGGTAGCCGAGGAAGGCGACGGCGTCGGGGCCGCGATCGATGCCCTCCATCATGCCGAGCGGTTTGTGCGTCCCGATGAGGAGCGCGGCGCGGCGATCGAGCCGGTCCAGCAGCAGGTTGCGCTGATCGGCGTGGGCCTCGTTGACGAGGATCTCGTCGACGCCCGCGTCCGCGAACCCGGCGATCGCCGCGTTGACGTCCGCGGTGAGCAGCGCGCGGTGGTACTCCCAGCGCGGGTGCCCGGGCTCGCAGTCGTCGGGACAGGTGACCCCGGTTGCCCCCTCCATGTCCGCGGAGATCAGGACCTTCATGCGGGTGGCGGATCCGTGCGGCGCAAGGCCCGGACTCAGTCCTGGGCCCGGGCGGGGGCCGACTGGACGCCGGGCAGCGCGAGCATCCGGTCGAGCGCGACGCGCGCCCAGCGCGCCACCTCGGAATCGACCTCGATGCGGTTCACGACACGTCCCTCGACGAGGTTCTCCAGCGTCCAGACCAGGTGCGGCAGGTCGATCCGGTTCATCGTCGAGCAGAAGCAGACGTTCTTCTCCAGGAACACGATCTGCTTGTCCGGGTGCGCCAGGGCCAGCCGCCGGACGAGGTTCAGCTCGGTGCCGATCGCCCAGGCGCTGCCGGGCTCGGCGGCCTCGATCGTCTTGATGATGTACTCGGTCGAGCCGACGTACTCGGCGGTGCGTACGACTTCGTGCCGGCACTCCGGGTGCACCAGGATGTTGATGCCGGGCACCTTCGCCCGTACCTCCTCGACCGCCTCCAGGGTGAACCGGCCGTGGACCGAGCAGTGTCCCTGCCAGAGGATGACCTTCGCCGCGCGCAGCTCCTCGGGTGCGAGCCCGCCGCCGGGGCGGTGCGGGTTGTAGACGACGCAGTCCTCGAGCGTGAGCCCCAGCTGCAGCACCGCGGTGTTGCGCCCGAGGTGCTCGTCGGGCAGGAACAGGATCTTCTCGCCCTGCTCGAACGCCCACTCCAGGGCACGCTTGGCGTTGCTCGACGTGCAGACCGTACCGCCGTGGCGGCCGACGAACGCCTTGATCGCGGCGGTCGAGTTCATGTAGGTGACGGGGACGGTGAGGTCGGCGACGCCCGCGTCGACGAGCACGTCCCAGGCGTCCTCGACCTGGGCGATCGCGGCCATGTCCGCCATCGAGCAGCCGGCCGCCAGGTCCGGCAGCAGGACCGCCTGGTCGTCATTGGTGAGGATGTCGGCGCTCTCCGCCATGAAGTGGACCCCGCAGAACACGATGTACGGCGCATCGGGGCGCGCGGCGGCGTCACGGGCGAGCTTGAACGAGTCACCACTCACGTCGGCGAACGCGATGACCTCGTCGCGCTGGTAGTGGTGACCGAGGACGAAGACCTTGTCGCCGAGCGCCTCCTTGGCCGCGTGCGCGCGGGCGACGAGGTCGGGGTCGCTGGGCGCGGGCAGGTCGCCGGGACACTCCACGCCGCGCTCGGAGTCCGGGTCGGCGCCCTTGCCCAGCAGCAGCAGCGCCAGCGGCGTCGGCTCCGGTTCGACGAACGTCTCGGTGCTCATGCGCGTCATCCTCCCATCGGCGAGGTCAACGCCCGTACGGGACGTCGTGATTCCGCGCGTACCGGGCCGCCGGTCAGGACCGCCGCGCCGGTGGTGCCGCGACGGCCGACGCAGCGGCGGTGCGGACCGTCGGGAGCTGCGCCAGACCGTTCACGACGGCGGAGAACACGAGCAGCGCCAGCCCCCACCAGGGCAGTCCGCTCACCCACAGCCCGGCCGAGGCGGCCGTGAAGACGAGGACCTTGAGCACCGGGCGTACGACGGGGCCGCCGTAGCGCGCCTTGGGCGAGGCGAACAGGAACCACACCACGAGGACGGCGAGCGCCGCGCAGACCGCGAGCGCCGGCCCGGAGCTGCGCGCGCCCCACACCGCCGCCGCGGCGACCGCGAGCAGCTCGTCGAGGAACACCAGCGCGAGCACGGTCCAGGCCACCGCCCGATTCTGCAGCACCCACCTCCGCGTGTCCCTGCTCGAAACGTCGTCAACTGCGCGAGTTAGCGACGTTTCGAGCAGGGACACGGGTCAGTGGGGGAGGGTGGAGGCGAGGGGGACCCCGGGACGGTACGCGAGGAACGCCCGGCTCGGGGCGTCGAGGACGGCGAGGTCGGCGGCGAGCCCGACCCGTACCGTTCCGACGTCCTCACGACGCAGCGCGCGAGCACTGCCGGCGGTCGCCGCCCACACCGCCTCGTCCACGGTCATGCCCAGCTCGCGCACCGCGAGCGCGATCACGAACGGCATGGAGGACGTGTAGCAGGTGCCCGGGTTGCAGTCCGTCGCGAGCGCCACGGTCGCGCCCGCGTCGAGCAGCCGGCGAGCGTCCGGGTACGGGTGCCGGGTGGAGAACTCCACCCCCGGCAGCAGCGTCGCCACCGTCTCGCCCTGCGCCAGGGCGTCGACGTCGGCGTCGGTGAGGTACGTGCAGTGGTCGACGCTCGCAGCGCCGAGCTCGACCGCGAGGCCCACCCCAGGTCCGTACGAGAGCTGGTTGCCGTGCACGCGCAGGCCCAGACCGGCGTCGCGCCCGCGCTCGAGGATCGCCCGGGACTGGTCGGCGTCGAAGGCGTGCGCACTGCCGGGCTCACAGAACACGTCGATCCAGCGGGCGTACGGCGCGCAGGCGGTCAGCATCTCGCCGGCGACGAGCCGGACGTACTCGTCCCGGTCGGCCCCCGGGGGCACCACGTGGGCGCCGAGGTACGTGGTCTCCGAGGTGACCTCCCCGGCGAGGCGTAGCGCCCGGACCTCGTCCGCGACGCTGAGGCCGTACCCGCTCTTGACCTCGATCGTGGTGGTGCCCTGCGCGCGCATCTCGGCCACCCGCTCCGCGAGCAGGGTGCGCAGCTCGTCGTCGCTCGCCGCGCGGGTCGCCGCGACCGTCGTCGCGATACCGCCGCCGTCGTACCGTTCGCCGGCCATGCGCGCGGCGAACTCCGCCGACCGCTCCCCGGCGAACACCAGGTGGGCATGGGAGTCGACGAACCCGGGGAGCACCGCGCGCCCGCCGAGGTCGCGCGCCTGGTCGGCAGCGGGCGCCCGACCCCGGTCGCCGACCCAGGCGATGCGGCCGTCCTCGACGACGAGGGCCGCATGGGGGATCACGCCGAGCGGCCCGCCGTAGGACGGGTCGTTGGTGACCAGCTCGCTGATCCCGGTGAACAGAGTGCTCATGGCGTCATGATCGCCGGAGGCGATGGGTGCGCGGGTCCGCGAGTGGGGCTTGCGGCAGCGTGTGCCACTGTCACGTGTCCCTCCAGAGCGGCGTGATGGCGTCCGCGAGCAGGCGCCCGACGTCGCCGAGGACGTGCGCACCGCCGGCCACGACGGTACGGCCCTCGACCACGACCGTGTCCACGTCGGCGGCGGTGGCGGCGAGCAGTACCTGCCCCGGCTCGGTGCCCGCGGTGCGTACGGTGTCGAGGCGCACCGCCACCAGGTCGGCCCGGGCGCCGGGCGCGAGGCGGCCCGCGTCGGCCCACCCGAGACTGCCGTGCGCGGTGAGCGCCTCCAACAGGTCGGCCGGGGAGAAGTGCCCGCGCCGCAACGACTCCAGGCGCTGGTGCATCTCGACGGCCCGGGCCTCCTCGAGCAGGTCGATGACCGCGTGCTGGTCGCTGCCGAACGACAGCCGCGCACCCGCGGCGGTGAGGCGCCCGGCCGGGCCGATCCCGTCGGCGAGGTCGCGCTCGGTGGTGGGGCAGAAGCAGCAGGTCGTACCGGAGGCGCCCAGGGCGGCGATGTCCGCGCCAGTCAGGTGGGTGGCGTGGACCGCCGTCGTGGCCGGCCCGAGCATGCCCGCGTCGGCGAGCAGCTCGGTGGGCGTACGCCCGTAGTGCTTGAGGGCGGCGAGGTTCTCGGCGGGCTGCTCGGACAGGTGCACGTGCAGCGGCCGCCCGGCCGCCACCTCGACGATGGTCGGCAGGGCGCTGCGCGGCACGGCCCGCACCGAGTGTGCGGCGACGCCGATCCGTACGCCCGGTGACTCCTGCAGCTGCGCCACCCGCGTCGCCCACCGCTCGGCGCTCCCGTCGGAGAACCGCTGCTGGCCGGCGCTGAGCGGTAGGTGCCCACCGGGGTCGAGCCCGCCGGCGAGATAGCAGGTGTCAAGCAGGGTGAGGCGGATGCCGGCGTCGCGCGCCGCCTCGCGCAGCGCGGCCGACATCGCGTTGGGGTCGTCGTACGGCACCCCGCCCGGGCCGTGGTGCACGTAGTGGAACTCGCCGACGGAGGTCACGCCGGCCAGCGCCATCTCGGCGTACGTGGCGCGGGCGAGCGCGAGGTAGGACTCCGGGTCCAGCCGGGAGGCGACCGCGTACATCCGCTCGCGCCAGGTCCAGAAGTCGCCGCCGCCGTCGTGGGTACGGCCGCGCAGCGCCCGGTGGAAGGCATGGCTGTGGCAGTTGGCGAACCCGGGCAGGGCGATCCCCGGCAGACGCTGCGCCCCAGCGGGTTCGGACTCCGGCGTCACCGCGGTGAACCGGCCACCCGCCTCCTCGAGGGTGACGTCGCGCGCGAGCCCGCCGGGAAGGAGGGCGTAGGGCGCGAACCACCTCACGACGCGAGCTCCCGTACGACCGCGGCGAGCGCCGTGACACCGGCGAGGCAGTCGGCCGGCTCGGCGTACTCGGCCGGGGAGTGCGAGACCCCGGTGGGGTTGCGCACGAAGAGCATCGCGGTCGGTACGCCGGCGGTGGCGAGGATCCCCGCGTCGTGCCCGGCGCCCGTGGCGAGCACGGGTGCGTCGTCGAGCACCGCGGCCAGCCGCGTCGCGAGCGCGGTGTCGAACCGGGTGTCCGGAGTGAAGGACTCCTCGACCGGGGCGGTGCCGGCGTGCTCGGCCACTGCCGCGACGACCCGCCGTACGTCCTGCTCCTGCGGTCCCCGAGCATCGAGCCAGGCGGTGACGTGCGACGGGATCGCGTTGACCCCGTTGGGTTCGACGTGCACCTTGCCGATGGTCGCGACGCAGCCGTGGGCGCCTGCCGCGGTGCGCGCGCCGGTGATCGCCGCGGCCAGGTCGAGCATCGGGTCCTGCCGGTCCGCGAGCCGGGTCGTACCGGCGTGGTTGGCCTCGCCGCGCAAGTCGAGCCGCCACCGCCCGTGCGGCCAGATGGCGCTGCCCACGGCCACGGGCCGGTCGAGGTCGGCGAGGCCGCGGCCCTGCTCGACGTGCAGTTCGACGAAGGTCCCGATGCGGCGCAGCGCCGGGTCGTCCCGGCCGGCGGACGCGGCGTCGTACCCGGCGGCGGTCATCGCCTCGGCGAGCGTCACGCCGTCGCGGTCGCGCAGCGCCCGCGCACGGTCCGGCTCGATTGCGCCGGTGATGAGCCGCGAACCCATGCACGCCACACCGAACCGGGCACCCTCCTCGTCTCCGAAGTGGGCGACCGCGATCGGGCGCGCCGGGGAGAATCCCTCGGCGCGCAGCAGGTCGAGCGCGGCGAACGCGGAGACCACGCCGAGCGGGCCGTCGTACGCCCCACCGTCCGGGACCGAGTCGAGGTGGGAGCCGAGGACCAGGCCCGGGCCGTCGCGGTCCGGGTCGCCCCACCATGCGTACTGGTTGCCGGCACGGTCGGCCGTCATGTCCAGGCCACGCGCGACCGCCTCGCCGGTGAACCATTCGCGCAGCGCGGCGTCCTCGGCGCTCCACGCGTACCTGCGGTAGCCGCCAGTCTGCGGGTCGCGCCCGATCGGTTCCAGCGCGGCCCACATCCGCTCGAAGCTCACGCAACCACCGCTCCCACTGTGATCGCCCCAAAGGGACGCGAAGTGCAGTTGACCTGCACGATGTGACCCGAGTTGGCGATCAAGGATGCCATCACATGATCGCCGACTCGGGTCACGACGTGGAGTTGGACTGCCGTGATCGCCCGTTTGGGGCGATCTGTGCAGTGGGGCACGTCAGGACTCGTCGAGGGGGATGCGGACGTGCTGCGCGGCGGCGGTGCGCTCGGCGATGTCGTACCCGGCGTCGACGTGCCGGATGATGCCCATCGCCGGGTCGTTGGTGAGTACCCGCTCGAGCTTCTGGCGCGCCAGGTCGGTGCCGTCCGCGACGCTCACCTGCCCGGCGTGGATGGACCGTCCCATGCCGACGCCGCCGCCGTGGTGGATCGACACCCAGCTCGCGCCGCTCGCGGTGTTGACGAGCGCGTTGAGCAGCGGCCAGTCGGCGATCGCGTCGGAGCCGTCGGCCATCGCCTCGGTCTCCCGGTACGGCGAGGCGACGCTGCCGGTGTCGAGGTGGTCGCGGCCGATGACGATGGGAGCGCTGATCTCGCCGGACGCGACGAGGTCGTTGAACCGTACGCCGGCCTTGTCCCGCTCGCCCTGTCCGAGCCAGCAGATCCGCGCCGGAAGCCCTTGGTAGGCAACGCGTTCCTGCGCCGCCCGGATCCAGCGGTGCAGGTGTGCGTTCTCCGGGAACAGCTCGAGCACGGCCGCGTCGGTACGCGCGATGTCGGCCGGGTCGCCCGACAGCGCCGCCCAGCGGAACGGGCCCTTGCCCTCGCAGAACAGCGGCCGGATGTACGCCGGCACGAACCCCGGGAACTCGAAGGCCCGCTCGAAGCCGCCCTTGCGGGCCTCGTCGCGAATCGAGTTGCCGTAGTCGAACACCTCGGCGCCGGCGTCCATGAACCCGACCATCGCCGCGACGTGCTTGGCCATCGAGGCCTGCGCCTGCTTGGTGAATCCGACCGGGTCGCGGCGCGCCGCGTCGGCCCAGTCCTCGACCGGGACGCCCTCGGGCAGGTACGACAGCGGGTCGTGCGCCGAGGTCTGGTCGGTGACGATGTCGACCTCGACGCCGCGGGCGAGCAACTCGGGCAGGATCGTCGCGCAGTTGCCGACCAGCCCGACCGAGAGGCCGCGCTTGTCGGCCTTGGCCGCGAGCACCCGGGCGAGCGCGTCGTCCAGCGAGTCGGTCATCTCGTCCAGGTACCGGTGCTCGACCCGGCGCTGCAGCCGCGAGGCATCCACGTCGATGATCAGGACGGCGCCGTCGTTGAGCGTCACCGACAGCGGCTGCGCGCCGCCCATGCCCCCGCACCCCCCGGTCACGGTGAGCGTGCCGGCGAGGGTGCCGCCGAACCTCTTCGCGGCGATCGCCGCGAACGTCTCGTACGTGCCCTGCAGGATCCCCTGGGTGCCGATGTAGATCCAGGACCCGGCGGTCATCTGGCCGTACATCGTCAGGCCGAGCGCCTCGAGCCGGCGGAACTCCGGCCAGGTCGCCCAGTCGCCGACCAGGTTGGAGTTCGCGAGCAGCACGCGGGGTGCCCACTCGTGCGTACGCATCACCCCGACCGGGCGCCCGGACTGCACCAGCATCGTCTCGTCCGGCGCGAGCGTGGTGAGGGTGCGCACCATCGCGTCGAAGTCGCGCCAGCTGCGCGCGGCGCGGCCGGTGCCTCCGTAGACGACCAGGTCGTCGGGCCGCTCGGCCACCTCCGGGTCGAGGTTGTTCATCAGCATGCGCAGCGGCGCCTCGGTCTGCCAGGACCGAGCGGTGAGGGTCGTGCCGCGCGGGGCGCGTACCGGACGGGCGCCTTCCATGACTGCTCCTTCTCGGGGAATGGGGGTGATTCATCCAGTCGCTGGACGGGTGAACTACCCCGTTGGGCTACTTCAGGGGGCCGGTGACGGACTCGGCGGCTGCCACGGCGGCGCCGCTCGTCACGTAGTGCACGCTGGCGGCGATCTCGGGGGCCAGGTAGCGGTCGGTGCCGGGGCCGTCCACCGCCTCGCGCAGGTCGGCGACCACGGCCGCGGTGGCGGGGGCGGGGGCGAGCGGGGCGCGCAGGTCGAGCGCGCGTGCCGCGGTCAGCAGCTCGATCGCGAGCACCCGGCCGAGCCCGTCGACGGCACAGCGCAGCTTGCGCGCGGCCGACCACCCCATCGACACGTGGTCCTCCTGCATCGCCGAGCTCGGGATCGAGTCGACAGATGCCGGTACGGCGAGCCGCTTGAGCTCGGACACGATCGCCGCCTGGGTGTACTGGGCGATCATGTGCCCGGAGTCGACGCCGGGGTCGTCGGCGAGGAACGGTGCCAGCCCGGCGTTGCGCGCCTTGTCGAGGAACCGGTCGGTACGCCGCTCGCTGATGCTCGCCAGGTCCGCGACCGCGATCGCGAGGAAGTCCAGCACGTACCCGACCGGTGCGCCGTGGAAGTTCCCGTTGCTCTCCACCCGGCCGTCGAGGGTCACCACCGGGTTGTCGATGGCGCTGGCGAGCTCGACGGACGCGACCGCCTCGGCATGGGCGAGCGTGTCGCGTGCCGCGCCGTGCACCTGCGGGGAGCAGCGCAGCGAGTACGCGTCCTGCACCCGGGTGCACTCCGGGCCGCGGTGGCTCGCCATGATCGCCGAGCCCGCGAGCAGCGCCCGCAGGTTCGCCGCGCTCGCCGCCTGCCCCGGGTGCGGGCGCAGCGCCTGCAGGTCGGCGGCGAACGCCGCGTCGGTGCCGAGCTGCGCCTCGACGCTCATCGCGGCGGTCAGGTCGGCGGTGCGCAGCAGCAGGTGCAGGTCGGCCGCGGCGAGCAGCAGCATCCCGAGCATGCCGTCGGTGCCGTTGATGAGCGCCAGGCCCTCCTTCTCGGCCAGCTCGACCGGCGTGATGCCGTTCTGCTGCAAGGCCTCTTCGGCTGGGAGCAGTCGACCTTCCCGGTCCCGGACCTCGCCCTCGCCCATGATCGCGAGCGCGCAGTGCGCGAGCGGCGCCAGGTCGCCGGAGCAGCCGAGCGAACCGTACTCGCGCACGACGGGCGTGAGTCCGGCCGACAGCAGCGCCGCGTACGCCTGCGCTGTCTCGACCCGGACGCCGGTACGGCCGGTCGCGAGCGTGGAGAGCCGCAGCAGCATCAGCGCGCGTACGACCTCCCGCTCCACCTCCGGCCCGGAGCCCGCGGCGTGCGAGCGGATCAGGCTGCGCTGCAGCTGGGCGCGCTGGGCGACCGGGATGTGCCGGGTCGCGAGCGCGCCGAACCCGGTGGAGACGCCGTAGTGGGGTTCGGGGTCGTCGATCAGCCCGTCGATCACCGTGCGGCTCTCGGCGATCGCGCGCAGCGCGTCCGGGGCGAGCGTGACGGGCGCCTCGTGGCGGGCGACGGCCACGACGTCGGCGGGGGAGAGGGGGCCGGGCCCCACGGCTACCGGGGTCGTCATGACCCCATGGGACCGCATCGCGCGTCGCGCCGCCACGGCCCACCGCACGGGACTGTCTGGTATCCCAGACAGTAGGGTGCGGCCCGTGGCCCAGGTCCCGGCGGCGGCGCAGACCCTGGCGATCCTGCGCTACCTGGGACGCCAGGCGACCCCGGCGCGGGCCGGTGCGATCGCGCGCGACCTCGGCCTGCCGCGCTCGAGCACCTACCACCTGCTCGCCGAGCTGGTCGCTGCCGGTTTCGTCGTGCACCTGACCGACCAGCAGCGGTACGGGCTCGGCGTCGCGGCGTACGAGCTGGGAGCGGGATTCACCCGACAGGCGCCGCTGGCGCGGCTGGCGCGCCAACCGCTCGAGGCGCTGGCCCGCACGAGCCGCTTCAGCTGCCACCTCGCGGTCCTCGACGGGCGCGACGTCGTGTACGTCGTGGAGGAGCGCGCCCCCGGCCGGGCACCGCTCGTGACCGACGTCGGCGTACGGCTGCCCGCGCACCTGACCGCCAGCGGGCGGGCGCTGCTGGCCGGCCTGCCACCGGCGCAGGTACGCGCGGCGTACCCCGACGCGAGCGCCTTCGTGGCCCGCACCGACGTGCCGGGGCCGGGCTCGCCGTCCGCGCTGCGGGCCTTGCTGGTACGGGTGCGCCGCGACGGTTTCGCGGGCGAGGACGGTGAGGTGAGCCCGGGCTACGCATCGGTGGCGGCGGCGGCGCGCGACCACACCGGACTGCCCGCAGCAGCGGTGGCGATCACCTATCCCAGCGAGGCAGCGCCCGACGTCGCCGCGCTGGCCGGCGCCGTCCGCCGCACCGCGACCGAACTCACGCGTCGCCTCGTCCCTGGTCGCTGACGGCGGGCGGCCAGGCGGCGGCGCCGGTCACCGGCTCGACACCCTTCACTGTGCCGGGGCCGCCAGCATCACCCGCGATTGCGCGTGATGCTGGCGGCGTCGTTCCCGCTGCCTCCGACGTAGGTCATCGGGTCACCGGCGCCGAGATCGTGGATGCCGGCACTCTCGAGCGCGCCGATGGCCAACGTCCGTCGGGTGGCGGCGAAGGTCAGCACGTGGGCCAGCACGCCGCCGTAGGTGAACGTCTCCGGCGGGTCGCACATCGCGTCGACGAAGGTCTCGTCGGCGCGCCCAGCGAGGATCGGCTCGAGGACCAGCTCGCGGAACCGCGGCGCCGCGCGGTCGAGCCGGCGGTGCAGATCGGCGGCGCTCGCATCCGACGCGTCCGGCATGGTCGTGCCGCCCTCCAGCGCGTCGGCCCACATCTCGAGCTGCGTGACGAGGCGGGCGGTCGTGGCGCGCAGCGTCGGCGGGTCGTCGATGCCCTCCACGGTCAGCAGCGTCGCGTCCAGCACGTCATCGTCGAGGCCTGCCGTGCGGTCGATGATCGCGCCGCTGACCGCGACGTGGTGCTCGTACATCTTCGACAGGACGTCCATGGGATCACCTCTTCTAGCTGGCGGCAGCCGTAGGCCGCCGGGCGGATGGAAATGCACCCCGCTGGCGGCGGGAAGCTGGTGCCAGGTGCCGCCGCGGCGTCGGAGGCGCGATGGTGCGGCGCCGAACGCCCGGGCGAAGGCGCGCGTGAACGCCTCCGGCGACCCGTACCCGGCGGCGTACGCGACCTCGATGACCGGGTCCCGCGTCGTCGCGAGCCGGTAGGCCGCCCGCTCCAGCAGGACGCGCCGGCGCAATGCGCCGGGCGGCTCGCCCAGCGCGGCTGAGACGAGACGGTCGAAGTGGAACCGCGACAGGTGCGCCCGCTGGGCCAGTTCGGAGCCGGTCAGGTCCGGTTCGTCCAGGGACTCCTCGACCAGATCGAGGATCCGGCGCAGCCGGTCGGGCGCCAGCGTGGTCATGGGTCGAGTCTTCCCCCGCACCTGGCCGGCCCGCCTGATCCCGCTTGCTGTCCGCGGTGCGGGCTGCGCGAGGCCGCCGGCGCTGCTCCGAAAGACCGGACGCAACCAGTCGTCGGTCGAGCGCAGTCGAGACCATGATCACCGACAGTCTCGACTACGCTCGACCACCGAGTACTCGCCCGACCCTTCACGCGCCGACGGGTGCGCCACCAGGTGCAAGGTGGCTCGACTGCGCCGGCGGCCCTCGTCGAGGTCGAGCGCGGGGGCGTGACACCGGTACGGACGCGATGGGTACGGTCCGGCACATGCGAGTGCTGATCGCCCCGGACAAGTTCGCCGGGACCCTCACCGCGCGCCAGGCCGCTGAGGCGATCGCCGAGGGTTGGCGGCGTACCGCCCCGACCGACGAGCTCGAACTGGTCCCGGTGGCCGACGGCGGCCCCGGCTTCCTCGACGCGCTGCAGGCCTCCCTGGACGGTGAGCTGCTCCCGCTCACCGTCCAGGGCCCGCTGGGTGAGCCGGTCCCCGCCGCGGTGCTCCGAGTCGGCGGCGCGGCGTACGTGGAGGCGGCGCAGGCCTGCGGACTGCACCTCGTGCCGGCAGACCGTCGCGACCCGACCCGCACGACGACTTACGGCGTGGGCGAGCTGGTTCTGGCCGCCGTCGTGGCGGGGGCGCGTCGCATCGTCGTCGGTATGGGCGGGTCTGGGACCAACGACGGCGGCGCCGGGATGCTCGCCGCACTCGGTGCCCGGGCGACAGACGCCGCCGGGGACGCGACAGCGGCCTTGGCGCAGGGCGGGGGCGCACTGGGCGCGATCACGGCGGTCGACCTCGCGGTTCCGCGGCAACGACTCGCCGGCGTGCAGCTGGTGGCCGCCACCGACGTCGACAACCCGCTGCTCGGGCTGCGCGGCGCCACCGGCGGGTACGGGCCGCAGAAGGGCGCCACCCCGGAGCAGGTGATGGCCCTCGAAGGTGCCCTCGAGCGATACGCGGCGGCCGTCGGGCGCCGCCCCGACGGCAAGGACCCCGCTGTCGCGCTCGGCGCCGGTGCCGCCGGCGGGCTCGGGTACGCCCTGCTCGCGCTGGGGGCCGAGCGCGCTCCGGGTATCGAGTCGGTGCTGGCGACGTTGGGGCTCGCGGACCGGATCGCCGCCGCCGACCTGGTCGTCACCGGGGAGGGCTGCTTCGACTGGCAGAGCCTGCGCGGCAAGGTCGTGGCAGGTGTGGCCGCGGCGGCGCAGGGGCAGGGCCGGCCGGCGCTGGTGCTCGCCGGCCGGGTCGAGGTCGACGCGCGGGAGTACGCGCCGCACGGGATCAGCGGAGCGCTCGGCGTCGTGGACGACCTGCAGGCCCGCGGCCGGCGCGAGCAGGAGGCGTTCGAACGGCCCGCCGGCGCACTCGCCGACCTCGCGGCCCGGGCCGCCCGTACCTGGTCCGGTCCGGCCTGAGTCGCCAGCGGGTGACCCCGTCGTGGGGGCGTGGCACGATGGGTGCGGAACAAGGCGGTACGTACGGTGGTTCCCAAGGGCAGCCGCGCGGGGCACGATGGACCGGCACGGCACCACCTGCACCACCGCACACGTCACAGCGCATGGAGGACCCACATATGACGGCCGACACCTCAGTCCAGCCCGAGGCCGCGACCCCGGCCAGCGGCGTGATCCTCACCGGCACGGCCGCGTCGAAGGTCGCCGCCCTGCTCGAGCAGGAGGGTCGTACCGACCTGTCACTGCGTGTCGCCGTGCAGCCCGGCGGCTGCTCCGGTCTGCGCTACCAGCTGTTCTTCGACGACCGCTCGCTCGACGGGGACATCGTCAAGGAGTTCGGCACCGACCTCGGCGCCGTGAAGGTCGTCACCGACCGGATGAGCGCGCCGTACCTCGGCGGAGCGACGATCGACTTCGTAGACAGCATCGAGAAGCAGGGCTTCACGATCGACAACCCGAACGCCGGCGGCTCCTGCGCCTGCGGCGACAGCTTCAGCTAGTCCGACGGCAGGCGAGGGCGCGCTCACGGGTACGCCCTCGCCTCACCGCCACCCCTCGCAACCGACGCTGCCGGTAGGGTCGGGCCGCCAACGGCACCCCCTGACCCTCGACGCATCCGGAGTGCTGCCCGTGCGCATCGCCGTCACCGGCTCGATCGCGACCGACCATCTGATGACCTTCCCGGGCCGGTTCGCCGACTCCCTGATGGCCGATGCGCTGGACAAGGTTTCCCTGAGCTTCCTCGTCGACGAGCTCGACATCCACCGCGGCGGAGTGGCCGCGAACATCGCCTTCGGCATGGGCGTGCTGGGACAGCGTCCGGTGCTCGTCGGGGCTGCCGGGCCCGACTTCGCCGACTACCGCTCGTGGCTCTCACGCCACCACGTCGACACAGATTCGGTGCACATCTCCGAGCTGCGCCACACCGCCCGCTTCATCTGCACGACCGACCTGGACCAGTGCCAGATCGCCTCGTTCTACGCCGGGGCGATGTCCGAGGCGCGGGAGATCGAGCTCGGGCCGGTCGCGGCCCGGGTCGGCGGCCTGGACCTGGTCCTGATCGGCGCAAACGACCCCGCTGCGATGTCGCGCCACACCGAGGAGTGCCGCTTCCGCGGGATCCCGTTCGCGGCCGACCCCAGCCAGCAGCTCGCCCGGCTCGACGGGCCCGGGATCATCCAGCTGATCGACGGCGCCGACTACCTGTTCAGCAACGAGTACGAAGCCGAGCTGATCGAGGCCAAGACCGGCTGGTCGCCCGAGAAGCTGCTCGACCAGGTCGGCACGCGGATCACGACGCTCGGCAGTCGCGGCTCGCGGATCGAGGCGGCCGGCCAGGAGCCGGTCGTGGTGCCGTGCCCGCAGGAGTCCGCGCGCGTCGACCCGACGGGGGTCGGTGACGCGTACCGGGCCGGTTTCCTGGTCGGGCTGTCCTGGGGGGTGTCGCTGGTGCGCTGCGCCCAGCTCGGGTCGATGCTCGCCACGTACGTCATCGAGACCGCCGGGACCCAGGAGTACGTGCTGGTCCGCGAGCAGTTCCTCGATCGGTTCCGCCAGACGTACGGCGACGCGGCCGGCGACGAGGTCGCAGCCCGCTTGCGATGACCCCGGCGCAGGTCGCGGAACCGGGCGCCGGCCGGCGCAGGGAGCCCGAGCCGACCCGGTGGGTGCTGCCCGACCCGTCGTGCGCGACGCCCGGGGACGAGCTGCTCGGCGTCGGCGCCGACCTCGCACCCGGCACCATCCTCGCCGCCTACCGCCGCGGACTGTTCCCGATGCCGGTACGGCGGCGGCAGGTCGGCTGGTGGTCCCCCGACCCCCGCGGAGTGATCCCCCTGCAGGACCGCCACGTACCCCGGTCGCTGCGCGCCGCCCGCCGGCGCTACCGCATCACGGTCGACACCGACTTCGCGGCGGTGGTCGCCGGATGCGCCGACCCGCGCCGTCCGCACGGCTGGATCACCGCCGAGGTCGCGAGCGCGTACCAGCGGCTGCGGGAACTCGGCTGGGCGCACTCGATCGAGGTGCGCTGGCCCGACGGTCGGCTCGCCGGCGGGCTGTACGGCCTCGAGATCGGCGGGCTGTTCGCCGGTGAGTCGATGTTCCACGTCGGGCGTGACGCCTCCAAGGTCGCCGTCGTGGAGCTCGTGGAACGGCTGCGCGCGGCCGGCGATGCGGGCGACCGGCTCTTCGACGTGCAGTGGACGACCCCTCACCTCAGGTCGCTGGGGGCCGTCGACCTGCCGCGGCCGGAGTACCTGCAGCGCCTGGCTGCCGCGCTCACCCTGCCGCCCGCTCTCGCCGGCTGACCGGCAGCGCCCGGGCCGCTGGGCGGGACTGTCGGCACCGCCGCGGATGGCTCCGTCTGTGCAGGGCTCACGGCGCGCAGCGCTACGTCTGTGCAGCGCTACGTCTGTGCAGGGCTACGTCTGTGCAGGGCTACGTCTGTGCACGGCTACGGCGCGCAGAGCCGTACCAGGAACGTCCCGGCATCCGGATCGCTGCTCGCCAGCAGCTCATGGCCCTTCATCCGGCACCATGCCGGTACGTCCACGCGGGCCGCCGGATCGTCTGCCCACAGGCGTAGCACCGCACCGGCCGGCAGCTCGGCCGCCGCGCGGGCCAGCGCGATCACGGGCAGCGGGCAGAGCCGGCCGCGCTCGTCCAGCTCCCGTACCACGACCCCCTCATCGCCCCGGTGCCCCGTACCCGACTCGCTCACCACCCCGCCCCCGTCCCCGTGTCCCTGCTCGAAACGTCGTCAACTCGCGCAGTTGACGACGTTTCGAGCAGGGACACGCGGAGGGGAGGGGGCATCACAGGCCGACCACTCCGGCGTCGGTACGCAGCCGGGCGACCAGCTCGGGCAGTACGGCGAGGAAGCGGTCGACGTCGGCCTCGGTCACGTCGTACGGCAGCGAGACCCGCAGGTTGCCGTGGGTGAGCACCCCCATGGCCGCCAGCACGTGCGACGGGACGAGCGCGTCGGCGACGCACGCCGACCCGCTCGAGACCGCGAAGCCGGCCCGGTCGAGCGCCGTGGTGACCGCCTCGCCGTCGACGTACAGGCACGAGAAGGTGACGACGTGCGGCAACCGGTCCACCGGGTCGCCGACCACCTCGACGTCCGGTACGAGCCGCGGCACGGCCTGACGGATCCGGTCCACGAGGGCGCTCAACCGGCGCGCCGTCGCCTCCCGTTCCGCGAGCACCGCCTCGAGCGCGGCCGCGGCCGCCACGGCGGCGGCCACCGCGGGGAAGCCGGGCACCGGCCCGCGGGAGTCGTCGGGGGACGGGGAACGCCAGCGCACGCCGGTCCGCACCGCAAGCACCCCGACGCCGGGCGGGCCGCCCCACTTGTGGGCGCTCGCGGCGAGCACGTCCCAGTGCGGCGGCGTGGCGCCCCACCCGATTGTCGCGGCGGCGTCGACGAGCAGCGGTACGCCGCGGTCGCGCGCCGCCTGCGCGACCGGCTCGAGCGGCTGGCAGGTGCCGACCTCGTGGTTCGCCGACTGCAGCGCCGCCAGTGCGGTGTCCGGTGCTTGCAGCGCCGTGCGGAACGCCTCGACGTCGACCCGGCCCGCACGGTCGACGCCGACCAGCGTCGGTCCGGCTGGATCGATCCTCCGCGCGGCGTGCAGCACCGCGGAGTGCTCGACCGCCGAGGCCACCACCCGGTGACCCACGCGCGCCCGGCCGCGCGCCAGGCCCAACAGGCCGCTGTGGACGGCGGCCGTGCCGGAGGAGGTGAAGGACACCTCGTCGGCGCGCGCCCCGAGGCTGGTGGCGAGCGACTCGCGCGCCGCGTCCAGCAGCAGCCGGGCGCGTCGCCCGGCCGCGTACGGGCGTGCCGGGTCGGCCCAGGCGTCCGGTGCGGCAGCCTGCCAGGCGGCGACCGCGGCCGGGTGCATCGGCAGCCCGGACGCGGCGTCCAGGTAGCCCGGCGGCGTCCAGCGGGCGGGCGCAGGTTCGCTTGTCGCGCTACGGCTACTTGCCGGTCGCGACGGGTCCTCGGGCCCTTGCTGCACGACACGACGATATGTCCCACCCGCACCGCGCAGCCCCACCCCGCTGCGCTAGTGTCGCCGCGTACGTCGCCCGTCGCCCGGCTACTCCCGCACCCGCGGGGGACCGGGCCCGAGACCACCGGGATGGCCTAGCCGTGGGTTCCCCCCGCCTGACCGGCGCCCGTCCACGCATCCGGCGCCGGCTGACCCTCGCCGCGACAGGCGTGCTGGTGCTCCTGGCCACCGCGGCCTGCTCCGCGGACACACCGGCCGGTCGCCTCGGCGTACCGCCGCCGGCGAGCGAAGAGGCCGAGAAGATCGTCCTGCCGATGTGGCAGAACGCCTGGATCGCGGCGTGGATCGTCGGTGGCATCACCTGGGGGCTCATGCTGTACGCGGCGTTCCGCTACCGCCGCCGCCCGGGGGACGGGCTGCCCAAGCAGACCCGCTACCACCTGCCGCTCGAGGCGCTCTACACCTTCACCCCCGTCGTCATCGTCCTGGTGCTGACCTTCTACTCGGTGCGCGACACCAACGACCTCACCGAACTCACCGACACCAGTACGCACACCGTCGGGGTGGTCGGGTACAAGTGGGCGTGGGGCTTCAACTACGTCGAGGAGGGGGCCCACGACATCGGCACCCCCGAGGTCCCGGCGACGCTGTGGATGCCGGTCGACGAGCGGGCCCGCTTCCAGCTCACCTCGCCCGACGTCATCCACTCGTTCTGGGTCCCGGCGTTCCTGTTCAAGCTCGACGTGATGCCGGGCATGATGAACCAGTTCGAGCTGACGCCGAACAAGGTGGGCGAGTACGCCGGCCGGTGCGCGGAGCTCTGCGGTGTGGACCACTCACGAATGCTGTTCCGGGTTAAAGTCGTTCCACGCGCCGACTACGACGCGCACATTGCGGACCTCAAGGCGCACGGTCAGGGCGGGCTGCTCGACACCGGGCGCGCGGTCACGACGGGAGTAGCCAAGTGACCCTCCTCGAAGAACGCCGGACCGAGCCGCCCTGGGCCGAGGGGATGGCGGCCGACGATCCCAGCCGTCGCAAGTTCGGCCGCACGGTGCTCAAGTGGGTCACCAGCACCGACCACAAGGTCATCGGCAACTTCTACCTGATCACCTCGTTCGCGTTCTTCATGTTCGGCGGCCTGCTCGCGATGGGCATGCGCGCCGAACTCGCCGAACCGGGTCTGCAGTTCTTCTCGCGCGAGCAGTACAACCAGCTCTTCACCATGCACGGCGCGATCATGCTGCTGCTGTTCGCGACGCCGCTGTTCGCCGCGTTCACCAACTGGATCATGCCGCTGCAGATCGGCGCGCCCGACGTCGCGTTCCCGCGCCTGAACATGCTGGCGTACTGGTTCTACCTGTTCGGCGGGCTCATCGTCATCAGCGGGTTCCTGACCCCGGGTGGCGCCGCGGCGTTCGGCTGGTTCGCGTACTCGCCGCTGAACGACATCATCAACTCGCCGAACATCGGCGCGGACCTGTGGATCATGGGCTTCGTGCTCAGCGGCTTGGGCACGATCCTGGGCGCCGTCAACTTCATCACCACGATCTTCTGCATGCGCGCACCCGGGATGACCATGTTCCGGATGCCGATCTTCACCTGGAACGCGCTGCTCACGAGCGTGCTCGTGATCATGGTGTTCCCGGTGCTGGCCGCCGCGCTCGTCGTCGTGGAGATCGACCGCAAGTTCGGTTCCCACGTCTTCGAGGCGGCGAACGGCGGGGCGCTGCTCTATCAGCACCTGTTCTGGTTCTTCGGTCACCCCGAGGTCTACATCATCGCCTTGCCGTTCTTCGGCATCGTCACCGAAGTCATCCCGGTGTTCAGCCGTAAACCGATCTTCGGCTATCGAACGTTGGTCTTCGCGACGATCCTGATCGCCGGGCTGTCGATGACCGTGTGGGCGCACCACATGTTCGCGACCGGCGGGGTCATGCTGCCGTTCTTCTCGTTCATGTCGTTGCTGATCGCGATCCCCACCGGGGTCAAGTTCTTCAACTGGATCGGCACTATGTGGGGGGGATCCATAACCTGGGACACCCCCATGCTCTGGGCCATGGGGTTCCTCATCACCTTCCTGTTCGGCGGGCTCACCGGCGTGCTGATCGCGATCCCCGCGATCGACTTCCACGTCACCGACACCTACTTCATCGTCGCCCACTTCCACTACACGGTGTTCGGCACCGTGGTGTTCGCGATGTTCTCCGGCTTCTACTTCTGGTGGCCGAAGTGGACCGGCAGGATGCTCGACGAACGACTAGGAAAGATCCACTTCTGGTTGTTGTTCTTCGGCTTCCACGGCACCTTCCTCATCCAGCACTGGCTCGGTGCCGAGGGCATGGCCCGCCGGTACGCGGACTACCTGCCCTCGGACGGCTTCACCGGACTGAACACCATCAGTTCGATCGCCTCGTTCGTCCTGGGAGCCTCGACGCTCGTCTTCCTCTACAACGTCTACCGGACCTGGCGCTACGCGCCGCTCGTCGGAGTGGACGACCCGTGGGGATGGGGAGCCTCGCTCGAGTGGGCCACCAGCTGCCCGCCGCCGCGCCACAACTTCGTCACGCTGCCGCGCATCCGCTCCGAGCGTCCGGCCTTCGACCTGCACCACCCGCTGACGGCCGCGGTCGGCGTACCGGACGACGACGGGGTCGGGGCAGCGCTGAACCTCGCGGACATGGACAAAGAGGGCATCAAGCGCGATGGCGGGAAGGGTGACGCGGAATGAAGGCCGAGGGCCTGCTCTTCGCGATCGGCACCGTCTTCTTCGGCATCGTCGCGATCGCCTACTGGATCCTGTCCCACGACCCGGTGGGGGTCGTGGCGCTGGCGCTCACCGGCGGGCTGTGCTTCCTGATCAGCTTCTTCATGCTGTACGCCGGACGGCGGGTGGGGTATCGCCCCGAGGACCGCTCCGACGCGGAGATCTCCGACGCCGACCCGGACTACGGGTTCTTCAGCCCGCACTCGTGGTGGCCGCTCCCGGTCGGAGTCGGATCGGCACTCATCGCGATCGGCTTCGTGTTCGCGGTGTGGGTGGTCGTTCTCGGACTCGGGGTGCTGTTCGTCTCGCTGGTCGGCTTCGTCTACGAGTACTACCGCGGCGCGTGGGCGGAGTAGTCATCCTGCCGTGACCGCGTAGTACGCTCGGGAGGTTGTTCGGCGTCGGCTCCGGCCGGCCGGTGCGGATCGTGACCCGATCGTCACCGGCGCGGGCTGCTGGACGGTGCGGAACCTGCCGATAGTGGTCCAGCGGGGCGCCGTGCCCCTCGGAGGTGTGGGATGAGGGCTCGTCGCGCGCGCGTCGCCGCGACCGGAATCGGGCTCGCTGCAGGAGCGCTCGTCCTCTCGGGATGCGGCATCGGCCAGCTGCAGCTGCACACCCTCTCCGATGTCGCCGCGCAGTCGGCGGCACAGATCAGCTACTCAGCGGGCAGCACGGAGGCAGACGGCCAGCTCGCCCCGGACGGCCCGCTCGTCGTCAAGGTCGCCTCCGGGCGCTTCACCGACGTACAGGTCACTGGCCCGGACGGTGTCCTCGACGGCGAGCTCTCCGACGACGCCACCACCTGGACCAGCGAGGCGGAGTCGCTCGACTACGGCTCGAGCTACCAGCTGCAGGCCTCCGCCGTCGACCGGCTCGGCACGCCGACCACGGTGACCGACGCCATCCAGACGCTGCAGCCGGACAAGTTCCTCAAGATCGAGTCGGTGGCCCCGTCGGGCACCGTCGGCATCGGGATCCCGATGAAGGTCACGCTCTCCCGTGCCGTCAAGGGCGATGCGGCGCGTCAGCGGGTGGAGGACCACCTCGTCGTCTCGGCCGATGGCAAGACGATCAAGAACGGCGCCTGGCGCTGGGACAGCGACACCGTGCTGCGGTTCCGGCCGGACGGCTACTGGCCCGGCGACTCCACCATCACGCTGGAGTCGAACCTGAAGGGCGTGCGCATCACCAAGAAGGTGTGGGGCAAGACCGACGCGGTCAACACCTGGAAGACCGGCCCGGCGATGATCTCGTACGTCAACCTGCAGACCCACATGATGAAGGTGACGCGCAACGGCAAGACGCTGCGCACCATCCCGATCGCGGCCGGCAAGCCGGGCTTCGAGACCCGGTCGGGCATCAAGGTGATCCTGACCAAGGAGCTCAGCCGGCGGATGGACGCGGCGACCGGCGGTACCTCGCAGGACTCGCCGGAGTACTACAACCTCGTGGTGCAGTACGCGCTGCGGGTCACCTGGAGCGGCGAGTTCCTCCACGCCGCCCCGTGGTCGGTCGGTAACCAGGGCGTCTATAACAGTTCCCACGGCTGCGTCGGGATGAGCACCGAGAACGCCAAATGGTTCTACGACCAGTCCGAGATCGGTGACGTCGTCGTGTTCACCGGCAGCAACCGGCAGATGACGATGGACAACGGCATCGGCGACTGGAACGTCCCGCTCGAGCGCTGGTCCGAGGGCTACGACTCGTAAGAAGAACGCCGGGGCGCGTACTCGGTGGTCGAGCGTAGCCCGAGACCACGTCGGTGTTCATGGTCTCGACTACGCTCGACCAACGGATGGTTGCGTCCCTCTTTCCACTCGAGTCACTTTGGCCTGGTGGCGCGCCCGTCGGCGCGTGAAAGACCGGGCGAGTACCCGGTGGTCGAGCGCAGTCGAGACCACGTCGGTGATCATGGTCTCGGGCTACGCTCGACCGATGGCTGGTTGCGTGGTCTCGGGCTACGCTCGACCGACGGTTGGGTGCGTCCGCGCTCTCCGAGCAGCAACTCGGGCCCTTCGGGGAGCGGGGCGGTCAGTCGAGGTCGAAGGGGTCGACGAGGGCACCGATGGGCCCGAAGAACCAGCGGACGGTACGGCGCAGCAGGCAACTGCCGCGATGCCCCAGCGCGAGCTGGATCGACAGCACGGCAACGACCCAGCCGAGCAGGCCGAGCAACACCCAGATGCGCGTCGCCGGTAGCAGCCACCACAGCAGCCCGACGACGAGGATCAAGACCACCGCGCCGAACCACGTCGCGCTCTTCGCGGGCACCATGCCGAGCACCGGGTTCACATCGGGGGAGGGGCGCGCCGCATGACCGGCCCGACAGCCGGTGCCGGGTCCGGGGAGCAGCAGCGTGCCGTGCTCGTCGGTCATCGCACCACCGGGCTAGCCGTCAGTCTTCCTCGCTGCGGCTGGTGAGCGCCTCGACCGTCTCGCTCTCGCCGATCTCGTGGTGGCTGATCTCGAAGTCGCCGCGGTGCTCGTGCTCGCTGCCGATCCCATGGCGCATGTGCTCCTCGGCCGCCTCGATCTCGGCGGCGGACGGCGTCTCGACGCTGTCGCGGTACCAGAAGCTCGACAGCTTGGCCTGGATCCAGCGCCAGCGGTAGCGCGGCGTCCGTACGCCGTTCTCGTCGGTCTTCGCCGGCATCGGCAGCGGACGCCGTTGCGGGTGGCTGAGGATGACCGCCTTCTCGGTGTCCGTGATCGGCTCGTGGACCTCGATGAACTCGCCGTGCGGCAACCGCAGGATCCGGCCGGTCTCGCGGCCGTGGAGCAGCTTGTCGCGGTCCCGGCGCTGCAGACCGATGCAGAGCCGGTGGGTGGCCACGAACGCCAGTGGCGGCGCGACGAACAGCCCGATCCGGGTGAACCAGGTGATCTGGTTGATCGACAGGTGGAACCCGACCGCCAGCAGGTCGTTGGCCCCGTTGATCGTCGCGATCCCGAAGAAGGTGATCGCCATGACGCCGATGCCGGTACGGACCGGGGCGTTGCGCGGGCGGTCCAGGATGTGGTGCTCGCGCTTGTCACCGGTGATCCAGGACTCGAAGAACGGGTAGAGCGCCAGCGCGGTGAACAGGATGCCGGGCATCACCAGGCCGGGGATGAACACGTTCCACGACCAGGTATGGCCGAACAGGATCCATTCCCAGTTGGGGAAGGCACGCAGCATCCCGTCCAGGAACCCGATGTACCAGTCCGGTTGGGAGTCCGCCGTGACCTGGTCGGGCACGTACGGCCCGTACGCCCAGACCGGGTTGATGGTCACCACCGCCGAGACCAGCGTGATGAGCCCGAAGACGATGAAGAAGAAGCCGCCTGCCTTGGCGGTGTAGATCGGGAAGAGCGGGTAGCCGACGACGTTGTCCTCGGTGCGCCCGCGTCCCGGGTACTGCGTGTGCTTGAGGTAGAAGATCAGCACGAGGTGTACGCCGACGAGTGCCAGCAGGATCGCCGGGAACAGCAGCACGTGCACGATGAACAGTCGTGGGATGAAGTCCGTACCGGGGAACTCACCGCCCCAGATGAAGAACATCAGGTACGTGCCGACGATGGGGATGGCCTCGACGATCCCGGACACGATCCGCACGCCGACGCCGGAGAGCAGGTCGTCGGGCAGCGAGTAGCCCGCGAAGCCCTCCAGCAGACCGATCATCAGCATGATCCCGCCGACGACCCAGTTGAGCTCACGGGGGCGGCGGAACGCTCCGGTGAAGAACACCCGGAACATGTGCACGATCATGGCGGCGACGAAGAAGAGCGCCGCCCAGTGGTGGATCTGGCGGATCAGCAGCCCGCCGCGCACGTCGAAGCTGATGTGCAGCGTCGAGGCGTACGCCTCGCTCATCTCGATGCCCTTGAGCGGGACGTACGAGCCGTTGTAGACGACCTCGGCCATGCTCGGCTTGAAGAAGAACGTGAGGTACGTGCCCGTCAGCAGCAGCACGATGAACGAGTAGAGGACGATCTCGCCCAGCATGAAGGACCAGTGGTCCGGGAACAGCTTGCGGAAGTTGGCCTTCGCCGGGCCCAGGATCCCGGTGCGCTTGTCGACGTAGTCGATCGTCGCGCCACCGACCTTGGTGGTGAGACTCATCCGCGCTCCCAGAAGCTCGGTCCGACCGGCTCGTGGAAGTCGCTGGAAGCGACGAGATAGCCGGCGTCATCGACAGTGATCGGAAGCTGGGGCAGCCGTCGGTTGGCCGGCCCGAACACGACGTTGCCCGAGTCCGACAGGTCGAACGTCGACTGGTGGCACGGGCAGAGCAGGTGGTGCGTCACGTGCTGGTACAGCGCGATCGGGCAGCCGACGTGGGTGCAGATCTTGGAGAACGCGAGGATGCCGTTGTAGTCCCAGCCCTCGCCCTGCTGCGACTTGATCTGCTCGGGGGTCATCCGGACGAGGATGATCACGGCCTTCGCACGCTCGTTCATGTTGCCCTCGGCGTGCTGCACCTCCTCCAGGCTCCCGGGGGAGGCGTTGACCAGGCCACCGACAGGGATGTCCGAGGGCCTGATCGGGCGCAGCGTGACGTCGGTGACGATCCGCTCGCCCGCCTTCCAGATCGTCTCGCGCAGCGAGGTCCCCGGCAGCGGGCCGAGGTCGCGCAGCAGCACGACGAGCGGAACCGGGAACAGGGCGAGCGCGCCGATCAGGGTGCGGCGCACCATCCGGCGCTGGGCGAACCCGGACTCGGCGAGCCCGTCGTTGAAGTCCTCGAGCAGCGACGCGCGGGTCTCGTCGTCGGTCGCCGCGGGGTGGCGGTAGTCGACCATCTCCTCGTCGGCCATCAGCTTCTTGGCCCAGTGGATCGCGCCCGCACCGATGAGGAAGACCGCGCCGCCGAACGTCAGTCCGAGCAGCACGTTGCTCAGCTGGAACTTGCCGATGTTGCCCAGGTCGAGGTACTGGTCGGTCTGCACCATCACGTACGCGACGACGAACGCGACGATCAGCAGCGCGGACAGCCCGAACATCGTCGCGACCTGGCGCTCCGCGCGCTTGGCCGCCCGCGGGTCGGTGTCGGTGAGCCGCAGCTGGTGCGGGGCGAGCGGGTAGAGCGGCTGTTCGCGTCCGGCGCCGTCCGCGGTCCCGGTGGTCGCGGGCAGGTTCCCCGGGCTTCCCGGGGTGAGGTCGGTGCTCATCGAACCTTGGCTCCGATCCAGACGGTGACGGCGAGGACCAGCCCGAGCCCGACGATCCAGACGAAGACGCCCTCACTGACCGGGCCCATGGAGCCCAGCGCCAGGCCGCCCGGGTCCTTGTCGTTCTGCAGGTGGTCGATCCACTTGAGGATGGCCTGCTTGGACTCCGGGGGAAGGGTCTCGTTGGAGAAGATCGGCATGTTCTGCGGGCCGGTGAGCATCGCCTCCCAGATGATCTTCGAGTCGACGTCCATCAGGCTGGGTGCGAAGGCGCCGTCGGAGAGGGCGCCGCCCTTGCCGGCGAAGTTGTGGCACTGCATGCAGTTGGTGCGGAACAGCGTGCCGCCCTCGGAGAGGTCCGCGCCGGCGAAGTCGAGCTCGGCGGCGGTCGGGATCGCGGGACCCGCGCCGAGCGAGGCCACGTACGCCGCGATGGCGGCGATCTCGTCGTCGGAGTAGTTGCGCGGCTTGCCGATGACCTGCACGCCGGGCGAGGTCGCGGGCATCTTGCCGGTCTGCATCTGGAAGTCGACGGCGGCGGCTCCGGTGCCGATGAGCGAGGGGTACTCCTCGGTGCCCTCGCCGGCGATGCCGTGACAGCTCGCGCAGCCCTCCACGTAGAGCTGCCGGCCGGCCTCCACCTGTGTCTGGCTGGCGACCGCACCCGAGGCCTGCGCACTCGTGCCGGCGTTGACCGCGGCAAAGGCGGTCCCGGTCGCCACCAGGCCGACGAGGAGAACGGCGACACCGGCGAACGGGTGGCGCCGTCGAGGTGCTCGGGTCACTGCTGCTTCGCCTTCGCTTTCGGTCAACGGGGGGTGACAGGTCGGGGGGTCACTTGAGCAGGTAGATCATGGCGAACAGGCCGATCCACACCACGTCGACGAAGTGCCAGTAGTAGGACACGACGATCGCGGTTGTCGCCTGCCGGTGGCTGAAGCGCCGGCTGCCGTAGAGCCGGCCGAAGACGAACAGGAAGGCGATCAGCCCGCCGGTGACGTGCAGCGCGTGGAACCCCGTCGTGAGGTAGAAGACCGAGCCGTACGCGTCGGACGACAGCGTGATGCCCTCGTTGACCATGTTCGTGTACTCGTAGAGCTGACCGCCGACGAAGAACGCGCCCATGACGAACGTCAGCGCGAACCACCGGCGCAGCGAGCGCACGTTGCCGCGCTCGGCCGCGAACACGCCCATCTGGCAGGTGACGCTGGACAGGACCAGGATCGTGGTGTTCGCCGACGCGAAGGGCACCTCGAGGTGGGGGGTGATCTCCGCCCACAGGTCGGGATGGATCGCCCGGGTCATGAAGTACATCGCGAACAGCGCCGCGAAGAACATCAACTCGCTCGACAGCCACACGATGGTGCCGACCGAGACCATGTTCGGCCGGTTCACCGCCTGATGGCTGGGTGCGGACGGGACTGTTGCGGTGGCCACGGGCCAGAGTGTTGCAGGTCTGGTGGCGCTTCGCTGGCGCGACCCCCGGAATGTCGCGGAACCGGTGCGGTCTCTGCACGCGCGCGACCGGTGTCCCGAGCGCCGGTGTGCGGTGCTTAGGCTGGGCGCGTGCCGGGGGTCGACCTGTTGAGCAGCGTGTCAGCGGCGGGGCTGCCGTCGCTGCTGCCGGCGCACGGCGAGCCGCCGGCCGAGCTGCCGCCGCTCGACGTGCACACCGCGGTGACGACGTGGGTGCTGGAGCCGTGGCCGGCGCTCATGATCCTCGTCGCGGGCGCGTTGTACGTCCTCGGCGTCGTCAAGCTGCACCGCCGAGGTGACCGGTGGAACCCCGGGCGCACGATCTCGTTCCTCGTCGGCGGGCTCGGCACCAGCGTCGTCGCGACCCAGTCGTTCCTGGCGGCGTACGACCTCACCCTGCTGAGCGTCCACATGGTGCAGCACATGCTGCTGTCGATGCTCGCACCGGTCTTCCTCGCGCTCGGCGCGCCGATCACCCTCGCCCTGCGCACCCTGCCCGGCGGTCCACGCGCGGTGCTGATGCGGATCCTGCACTCGCGGATCGTCGGGGTGTTCACGTTCCCGATCGTCGCGATGACCATCTTCGTGATCAACCCGTGGATCCTCTACTTCAGCGGGATCTACGAGGCGACGCTGCGCAACCCGCTGCTGCACGACGCGAACCACCTGCACTTCCTGCTCGTCGGGTGCCTGTGGTACTGGTCGCTGCTCGGCATCGACCCGCTGCCGAACCGGGCGTCGTACCCGATGCGCATGATCGCGACGGTGGCGACGCTGCCGTTCCACGCCTTCCTCGGCGTCACGATCATGCAGTCGACCGCGCTGCTGGCGCAGGACTGGTACCTCGACCTCGGGCGCACGTGGGGCCCCTCGCCGCTCGAGGACCAGCAGATCGCCGGCGCGATCCTCTGGGGGAGTGGCGACCTCATGTCGCTGGTGATCTTCACCGTGCTGGCCGTCCAGTGGTGGCACGCCTCGGAACGGGAGGCGCGGGTGGTCGACCGCCGCCTCGACCTGCAGGAGCGCAGCGCCGCGGTCCGGGCGGGCACGCCGGCGGAGGACTTCGACGCGCAGCCGCGAGCCGATTCCTACGCGCGGGCACGGATGCCGGGTGGTTCCCGCAACGCGCTGCCCTGACCCGTCCGTAGGATCGGCACATGTCCTCCCGCACGAGCACGACCGGCACTCCTGGCAGCAACCACCGCGGCGGCGCGACTGGCGCCCCGGCGGACCCGGCGGACGCTGGCATGCAGCGCGTCCTGCTCTACAGCGACGACGCCACGACCCGCGCCGAGCTGCGGCTGGCCCTGGGCCGCAAGCCGGCCCCCGAGCTGCCGCGCATCGAGGTGGAGGAGTTCGCCACCGAGCCGGCGCTCGTGCGGCGGATGTGGCAGGGCGACGTGGACCTCGCGGTGCTCGACGGCGAGGCGGTGCCGGCGGGGGGCATGGGCATCTGCCGCGGGCTGAAGGAGGAGCTCTACCGGTGCCCGCCGGTGCTCGTGGTGATCGGTCGTCCGCAGGACGCCTGGCTCGCGACCTGGTCGCGTGCCGACGCCGTGGTGCCGCAGCCGGTGGATCCGCGCGACCTCGCCGACGCCGCGGCCGCGCTGCTGCGCCGGCGGGTCGCGGCAGGCGCGCGGACCGCCTGACACCGCCGGCCCGTCAGCGGATCAGGCCGCGCGATCGCGCCTCGGCGACGGCCGCCGTACGACTGGTCGCGTCGAGCTTGCCGAAGACGTGCACCAGGTGCGACTTGACCGTCGCCTCGCTGATGAACAGCGTCCTGCCGATCTCCCGGTTGGAGAGCCCCTGGCTGACCAGTTCGAGGATCTCCAGCTCCCGGCTGGTGAGCTCGGGGCGCGCCGAACGGATCCGGGTGAGCAGCCGGCCGGCGACGTACGGCGCCAGCACCGTCTCGCCGCGCGCCGCCGCCCGCACCGCTTCCACCAGCTGGTCGAGCGGGCTGTCCTTGAGCAGGTAACCGGACGCGCCGGCCTCGATCGCGGCCAGGATGTCGGCGTCGCTGTCGAAGGTCGTCAGGATGAGCACCTTGGGGGGACGCTCGCCCGCGAGCAGCAGGCGCGTCGCCTCCACCCCTCCGCTGCCGTCGCCGAGCTGCAGGTCCATGAGCACGACGTCCGGGTGCTGCTCGGCCGCGGCGGCGACCGCGGCGGCGGTCGTCGCGTGCTCGCCGATCACCTGCACGTCGGGGGCACCGGCGAGCAGCGCGACGACGCCGGCGCGCACCACCGGATGGTCGTCGACCACCAGCACGCGCAGCGGGTCGTTCACAGCGCGTCCCGCGCGGGCAGGGGGAGCGTGGCCGCGACCGCGGTCCCCCTGCCCGGTGCGGACTCGATCGCGAGGCATCCGGCCAGCTCGGAGACCCGCCGGGTCATGGCGAGCAGCCCGAAACCGGAGGTCGCCTCCAGGCCCGGCGGCTCGGCGTCGAGCGCCGTGAGGTCGAACCCGCGGCCGTCGTCGACGACGTCGAGGGTGACCGCGTCGGGCAGGAACGACAGCGTGACCGCGACCCGCCCCGCGCCCGAGTGCTCCCGGACGTTCGCCAGTGCGCTCTGCGCCACGCGCAGCAGCGCCGCCTCGTAGTGGGTCGGAAGCGGGTGCGGATCGCCCTCCGAGCGCAGCGAGACGGACATCGCGGTCTGCTCACCGAACCGCGCGACAAGACGCGA
Organism: Candidatus Nanopelagicales bacterium; assembly: GCA_017848795.1. GTDB lineage: Bacteria > Actinomycetota > Actinomycetes > S36-B12 > CAIYMF01 > JAFIHG01. The sequence continues at coordinate 122,650 of JAFIHG010000047.1, read as the reverse complement.
GAGCGCCTCGGCGAGCAGCGCGCGGTCCAGGGCGGCGGGGGTGAGAGCGGCGACCACCCGTCGAGTCTCCTCCAGGTTCTCCTGGGCCAGCGTCTCGATCCGTGCCAGCCGCGGGTCCCCGTCGTGCTCGGCGCGGATCGCCCGTGCCGTCAGCAGGATCGAGGAGAACCCCTGCGCGATCGTGTCGTGGATCTCCCGCGCGAGCCGTTCCCGCTCCTGCACGACGCCGGTCGCACGCTGCAGCCGGGCCAGTTCGTCGTGCGTGGCGACGAGGTCGGCCTGGGCGGTCTCCAGCGCCTGCACCGCACGACGGCGTTGCTCGTTCTCCCCGATCAGGTCGTGGTAGATCTTCATCACCACGATCGCCACCGCCGCCCCGATCAGTGGCCCGGTGACGGTCGCGACCGGGTTCGCGTCCTCGCGGACGAGCAGGACGGCGATCACCACTGCGGCCAGGGCGAGGACCGACGGTACGGCGACGCGGGGTGGGAAGTCGTACAGGTAGAGGAAGAAGAGCGCGAACGCGACCCAGGCGAAGGTCGAGGACAACGCGATCGCCGCGACCCAGCCCAGAGTGAGAAGCAGCAGCCAGAGGATCTGACCGCGGGAGCCGGGGAGCAGGCCCGTCGCGCCGAGGTAGCAGACCACCAGCACGACGCCCACCAGCAGCACACCGAGCGGGTGCACGTCGCGTACCACCGCCTGCGCGACCCCGACGACGAGCAGCGCCGCGAACAGCAGGTGCTCGGCACCCTGCATGATCTGGACCGCTGCAGGCACCGCCTGCAGCGAGGGCGCTGGCGGCTCGTCGGTACGCGTCATCACCGCTCACGCTACGTCCCGCGGGCCGCCCAGGTGGACGGGCCGGCGCGTGCCGTCGGCGCACTGCCGACCTTCCGCCGACGCGCGGGTGCACCTTTCGATGGATGCGCTGCCTGCACCCTTCGTCAGCGCCGGTGCCGTCCGGCGCACGATGTGGGCGCCGCCGCGGCCGGGGACGCTGGATGCGAGAGAGAAAGGACCCTTCCCGTGTTCCTCGCCATCCGCGACCTGCGATTCGCCCGCGGCAGGTTCGGCCTCATGGCCGCCGTCGTCGCCTTGCTCACCTTCCTGGTGGTGGTGCTCTCCGGGCTCGCGGCCGGGCTCGCCGCACAGAGCACGTCGGCAGTGGCCGAGCTGCCCGCCGACCACCTCGCCTTCCAGCGCCCCGCCGACGGCCGAACCCTGAGCTTCGACTCCAGCACCGTGACAACCGCGCAGGAGCGGACCTGGGCCGGCGCGCCGGGCGTCACCGACGCCGCGCTGCTGGGCGTCGCGCCGAACCGGCTCGCCTCCGGCAGCACGCAACTGCCCGTGACGCTGCTCGGAGCCCTCCCGGGCTCGTTCGTGGCCCCCGCCGCGCTCCGGTCGGACCGCGTCGTCGTGCTCGGTCCGCAGCTGCTCGAGACGGCCGGTGTCGCGCCCGGACAGACGGTCGTCGTCGGCGGGCACGAGCTGCGCGTCGCGGCAGGGCAGCAGGACACCTCGTTCAACCACGTCCCGGCGGCCTGGGTCGCGCTTGCGACCTGGGACCAGCTGCAGGGACGGACCGGGGAGGGGACCGGGCCGCACGGGACCGTCGTGGCGCTGCGCACCGCGACCGGGGCGGATCTGAGTGCCGGAGACGCTGCCGCCGGAACGACGACCGTCTCGCGCACCGGCGCGTTCGCGGCGATCGGGTCGTACTCGGCGGAGAACGGGTCGCTCTCGCTCATCCGCGGCCTGCTGTTCGGCGTCGGGGCCCTCGTGGTCGGTGCGTTCTTCACGGTCTGGACCATCCAGCGCACCCCGGACCTCGCGGTGCTCAAGGCGATGGGCGCGACGACGGGCTACCTGGTCAGGGACTCGCTCGCGCAGGCCGGTGTCGTGCTGGCCGTCGGGTCGATCGTCGGCGCGCTCGCCGCGACCGGGGTCGGCCTGCTCGCCGGCGCGACCGTGCCGTTCCTCGTCTCACCTGCGACAACCGTCGTACCGCTGTCGGTGACCTTCGGCGTCGGACTGCTCGGCGCGCTGGTGGCCGTACGCAGCATCGCCACCGTGGACCCCATCACTGCGCTCGGAGCCGCCCGATGAACCCCAGCCTCGAACTGACCGACGTCACGCTCGTCCACCCGGACGGCGACGGCACGGTGACCGCACTGGACGAGGTCACGCTACGCGTCGACCCGGGTGAGCTCGTGGTGGTGACCGGACCGTCCGGGTCGGGCAAGTCCAGCCTGCTCGCGGTCGCCGGCCTGCTGCAGCGCCCCGGTTCCGGCGCGGTACGGATCGACGGGACGGACACGGCGGCGCTCTCGCCGCGAGAGCGGGCCACCGTACGCCGCGAACGGATCGGGTTCGTCTTCCAGCAGTCCAACCTGGTGCCGTCGCTCGACGCGGTGGACCAGTTGCTCCTCGCGGCGCACCTGGCCGGTCACCGTCCGGCGCGGCAGCGCGAGCGCGCTGCGGCGCTGCTCGCGCAGGTCGGTCTGGGGCCCGCCAGCCGGCGCCGTCCGCACCAGCTCTCCGGCGGGCAGCGCCAGCGGGTGGCGATCGCGCGGGCGCTGATGAACTCGCCGCAGCTGCTGCTCGTCGACGAGCCGACCTCGGCGCTGGACGCCCAGCGGTCGGTCGCCGTGGCCGAGCTGCTGGCCGAGGTCACGCGGGAGCACGGGGTCGCGACCGTCCTGGTGACGCACGACGAGCACCTGGTGCGGTACGCCGACCGGCACCTCGCGATGACCGACGGGCGGCTCGGTGAGCTCGCGGCGCTCGCCTGACGCGTGCCGCGGCGCGGGTGAGCACGGCGGCTAGGGTCACCGCCGTGGCGGACGAGACGCGCGGCTGGGCCGACCTGACCAGTGCGCTGCTGCGCGGGGAGGACCTCACCGAGGACGACACGGCCTGGGCGATGGACGGCGTGATGCGCGGGGACGCCCCGCCGGTCGCGCTCGCCGGGTTCCTCGTCGCGCTGCGTGCCAAGGGGGAGACCGCGCAGGAGGTCGGCGGGCTCGTGACGGCGATGCTCGAGCACGCCGTACCGGTGCAGGTGCCCGCGGACCGCGAACCGGCGGTCGACACCTGTGGGACCGGGGGCGACCGCGCCCGCACCGTGAACATCTCCACGATGGCGGCGGTGGTCGTGGCGGCTGCCGGGGCGACGGTCGTCAAGCACGGCAACCGGGCCGCCTCCTCGGCGGCCGGCTCGGCCGACGTGCTGGAGGCGCTCGGCGTGGTGATCGACCTGCCGGCGCCCGCCGTCGAGCGGTGCCTCGCCGACGTGGGCATCGCCTTCTGCTTCGCGCCGCGCTTCCACCCCGGGATGCGGCACGCGGCCGCGACCCGGACCGGGCTCGGCGTCGGCACCGTCTTCAACATTCTCGGGCCGCTCGCCAACCCTGCCCGCCCCGCGGCGCAGATGGTCGGCTGCTACGACGCGACGCTCGCACCCGTCATGGCCGGTGCGCTCGCCGCCCGCGGAACACACGCCCTGGTCGTGCGCGGCGAGGACGGCCTCGACGAGTTCTCCACCGCGACCCGTACGCGGGTGTGGGAGGCGACCGGGGGCCGTGTCGTACCGACCGTGCTCGACCCGGCCGAGCTCGGCATCCGCCCCCCGTCGGACGGCGCGCTGCGGGGAGCGGACGCCGCCTACAACGCAGCGGTCGCCCGCTCCGTGCTCGGCGGCGACCGCGAGGAGCGGCTCGAAGGCGTACGCGATGCGGTGCTGCTGAACGCGGCAGCCTCGCTCGTCGCCCGCGACGCCGCCGTGACGCACCGCGCGGACCCCGGTCGCGGCCCGGATCAGCTGGTCGAGCGTCTCGCGGCTGCGCTGCCGCGCGCCGCGGCGGCGATCGACGATGGTGCGGCCGGCGCGCTGCTCGCGCGATGGGCCGCGCTCACCGTGCGCCTGGCCTAGCCGCCCGCCGGCTGACCGCGTCAGTAGACACGCTGGTCCCCGGCCTGATGGGTCGTTCCGGGCCGATCGGTCAGTCGAGTCCGATGGCGAACGCGGCCTCGAGGTCGTGGCGGCTGTAGGTCCGGAAGGCGACGTGGGTCTCGGTGGTGAGGATCCCCGGGATCGCGCTGATCCGGTCGGTGACGACACCGCTCACGTCGTCCAGCTCGCGTACGCGCACCATCGCGACAAGGTCCAGATCCCCGGTCACGCTGTAGACCTCGCTGACCCCGGGCACTTCGGCCACAGCCTGCCCCACGGTGTTGATCGCCGAGGTGTCGGCGTGGATGAACACGATCGCGGTCACCATGGCGGCAGCGTAGGCCACCGTGGGCCGGCGCAGCCGGAGTCGCGGGTCGGGTGCCGCGCCGCTGGCGGGCAGGATGGCGGGCGTGGCTGCGATACGGGCCCGGACGATCGGGCTGGGCCTGCTCACGGTCGGTGTCCTCAGCGCCGCGGCGGGATTCGTCTGGATCGCCGTGGCCGCGGTGCTCGCCGGATTCTTGATGGCCACGCGGCGCTTGGCCGGCTGGCCGTACGCCGCCGCCGGGATGGTGGCCGCTGCGGCGCTGCTGCTCGCGGCGGCGCGCTCCGGGCTCTCCTCCCCCCAACTGGGCCTGGGTGCCGACGAGCTGGTGCGCAGCCTGCCGCGCGCGGCGCTGGTCGCGCTGCTCACGGTCGGCGCGGTGCTCGTGGCCGCACGCGTGCCGCGGCTCGCGCGGCTGTTCGACACGCGACCGCAGCACCCGTTGCGGGCGGCGCTGCTCGACGTGCCGTTCGGGACCGTGCTGGTCGAGGAGGTCGCGTTCCGCGCGGTGCTGCCCGCGCTGCTCGCCCCGTTGTGCGGCGTCCCGCTCGCCGTCCTCGCCGCGAGCGTGCTGTTCGGGCTCTGGCACGTGCCCGGTGCCCTCGAGGCAGACGGTGACCTGCGCGGGACGGTCGGCACCGTCGCGGTGACTACGGCCGGTGGGGTGGTGCTTTGCGCGTTGCGGTACGCGGCCGGCAGCCTGCTGGTGCCGGCCGCGTTGCACTGGGCGCTCAACGGCACGGGCACGCTCGCGAGCGCGCGGCGCACTGGCGCTGCCTCACATGGCGGGGCGTAGCGGACGCTCGGGTGCCGGCACGACGACCGAGGAACCGGCCGTCCGAAGCCGGGCGTGCAGACCGCCGGCGCCGTGCACCGGAAGCGCCCAGCCGTCGTCGCCGTCGAGGTGCACCAGCCGGGTGCCGTCCGATTCCAGCCACCGCAGCACCCGGTCGGTCTCCGCCGGCAGCGCGGCCGGCACGGGTCCCACCGGCGGCTCGACGCGCTCGGCGGTGGCGAGGACCGCCTCGACGTACGGGCGAGGATCGACCCGCGGCGGCGCGACGGCCGCGCCCGCGAGCCGGCCGTGGCGCACAACGTGGATCTCCCAGCCGCGGTCGTGGGTCGGCCGGGCGGCGACGACCTGGGCCCGGTCGGCGAGCGCCGCCAGTTCCTGCGCGCGGGCCGCGGCCTGCGCGAACGCCGCGAGCCGGTCGCGCCAGGTCGCGGCCTGCTCGTACCGCTGCGTCCCGCGCAGCGCGTCGAGCTTGGCCCGTACGGCCGCCTCGAGCTCACGGGCGTCGGCGGTGATCGCCGCGCGGGCACGCGCCGCGAGCCGGGCGTAGTCCTCGACGCTCACCTCACCCGTGCACGGCGCCGGGCAGCGGCCCAGTTCGGCCAGGACGCACGTCGGCGCGGGCAGCCCAGGGCGGAGGCGGGCGGTGCAGGTGCGCAACGGGACCGCCTGGTGCACCGCTGCCATCGCCGCCTGCGCCGCGGCCCGCGAGCCGAACGGTCCGAGGTAGGCGGCGCCGACCCCCACGTCGTCGCGCACCGTGCGGACGAGCGAGAGCCGGGGGAAGGGCTCGACGGTCAGCTTGACCCACTGCGCACGCTCGGGGTGGCGGGAGCGGCGGTTGAAGCGCGGTTTGTGCTCGGCGATGAGCCGTAGCTCGCGCACCTCGGCCTCGAGCTCGCTGGCGCACGGGACAGCCGTGACCGACTGCGCGAGCGCCACCATCTGCGCCATCCGGCTGCGTTGCTCGCTGGCGGTGAAGTAGGAGCGGACCCGGCTGCGGATCCGCCGCGACTTGCCGACGTACAGCGCGCGCCCGGCCTCGTCGCGGAACAGGTAGACGCCCGGCGCGTCGGGCAGCCCGTCGGCGAGGTGCCGTTTGCGCCGCTGCGCGGGGCTGACCCGGGAGGTGTAGGTCGCCAGCTCCTCCACGGTGTGCACGCCCAGCGTGCCGACCCGCTCGATGAGTGCGTGCAGCACGTCGACGGTGGCGCGCGCGTCGTCGAGGGCGCGGTGGTTCGGGGTGACCCGGGCACGGAAGTGCCGGGCGAGCGTGGCGAGCTTGCAGTTGGGGACCTCGTCCTTGAGCAGCACGGCACGTGCCAGCCGTGCGGTGTCGACGACAGGCGGGGCGGGCCAGGAACGGCCGGTGCGGGCGCAGGCCGCGGCGAGGAAGCCGGTGTCGTACGGCGCGTTGTGGGCGACGAGCACTGCGCCCGCGCCGAATCCCGCGAACTCGAGGAACGCCGGAAGCGCCGCCCCGAGACGCGGTGCGCCGACCAGCATCCGGTCGGTGATGCCGGTGAGCAGGGCGACGAACGGTGGCACGGGCTCGCCGGGGTCGACGAGGGTGGCGAACTCCGCGACGACCTCACCGCCGCGGACCTTCACCGCCCCGATCTCGGTGATGCCCGCGTCCGCCGGTGCGCCGCCGGTCGTCTCGAGGTCGACGACGACGAACGTCGTGTCGTGCAGCGGGGTGCCCAGCTCGTCGAAGGTGCCCTGCATGGAGGCGTGTTGCATGGAGGTGTGCTGCACGGGGGTGTGCTGCGCGGCTGGCTGTCCCACACCTGCGGACGGTACGGCGCCGGTCCGACAGCACGGTGCAGGCGCGCGGCACAGGCGCGCGGCGTAGGCGCGGGCAGGGCCTAGGGTCGCTGCCGTGGTGAGCCTGCCCGGTCCCGGCGAGCGCTGGCGCTGCACGCGCTGCGGGAACCTGACCCGTTTCGACGTCACCCGAACCAACCGGGTGCGCGAGTACTGGCACCTGGACCTGTCCGGAGCCGCGTCGGTCGAGGAGGCGACGCCGCTCGCCGAGACCATCGAGCAGGTCGCCTGCCGGTGGTGCGGAGCGCAGGACGCGGTGCAGCTGGTACCGCGACCGGCGCCCGACGAGGGGCGGCCGGCAGGCCCCTGAGCGCGGAGCGCGAGGGGCTGTCGGACCTGCTGCGTACGGTCGGCGCCGATCGGTCCCGATGGGGGACCGCGGCCGTCGGAGGCGGGCATGCTGATCGACTGCAACTGGTGCGCGGCGCGGGGACCGGCCTGCGAGGACTGCGTGGTCTCGGTGCTGCTCGGCCCACCCGGCCCGGAACTGCTCGAGGAGCCGGAGCGGCGCGCGCTGGACGTGCTCGCCGACCGCGGACTGGTGCCGCCGTTGCGGCTCGTCGCGGACGAGCGCGGCGCCGCGCACGAGCGGGCGGGGTGATCCGCATCGCGCTGCGCCCGTCCACAGTGTGGTACGCGGCGGCTCGCACCACGGGATCCACAGATCTCGGCGAGGCGCCCCGAAAGGGTCCCGGACCGCTGGTAGGGTCTCGCCTCGGATGTCCGGAAGATCAGCCCTCAGCCGGGGGCGACGGGCATCCCCGTCGAGTCTGGCGGCCCTTGCGGTGCCCCGCACCGAAGGGGTCGGCGGAGCCGGGGAACCACCTTCCCCCGGGGCGAATCGGCGCCACCTCGGTGGCGCGGTAGGGCGACTTCCCGCCCGAGCCCGTCAGCTCACCCGGTAGGCGGACGGAAGAGGGAGGCCGCCTCCGTGGCGACCCGGTACAAGCGCGCGCGACTGGTGCGGGTACTCGCTCCCGTCGTCGCCGTCACGTCCATTGCCGCACTGACCGTCGTGAGCGGCCCGAGCGCCGCCGCGGACCCGAAGGCCACGATCGAACAGGTCGAGGCGCAGGTCGAGGCACTGCAGAACGACGCGGCCAACGCCCGGGAGCTGGTCAACGAGGCGGAGAACCGTCTGGCCACGATCAACAAGCGGGTGTCGGCGCTCAAGGTGAAGCTCGCCGCCGCGCAGGTGCGGGTCGGTGAAGCGTCCGAGGGCGTCGACGCGATGGCCCGCAGCGCGTACACGAGCGGCGGCACCAGCACCATGCTGCAGGCGATGCTCGCCGACGACCCGACGCAGTTCCTGGACCGCGCAGCGACCCTCGACACGGTCTCGCGGATCGGCAACGCCGAGCTGCGGCGCAGCCAGGCCGCCCGGGTCGCGCTCGCCCAGGTGCGGACCGAGCTCGCCCAGCAGCAGGCCGCTGCGGCGCAGGCGGCCAAGGACGCCGCCACCCACAAGGCGTACATCACGAACAAGCTCGCCGAGGCCCAGCAGGTGCTCTCCAAGCTCAAGGAGGAGGAGCGCCGCCGCCTCGCGGCGATCGCCGAGGCACGACGGCAGGCCGCCATCAAGGCCGCCCAGGAAGCGGCCGCCCAGCAACGGGCGGAGGCGGCGCGGCGTGCCGCGGCCGCCCGGGCCAGCCGCTCCGGAGGCTCGGGTGGATCTGGCTCGAGCAGCGGCGGCAGCGGCTCGTACGGTGGCGGCAATGCGGGGTACTCGTCCTCGCGCGCGCAGACCGCGGTGCAGGCGGCGCTCGCCCAGGTCGGTGAGCCCTACTCCTACAACGCGCACCCGCCGTCGAGCTGGGACTGCTCCAAGCTCACCGCGTGGGCGTGGGCGCAGGCGGGGGTGTCGCTGACGGCGTACTCGTACTCCCAGTACCAGCAGACCCGCCGGATCAGCCGCAGCGAGCTGCAGCCGGGGGACCTGCTGTTCTACTTCGGCATGGGCGCCCACCACGTCGGCATGTACATCGGCGGTGGCCGGATGGTCCACGCCGCCAACCCGAGCCGTGGTGTGGAGGTCTCCGCAGCCTGGGGTCCGTGGTACGGCGAGCGGTACTCGGGGGCGGGGCGCGTCGGCTGACCGGACCGGCATACCTCGACGCTCCGTAGCATCGGCGGGGTGCAGGTAGCGGGTCGACGGGCGCGACGGTGGTGCGCCGCGCTTGCCGCGGCGACCCTGCTCGGATGCTCGCCCGCGCCGTCCCCCGCACCGGGTACGCCGGCTGCCTCCGGCCCCGGCCGCGGGTCGTCCGCCGCCGCGCCGGACCCGTCCCCCTCGCGGGCAGGCGGTCCGGCCGCCGGCGGTGAGGGGCTGCGCGCGATGCTCGATCGTGCGCTCGCCGCGCACGACGCCGGCACCCCTTCCGGGTACCACGGCGCACCGATCTCGGTGGTGCCCGGCAGGCGCAGTGTGGTGGTCGGGGTCGGCGGGGTGGCCCGCGCCGAGCTGCGGCGCTGGGCCGCAGCCACCGACGCAGCGGTACGTGCCGTACGGACCGCGATCCCGGACCGCTGGTACGCCCACGCGACCGTGGTCGTGCCGGCCGGCCGCGCGGAGCTCGTCGCGCTCACCGGCCGTGGACACCGCACCTGGGACCGGCTGGCCGGACTCACCCTCGCGGAGGGCGGGGCGGACCGGGCAGCCCTCCGTATCTACCTGAACGCGCCATTGCTCGCATCCACGACCTGGCAAGCCCGCAACATCGTGCTGCGCCACGAGGTCACGCACGTCGCGACCGCCGCCCCGGCGACCGCGACGACCCCGACCTGGCTCGAGGAAGGGCTGGCCGAGTACCTCGGCTACCGCGGCTCCGGGGTGCCGCTGCACGTCGCGACCCGCGACGTGACCCGGGTGCCCCGGCGGTTCCCGGCGGACGGCGCGTTCGTCGGCGCCGGTGCCACCGAGGCGTACGAGCTGGCCCACCTCGGCTGCGTCGCGATGGTCGAGGGCGTCGGTGTTCGCGGGCTGCTGCAGGTCTACCGCCGTACGGCCGCGAGCGGCGACTTCACGGCGGCCTGGCGTGCGGTGTCGGGAACCGCTGTCGGCGTACTCCTCGGACGCTGGCGCGCGCTCGCCCGGACGGTGCCGGGTGGCTGAGCCGGCCATCGCGCTCGCGCTGCTGCTGCTCGCCGTCGTCCTGGTGGGGCGGCGCGCGCTGCGTGCGGCGCCTGCGGTCGGACCCGCCGAGACCCCGCTCGCCGCGGACTTCACGGCCGCCGAGCGTGCCCGTGCCCGCGCCCTGTTCACCGCGCTGCTCCCGTCGCGGCTGGCCGGGTCGGTGCTGTCCCTGGTATGGGTGCTCGTCGCAGGATTCGGTCCGCCCGGCCGCGTGTTTTCGCGCACGGGCGCGGGGCATCCGGCCGTGGCGCTGCTGGTCGTCCTGGTCGTCGTGCTGGGCGGCGCGTGGCTGCTGTCGCTGCCGTTCGCGATCGCGGGCCGTCGGGTCCGCGCGCGGTACGGCCTGACGGCCGGTGGCTGGGGTGGATGGCTGCTCGACCGGGTGAAGAGCCTGCTGCTGACGCTGGTGCTCGCTGCCGCGGCGCTCGCCGTGCTGCTCTGGCTGCGCGCTGTCCTCGGGCCCGCCTGGTGGTGGGTCGCCGTACCGGCGGCCGCGCTCGCGATCATCGCGCTGACGTTCGTGGTGCCGGTCCTCGTCGAACCGCTCTTCCTGCGGCTGCGGCCGCTGCCGGCCTCGGCCGAGCGGACCGCGTTGCTGGACCTGGCGCGCGCCGCCGGGCTCGCCGTGCGCGACGTGCTGGTGGCCGATGCGAGCCGTCGTACGACGGCCTACAACGCGTACGTCTCGGGCTTCGGACCGACCCGGCGGGTCGTGGTGTTCGACACCCTGCTGTCGGGGGAGCGCTTCCCCGCGGTACGCGCCGTCGTCGCGCACGAGCTCGGCCACGTCGCGCGCGCCGATGTCGCTTTCGGCGCGGCGCTCGGCGCTCTCGGCGGGGCGGCTGCAGTCGCCGGGCTCGCGGTCCTGCTGGCCTGGGAGCCGGTGGCGGCAGGCACCGTGGGAGTCGGGGTGGTGCCCTTCACCCTGGCCTACCTGGCTGGCGTCGGGCTGGTCACGAATCCGGCGCAGAGCGCGTACTCGCGGCGCGTCGAGGCGCGCGCCGACCGGTACGCGCTCGACCTGCTGGCCGCCGCCGGTGAGGACGCCGCGACCGCTTACGCCGCGATGCTCCGGGCGCTTGCGCGCGCAGGGGTCGCAGTGCTCGAACCGCCACGCGCGTACGTGCTGTGGGCCGGTACGCACCCGAGCATCCCGCAGCGGCTCGCGGCCACCCGGCGGTGGGCGGGCGGCCATGGGACGCGGGTCGCGGACCGGGCGCTGGAGTGATCCGCGACGGACGATCCGCTCAGGGGTTGCAGCCGGTGCTGTGACCGACGGGCCGCAGTTTCGCGACGCCGGGACCGCTCGCGTCGCTCTGCGCGGTGGTCAAGGAGCGGCAGGTGTCGCCGAGCGTGTCCTTGAGCTTGACGCCGACCGAGAACACGATCGCGGTGACGACGGCCGCGATCGAGACGACGAGCAGGCCGTACTCGACCGCCGAGGTGCCGCGCTCGGCACCGCCCCGGCGGATGCGTGCCGGCGACGTTGAGCCACCGTGCGCGCGCCCCCCGGCTGCGCGGGTCGCGAGGAGCAAGCGACGCGGGCTCACTGTCACCTCCGCGATGCAGTACCAGTCGTGCGAGTCGTCGGATGAGGGCGGATCTGGGACGAGCGTGGCAGGTGGGGCAGGACGCGAAGATCGTCCCGACGGTCATCCGCACCCCGCCGAACGGATGATCGTCTGCGCGGTCCGGAGGCGTTTCGCGACGCAGCGTCACCAGTCGTGGGCATCCGGGGGGACCATGAGGACCACGCCGCGCTCCTGGGCGACCGTGCGCCAGCGTTTCGCCGCCAGCGCGCCGGTGAGCGCCTCGCCGGAGTAGAGCACGGCCACGTCGGGCCGCAGCTCCGCGAGCATCGCCGCCCACCCCGGGCGGGCGGCGAGCAGCGTGTCGAGGTAGCGGTCGATGTACGGCGCGCCGTACCGGTCGGTGCGCCCGTCGATCGCCAGCTGGACCTGGCCCGGGCCGCCGGCGTACCAGAGCAGCGGTCCCGCGACGTTGTAGGTGTCGAGCACGCGCATGGTCCCGGGGTGAGCGCCGATGCGCGCGTAGAGCTCGACGGGGACCTTCGGGTGCAGATCCCGCACCGGGACGAAGCAGAGGACGACGCCCGCCACGACCCCGGCGAACGCCATCGCCCACGCGGTACGCCCGAGCATCGCCCGGCCCTGGTGGGCCGGTGCGGGGAGGGCCCGCGCAAGGACGCCGGCGAGCAGCGGGGCGAGCACCAGAACCGTGGGTGTGATGTTCCGGTACGCGAGGAATCCGAAGGTCACCATGCCGAGGACCAGTACGACCTCACCCGCGTCGGACTTACGGATCCGGGTACGGCCGAAGCACCACGCGAGGACCGCCAGCAGCAGGATCACGCCCAGCTGCCAGCCCTGGTCCGACCAGAGTGCCACCCGTCCCCACTCGGCGATCTGCGAGCTCGCTGCCCGTGAGAATGCCAACGCGGTCAACGAGTTCGCCGGACCGAGCGGGCTCACCATCGCGGCGAGGAAGGTGGCCGCGGACAGCAGTACCGCTGACCATGCCGGCCGGTCCCGAACCCCGCGGGTGACCCACCGCGCCACCGCGGTCAGGCAGAGCACCGCCGGCAGCAGCACCCAACCCCCGTGGTAGTTGGCCCAGAGGACCGTCAGCGGCAGCACGATCCACCAGCGCGGCAGCCGTCCCTCGCGCAGCAGGCGTTCCGCCCACCACCCGACCAGCGGCGCGAGCAGGTAGGTCAGCTGCTGGCTGCGCTCCTGGCTGGTGGATCCGAGCGCGGTCGCGGCCAGCGCGAACGGGATGACCGCAGCCCGCAGCGGCCGCCCGCGCAGCGTGACCCATGCCGTCACGGCGAGGGCGGCGAGCGCCGTCAGCACGCGGTAGAGCACGAGCGCCGGGAATCCGCCGAGCGTGTTCAACCAGGAGAGGGTCATCTCGGCGAGCCACTGGCTCGAGACCCAGGTGTCGGGCACCGGGGCGAACGACCAGCCCTGTCCCGCCTGGGAGATCGGCACGCCCGAGCGGAGCTCGTCGCCGACGACCAGGTGCCAGTAGAGGTCGATGTCGAGGATCGGGCGCAGTGCGAGCACCAGCGCGAGCGCCATGACGGCCACGGCCGGCACGAAAGCGAACGGGACGTTCGCCAGCACTGCCGCCAACCGCCCCGGTCGCGGTGGGACCTCCTCCGGCGGTGTCGCGACGGGAGGGATCGCCGGCGCGCGCGAGTCGAGGGGTTGACCCGGCTGCGACATCCCCTGCTCCCACGTCGACGACGACCGGCGGACACGCTAACGGGCCGGGCCCGACAGTGACGTCGGACCCGGCCCGTGAGCGGCCGTTCAGCAGCGTGCGCCGGTTGCGCGCCAGCGGCGGCCGTGGCCTCGCCACCGCGCTGCCATGTACGGAGGCTGCTACTTGCAGGCGGTCGCGGCAGGCGTCGCCATGCAGTCGTTCGTCTTGGTGAACGCGTCCTTCACTTTGCCGCCCAACAGGAACACGACGCCGACGATGACGGCGGCGATGGCGGCGACGAGCAGGCCGTACTCGACGGCGGAGGCGCCCTCGTCACGGCGCAGCGTACGGCGGATTCGAGTGATCATGTGCGTTCCCTCCCGAGGGTCGCGTGTCCCCCAGGGGGTTCCGGGGCGCTACCACGCACGAAAAGGGTGACGGAGCGCGGGCCGGTGATCATCCCACGACGGTGCGGTCCTTGATCGGCTTTTTGGTCGGTGGCCTCCGCCACATGGCGGCGGCGGTTCGGCCCACCGACGACCCCATTCAGACCTGCGGTTCGTCGCGCTTGAGCAGGCCGAGCCGCAGCGCGGTCATGAGCGCCTGCGCGCGGTTTCCGGCGCCGAGCTTCTCGTAGAGCTTGGAGATGTGGGTCTTGGTCGTCGACTCGCTGATGTAGAGCTGGCGGCTGATCTGGGCGACGCCGAGACCGTCGGCGAGCAGGCCGAGAACTTCCTTCTCGCGCGGCGAGAGTTGCGGTCCGGTGGGCGACATCCGCCGCTTCATCGCCTCGGCCAGGTCGCTGGCGGTGAACGCACGGGGCGAGCTCGCCGCGTGCCGGGCCGCCGCGACGACGTCCTCGCTCGGAGAGTTCTTGGGTACGAACGCCGAAGCGCCGGCCTCGAGCGCCTCGAACAGCTGCTCGTCCCCGGCGTACATCGTCAGCACCACGATCCCGAGCTCGTCGCGTTCGGCGCGCAGCTTGCGCGCCGCCTCCAGGCCGTTGCCGTCCGGGAGGCGGATGTCGAGGATCACGACGTCCGGGCGGGTGAGGGCGAGCAGCCGCCGGGCGTCCGCCAGCGTGCCGGCCTCGCCGACGACCTCGAAGTCGCCGTCGCGTTCGAACGCCCGGCGCAGGCCCTGCCGGATCAGCTCGTGGTCGTCCACGAGCAGCACGCTGATCGCCATCGTCACCCTCCCGGATCGGTCGGCACGGCGTTGGGGGGCAACCCGGGCGTCCCTTCCTGGGGCGATCGTAGTGGGGGCAGGCGCCGCGCCCAGCCAGGTGCGGGTGCCGCGTGGCGGCGGCGGGTGCCGTCGGGCACCGGTGTCAGCGACGCCGTCGGAATCGCGGCACCGAGCGGGCTGCTGGCGGCGGTGCCCGCGCCGAGGGTCACCTCGACGACGGTCCCGCCGCCCACCCGGGCCCGTACCGCGAGCGCGGCACCGAGCCGGGCCGCCCGTTCGCGCATGATCTCCAACCCGTAGCTGTCCTGCCGCGGTGCGCCCAGCCCGGCACCGTCGTCGGCGACGCGCAGGAACGCCCGCGGCGGGTCTACGCGGCAGGTAACCCACAGGTTCTTGGCGCGAGAGTGCTTGCGCGCGTTGGTGACCGCCTCCTGGGAGATCCGCAGCAGCTCGGTCTCGGCCTCGATCGGCAGCCGGTGCGCGGACTCGTCGAGCACCAGGTGGATGGTGAGGCCGGACCCGGTGCCCACGCTGCGGACGTACGACGACAGCGCCGCACCGAGCCCGGTCGCCGGCTGCACGTCGGTACGCAGGTCGAAGATCGACAGCCGCAGCTCGGTGACGACGCGGGTCAGCTCGTCACGCAGATGCGCGAGCTCGTCGCGGGCCTCCCCGTCCTTGGTACGGGCGCGCAGGTCGTCGACGAGGTAACCGAGCGAGGCGATCTCCTGGGCGACCCCGTCGTGGATCTCGCGGGCCAGCCGCCGCCGCTCCTCCACGGTCGCGAGCGCGCGCACCTCGCTGAACAGCTGACCGGTGTCGATCCGCAGCGCGGCGTCGTCGGCGAGGTCCTGGGCCCGGACCAGTTGGCGGTGCGGCCACTGACCGCCGCTGCGCTCCAGCCCGATGACCCCGATCCGGCGTTCGCCGAGCCGCAGGGCGAGCACCGCCGAGTGGCCCCGTCGTGGAGAACGGAACATGCCGTTCTGCTGGTGGGGACGTCCGCTGTTCCACGCGCGCGCCCAGATGCCCTCGTCCAGCTGCGGGTCCCAGTCCACCCGGTCACTGCCCGCGAAGGCGAGCGGTTGCAGCAGCCCGGCGTCGGTGATGGCGTACAACGCGGCCTGTTCGAAGTCGATGCGTTCACCCAGACGGGTGAGCACCTGCTGGGCGAGCGCGACCTCGTCCAGGCCGGTCGGCAACGCCCGGGCCACATCCCGCAGCCGGGTGAGCAGCCGGTGCGCCGCGACGTACGTGTCGGACGCGAGTCCGGCCCGCCGGCCGACCGAGCGGGCCCACGCGCCCACGAGGCCGGTGGCGAGCGCCAGTCCGAGCCACTGCAGGATCTGGGTCGACTCCATCCGGTCGGTCAGGTCACCGCCGAGGAACCGCCCCGCGACCATGACGATCGCCGACACCGCCACCGCGGAGCACGCGCCGATCGCGCCGAGCAGCAGGCCGGCACCGAGTGCGGGAACCACCAGGTACGGCAGCAGTGGATCAGCCAGCGGCTGGCTCGAACCGATGAGCGCAGCGACGAGCGCCGCCTCGCCGAGCGGGCGCAACCGGGTCAGCGGCGACGGGGGCAGCGGGATGCTCGCCATGATCGCGACCGCGATGAGCACGGCGAGCGGGGGACGGGTCTGACGGGACACGTCGTCGAGCGCGAACAGCAGCAGGCAGAGCCCGAGCACTCCGGCGCGCACGATCACCTGGATGGCGTCGGTCGAGTCCAGCGAATGGCGCCAACGCGTGATCCACAGGTCGTCCCACCCACGCGCCATGAGCAGGACGGTCGCATACTCCGGGCCAAGGTCGCATCCGGTCCCCGCGTACGGAATGTCGGATCTCACCTCCGCGCCGGGTCGGATCCTGGTTCGATGCGCCCATGACGACGCAGCCGAGCGTGACGACCCCCTCGACGGTCCGGCTCGGCGAAGTGCTCGGCGAGATCGATCGCCTGCTACGTCTGGGGACGGCCGCGGCCGCCCGGGCCTGGCCGACCGGGTTCAGCCCGCTCGACACGTACCTCTCGGGTGGGCTGCGGCCCGGGGAGGTGGTGCTGCTCGCCGGCGGGCAGGGCCTGGGGAAGACGACGCTCGCGTTGCAGATCGCCCGGCGTGCCGTCCGCGATGGCCATCCCGTGCTGTACGTCAGCTACGAGCACGACCCCGTCAACCTGCTGGAGCGGCTCATCGCGGCGGAAGCGGGGGAGCGGGCCGGCGTCGACGCGGTCCCGCTCAAGGGCGTGCGCGGCCTGCTCGAGGGGGACGGGAGCGGCCAGTCGCTGTCCGACGGTCTTGCCGCGAGCCCCGGCGGGGCGGAAGCGCTCGCTGCGGTGACCGCGGACGCCGAGCGGCTGCACGTGCTGCGCGCGGGGGTGGACACGGACGTCGCGACGATCGCGGCCGCAGCAACCGCGGTCGCCGACGGCGAACGCAGCGCACCGCTCGTCGTCGTCGACTACGTCCAGAAGGTCGTCGACGACGGGGAGAACGAAGAGGCGCGGATGGCGAGGGTGGCAGGCGCGCTGAAGGACCTCGCACTTCGGCTGACGGTCCCGGTGCTGGCGGTCACGGCGAGCGACGCGACCGGCATCACCGCGGGGACCCGTCTGCGCACCGAGCACTTCCGGGGGGCTTCGGCGCTCGCCTACGAGGCCGATGTGGTTCTCGTCCTGAACGAGAAGTACGACGTCGTCGCCAGACACCACTTGGTGTACGGCGGCGCCAACGCCGAACGGTTCCGCTCCTACGCGGTCCTCACCATCGAGAAGAACCGCGGCGGCATGGCGCGCGTCGACCTGCAGCTGCGCAAACGGTTCGAGCAGGCGCGCTTCGAGCGAGAGGCCTCGCTCGTCGAGGAGCAGCTCGTCGACGAACGCGTCTTCGTGCAGTAGGCGCCCGTACGACGGTGACGACGCTGGGCCAGGGACGCCCTACAGGTGGGAGAAGGAGCGCACGATCTGGATCGCAGCCGGCCCCACGATCACGACGAACAACGCCGGCAGGATGCAGAAGATCAAGGGGAAGAGGATCTTCACCGGGACCTTCTGGGCGAGTTCCTCCGCGCGCTGCGAACGTTTGATGCGCATCTCCTTCGCCTGCACCCGCAGCACGTTCGCGACGGGGATGCCGAAGGAGTCGGCTTGCACCATCGAGGTGACGAAGCCGCGCAGCTCGGCCACGTTGCTGCGCTCGCCGAGAGCGCGCATCGCGTCACTGCGTCCGGTGCCGATCTGCATCTCCTGCAGCACCCGGAAGAACTCTTCGGCGAGCGGGCCGGACGTGTTGCGGGCGACCTGCGCCAACGCGGCGTCGAAGCCGAGACCGGCTTCGACCGAGATCACCAGCATGTCGAGGGCGTCCGGCAGCTCGCGCCGCACGCGTTCGGCACGGTTGTAGCCGACCTGGTACAGGACGATGTCGGGTAGGTAGAAACCGAGCAGCGCCAACCCGATTCCGAGCACGAGCGCGGCCAGCACGTTGCCGAACAACAGCGGGACAACAACGCCGGCAGCACCGCCGACGAGCAGCCCCAGCATCTTGAACGCGAGCACCCGGTCGACGTCCCAGCCTGCAGGGTTGCCGGCGACGTCCAACTTGTGACGCAACCGCTCGGTCCTGCCGACCGGGGTGAGGCGCCGTCCCCAGCCGACGAGCCGGGCGAAAGCGGGCGCGGTCACCCGCTCGCGGAACGGCCGGTCGAGCTCGCTCGCCATCGGCTTCGGCCCGGCCTTGATCGCCTCGACGGCCGCGAGCGAGCGCGCCACGCCGCGGCGTTCGGCTCCCGAGAATGCGAGCACGGCGAGGGCGCCGAAGACGCCGACGAAAACGGCCGCAAGACCGGTGAGCAGGACGGTTTCGGTCATCTCACACCTCCACCCTGACGACCTTGCGCAGCCAGAATCCGCCGGCGACGAGCAGCGCAGCACCGACGACAGCCATGACGATGCCTAGCGGATCGGTGATCAGCTGGGCGATGTACTCGGGACGTACGAGCATCAGGTACACGATGAACACCAACGGCAGACCGAACAGGATGCCGGCCGAGAGCCGGCCCTCCGCGGAGAGCACCTGCACCTGCCGGCGCAGCCGTTCCCGTTCGCGCAGCGTGGCCGCGACGTTGGTCAGCACCTCCGCGAGGTTGCCACCGACCTCGCGCTGGATCTTGATCGCCATGACGACCCACGAGAGGTCCACGTTGTTCATGCGCGTGGCGACCGCTTCGAGAGCGTCCTCCAGCGGGACGCCGAGCCGGGTCTCCACGAGCGCCCGGTTCAGTTCGGCGCTCATCGGCGGCGCGGCCTCCCGGACGACGACGTCGACGGCCTGGGGCAGCGAGTAGCCCGCCGACAGGCTGCCGGCGAGCAGCTGCAGGGTGTCGGCCAGCTGGGCGGAGAAGGCGGCCTTGCGCCGGGTCTCCTTGATGGACAGGTAGCCGAACGGCACGACGACACCGATCACGACGCCCAGGAGCGCGGCGAGCACCGAGAAGTCGGTGAGCAGCATCAGTGCGAGCCCGAGCGCGATGGGTGCGCCGATGTGGATCAGCATCCACTCCGCCGGCCGCAGGGGAACTCCGGCGGCGTCCAGGCGGGTTCCCAACGAGTTGTCCAGGTCCCGCTTCTGCACGACGCGGTCGGCCAGTTGCATCGCCGACCGGGCGACCTGCCCACTGGCGGGGGTGGCCGGTGCGCTGCTCGAGACGCTGCCGGTGTCCCGTGCCGCCAGGGAGTACCGGCCCAGCCGTCGCCCGATCCGGCCGGACTCGCTGTCGCGCCGTGGTCCGAGGAATGCCACAAGCAGCAGCACCAGCAGGCCGATCGACACGGCGCCGACGGCGGCCGGTAGGAACCAAGGAGCCGACGTGATCGACGAGGCCGTCGTGACCGGCACCGGGCCGTAGTGCGGCGCCGTGCCCGGCGACGCGGTCGAGGACGTCGGCAGCAGCGCGGCGACCTGGTCGGTGATCGGCTCCCCGCCAGCCTTCGCGCTCACGACGACCGTCCGTGAGGTGCCGGCCATCGCGGGCGGTACGTCCGCTGTGACGAGGACCTGGCTGGCGATCGCGGCTGCGGCCGAACGGAAAGCGGCGGTGAGCCGGCCCGGTGCGGCGACAGGTACGACCCTGCCGTCTCCGGCGGCCGTGAGGCTGGTGAGCGCGCTGGACCGCTGCTGCTGCGCCCTGCCCAGCGACACCGCGTCCAGGCGCACGTTCGCCGAGCTCACGGCATCGCTCGCCTGGGCCAGGGTGGCCTTGCTCGCGGTGTCGTTGCCGTCCGAGAGCAGCACGATCCCACGCGATCCGTCGGTGCCCAGCGCTGCTGCAGCGAGCACGACGCCGTCGTACAGCGCCGTCCGCCGTCCCGCGGTCAACGCGGCTACCGCATCACGGACGCTGGCCCGATCGGTGGTCGGTGCGCTCGCCACCCGCGCGGTCTGCGCGAACGTGACGAGCCCGACCGCGACGTCCGGTGGCACGTTCGACAGGAACGCCTCGGCGGCCCGCTTCGCGCCGGCGAGTCCAGCGCCTTGCATGCTGCCGCTGGTGTCGATGACCAGCATCGCGGAGCGGCGTACCGCGGCCGTCGGGTCCCCGAACCGTCCGGCGCTCGCCCTCACCTGCTCCCCGCCGACCGTCACCGTCACCGTGGCCGGGTCGATCGTGGTCCCTCCAGGCAGCCCGGAGGCGCCGAACACGACCGACAGTCGACCCGGATCGCCACCCTCGATCCGGTCGATCCGACCGCTCGCCGCATGAGCCGGTGCGACGCTCACGACGCTCAGCACGAGGAGTGTTGCGGCGGCGGACGCGAGGCCGAAGCCACGTCGGCCCGCCCGCCGGGCGGTGCGCCGGAGTGGCGGCCCGGCGGCTGGTCGGCGGGGCCGCGGGGGTAGCGACATCGGCATCGGTCAGACTCCGAACCGCTCGAACGCGAACAAGGTCGGGTCGACCTCGACGTTCTGCTCGGCGAACCGGTCGAGGAACTTCGGGCGCAGGCCCGTGGACTTCAGCTGGCCGAGCGCGCGGCCGTTGGGGTCGTAGCCGGCCTTGTGGTCGAACAGGAACAGATCCTGCAGGGTGATGACCTCACCTTCCATCCCGACGACCTCGGTGACATGGGTGATGCGGCGCGAACCGTCGCGGAACCGGGTCTGGTGCACGATCAGGTCGAGAGCGCTCGCCAGCTGCTCCCGGATCGCGCGCAGCGGCAGGTCGGCGCCTGCCATCAGGACCATCGTCTCGATCCGGGCGAGGGTGTCGCGCGGGCCGTTGGCGTGTGCCGTGCAGATCGACCCGTCGTGCCCGGTGTTCATCGCTTGCAACATGTCCAGCGCGGCGGCGTCACGCACCTCGCCGACGACGATGCGGTCCGGTCGCATGCGCAGCGCGTTGCGCACCAGGTCGCGGATGGTGACCTCGCCGCGTCCTTCGATGTTCGGCGGACGGGACTCGAGGCGGACCACGTGCTCCTGGCGCAGCTGCAGCTCGGCCGCGTCCTCGATCGTGATGATCCGCTCGGTGCGCGGGATGAATGAGCTCAACACGTTCAGCGTCGTCGTCTTCCCGGCGCCGGTGCCGCCGGACACCATGATGTTCAACCGGGCCCGTACGCACGCGTCGAGGAACGATGCGACAGGGGTGGTGAGGGTGCCGAAAGTGACCAGGTCCTCGGTCTCGTACGGCTCGGTCGCGAACTTGCGGATCGTCAGCGTCGCGCCGTCGATCGCGAGCGGCGGGACGATGGCGTTGACGCGGGACCCGTCGGGCAACCGGGCGTCGACCATCGGGGAGGCCTCGTCGACGCGGCGACCGATGCGCGCCACGATCTTGTCGATGGTGCGCCGCAGGTGGCTCTCGTCGGCGAACCGGGCGGGAGCGGTCTCGATGCGTCCGGCCCGCTCCACGTAGACGGTCCACGGACCATTGACCATGATCTCGGTGATGTCGGGGTCGCGCAGCAGCGGCTCGAGCGGCCCGTAGCCGAGGATGTCGTCGGCGATGTCCTGCGTCAGCTTGGCGCGGTCGGTGACGGTCATCGGAGTCTCCGACTGCGTCAGCACCAGCTGGAGCGTGCTGCGGACCTTCGCCTCGAGCTCGTCCTCGGTGAGCCGGTTGTCGTACAGCTGCGGCCCGAGACTTTCCAGCAGCGACGCGTGCACGGCCCGCTTGAGGTCGGTGAGCGCGTTCGGTTCGGCGCTGCGGGTGGCGAGTCCCCGTGCGGACGACGTGGGGTGCGCGGGCGCGTCGCCGCGCTGACGGCGCGCCTCGGCGAGCCGGTCGGTCAGGCTCATGGCTACCTCTTCCACCGTCGGCCGCCGCGGCGGTCCGAACGCATCTCGGTCGGGATCGCGTCCTTCTCGGAGGGCACGACGACTTGCTCCATGAACTGGCGGATCGCCACGGACACTGGGTTCTTCGGATCGTCCGTGGTGAGGGGTACCCCACGGTTGGTGGAGGCAGGAACGTCCCGGCTCGACGGGATCTGGGCGACGATCGGCGCCTTGAGGGTCTTCTCGACCTCGCCGATCGCCAGGCCGACCTTGGAATCGGCGCGGTTGAGCACGACGGCGAGCCGCTCGCGCGGGAACGAGATCAGCTCGAGCGTCTCCAGCGTGAGTTTGAGGTTCTTGAGCGCCGGGATGTCCAGGGTCGCCATGACCGCGACCAGGTCGGACTTGTCGAAGGCCGCCAGGACGTGGTCGTCGAGCGCCGGCGGGGTGTCGATGACGACGTAGTCGAACTCCTCGGCCAGCAGATCGAGGACCCGCACGACCAGCTCGGTCGTGATCGTCTCGGCACTGCTCGGCTCCAACGGCGCGACGAGTGCCTGCAGCCCGGAGCGGTGGGGTGTCAGCAGCGACTTGAGGCCGGGCTCGTCCAGATCGATGCCCATGGCGACCGCATCGGCGAGGGTGTGGGTGGGGAACAGCTGCAGCGCGATGCCGACGTCGCCGAACGACAGGTCCAGATCGACGAGCGCGACCGTGCCTCTGTTGCTGGTGGCGAGCAGTGCCGCCAGGTTCGTCGCCAGCGTCGTCTTGCCGCAGCCGCCCTTGGCGGAGAACACGGTCACGAGACGCGCGCGCCGCTCGCGCGGCCCCTCGCCGCCGCCCTCGCCGAGCCGGCTGCGCTGGCGCGACGCGACCTCCTTGATGTGCCGGACGGCGTTCGCGATGCCCGACAGGTCACGTTCTTGTACGACCTCCCGGATCCCGGCGCGCAGCGCGTCGCTGAGCACGGCGGTGTCGATGCGCTGGCGCACCAGCACGACACCGAGCGTGGGCCGGGTGATCCGCAGGTCCTCGGCGAGCGCGTCGGCGTCGATCTGGTCGACGCTCGGCCCGAGTACCACGCAGTCCTCGAACAGGTCGACGTCGAGGTGCTCGCGCAGCTCGCGCAGGCTCGGCACCACGATCGCGTCGGGCCCGAGCGCGCTGCGGATCGACTCTGCGCCTGCCGGGTCGAACTCCAGGATCGCGGTCATTGTCTCCCCTGAGGTGGGTGCGCGGGTGCGGATGTGCTGATCAGGTCGTCACCTGAACAGGTTGTCGCCTGTGACCCCGGCGGAGCCGGCCTGGACCTTGGAGTCCTTGTTCATCAGGACCAGGTAGAGCTCCCCGCCCTGCTGCGCGAAGACGATCTTCTCGGCCTGGGCCTGCGTCACTCCGAGCGTGAGGATCGCGGTCGGGATCTGCTCCGTGTTCGTCGCCTGCCCGCCATCGTTGGTGGTGTTGGTCGTCTTGGACACCACGGTCGTGGGGCCGACCGCGACGACCGGCACGTCGGCCAGCAGGGTGCGGGTGAACGGCTGCTGGGACTTCGTGTCGGTCCCGCTCGCCATGATCGCGATCGTGGAGCCCGGCGACACGAACCCCGCGACCCGCTGCGGGTCACCGAGCTGCACCGACATCGCCACGGTGCCGGCCGGGAAGGTCAGGCCGCTGGTTGCCGCTTCCGTCCCCCACTGCTGGGAGATGATCTGCTGGCCCGGAAAGATCGGGATGGTCGCGACGAGTCCGGCGATCGGCGTCACGTCCGAGAGCGCGCCCGGGGCCACGTCGGTGGCGCGCACCGTCGTCTCCTGGAACGTGCCGTTGGCGGACGCGTCGGCCCCGGTGGTCCCGGCGCTGATCGCCGACTTGGCGACGAGCACCTTGACCAGGTCTTGGCCGGCCGCCGCTTGGGTCTTGGCGTTCTGCGCGTACAGGAAGACGGCGACGGTGCCGAGCGCTGCGACGAGCAGTGCGGCGACGAGCAACACGGTTCGACGGCCCATGCGGGTTCCTTGCTCCCTGGCCCGCATCGCGGGCGCTGCTGGCGCCGGAAGCCCGCCGCCGCGGATGCGGCGATGCGCTGCTTTCGTACCGGCTGGTCGGACCAGCCGGCACGAGATGCCGGACGTGAGGCCCCACAGCGCCTGGAGCGCGGATACGGCCGGCACACGTCCCCCCGGCAGGTCGTCGTCGAGTCCGGTGACGACGCCCGAAACGGAGGGTAGCGGTGGGTCACGAGCGAACACAGAGCGTGGAAAACGTTCGGGACGATCGACGTGCGGTGCGACACTTTCGGTGGAGCGGCCACCGCCCGGAAGTGCGTGGCCGGTTGCCCCGCTCGGCTCAACCGGAGGACACGACCGCGACCACCCGGGCTCGCTGCACCGGGTCGTCCCACCGGATAGCGGTACGGCGCCGGCTCCATGCAGCACCCCCGAGCACGCCGAATGCGAGCAGCAGGCTCGCCGGTACGGACTGCGTCGTGGC
The DNA here is from genome assembly GCA_017848795.1 of Candidatus Nanopelagicales bacterium. Classification (GTDB taxonomy): domain Bacteria; phylum Actinomycetota; class Actinomycetes; order S36-B12; family CAIYMF01; genus JAFIHG01. The sequence goes on along the minus strand of JAFIHG010000047.1, from coordinate 98,431 downwards.
CGCCGCAGCGAACAACAGGCCCAGCAGGGTCGTGGACCCGGCCAGCCGCAACGAGTACAGGGCCATCGACCCGGGTGGTGCCGGGGTGTCGCGAGGTCCTTGCAGGTCGGCCCGGTGGGGGCGGGTGACCGACAGGTGCAGCGCGGTCGTGGTCGCCAGGGCAGTGCACGCGAGCGCACTGGCAAGGACCGCGACCGCCTCGGCGGCCGTGGGCGCGCTCGGAGCCCGCAGCGCGCAGGCGAGCAGCACCACGGTCACCACGCCGGCGGTCACCTCGAGCACGACGCGCCGCTTGGCGCGCAGCACGAGGGCCGGGTCGTGCGGCAGCGTCGCCAGCCAGCTCGCCCCCGGACCGTCGAGCGCGAGGGTGTTCACCCCGAACAGCAGCACCGCGCCGCTCGCGACGAGCGGCGGCAGCAGCGTGACCGACGGCCAGGACAGCCCGGCGAGCAGACCCGCCGCCGCCGGCAGCGCGCCCATGACCCAGATCCCCCTGCGCAGCGGCACCGAGCGCCAGACGCTCGCGCGGTCGACGGCCAGCAGCGCCCGGTACGCGTCCGGCCGCGGGCGCCGCCGCGGCAGCGGCGCGGTTGCCGACCGGTCGGCTCCGCGGTCCCCGGGCCGCCGTGCGGTCCAGGCCGCGGCCGCGACGGCGAGGCGGTAGCCCACCGCCGCGATCACCAGCAGCGTGCCGACCACCGGCAGCCAGTCGCCGGGCCGGCCGTCCGCGGCGGCGAGCTGAGCGGCGACCACCCGTACGGTGGGGCTCTGGTCGAGCAGGTCGGTCAGCCGCCCGCTCCACACCACCCAGGCGGTGGCCGTGACGGCAGCGACGACCAGGGCGCGGGTCGCGACCCGTCCAGAGCGGGTGCGGCGTACCCCGGCGAGCAGCCAGGCAAGCGCCTGACCGACCGTGGTTGCGGCAAGTACGTACGCGGTGAGGACCAGCAGCGGCGGGCCGGGCCCGAGCGGCCCCCGGATCGCGTACGCGGTCGCCACCGACACCAGCAGCAGTTGTACGTACCACGCGAGGTTCAGCGGGGTGAGCAGCAGCGAGAGCCGTACGAGCGTGGACGGGCGCACCGGGTACGCGACGAGCATCGCGGACGGGAAGAGCTCGTACCCGCCGCCCGCCGCGACCGGGCCGATCACCGCCGTGGCGAGCAGCAGCAGCAGCGCGCTCGGCAGCAGCACCGCGACCTCGCCGGTACGGTCCGGAGGCGGCTGGCCGGGGCTCACGCCCTGCAGCGGGTCCGTCGAGTCGACCTGGGCGCCCAGCGGTACCGCAGCGGCGGCGAGCACCCCGAGGACGAGCAGCGCCAGCGCGAGGACGGCGACCAGGAGCAGCCCGGCGCGCCCCGCAGGGCTGCGCACCATCCGCCAGCGCAGCGCGAGCAGTGCCAGGGTCGCGCTCACGTCAGCAGCGCGCGGTAGCGGGCCGCGCCCTCGTCGCCGGTGAGCTCCGCGGTGGGTGCCGCGGCGACCGCCTGACCGTGTCGCAGCACGACCGCCTCGTCGCAGGCGCTCACCGCGAGGGCGAGCAGGTGCGTCGAGACCAGCACCGCGGCACCGCGCAGCCGCGCGAGGCGGATCTCCTCCAGCGTCGCCTCCACCCCCAACGGGTCCACGCCGTCGAAGGGTTCGTCCAGCAGCAGCACGGCCGGCTGGTGGAAGGCGGCCAGCAGCACCGACATCCGCCGACCCATCCCGTGGGAGAACCCGGCGGTGATCCGGTCCGCGGCGCCCGCGAGGTCGAACCGGTCGAGCAGGTCGGCGGCGCGGTCCTCCCAACCGGGGTCCATCGCACGGAGCCGCGCTGCCAGGGCCAGGTGCTCCCAGGGGGTCGCCCGCGGGATCAGCCCGCCGACGTCCGGGCAGTACCCGACGGCGGCGCGTGCCCGTGCGGGGTCACGCGCGACGTCGATGCCGGCGACGAGTGCCTGACCGCCGGTCGGCGGCAGCAGCCCGGCGAGGACCCGCAGCGTCGTCGACTTGCCGGCGCCGTTGCGGCCGATGAGCGCGACCGACGCCCCGGCGGCCACGCGCAGGTCGAGCCCGGTCACGGCGGCCACCGGGCCGTACGCGACGGTCAGGGCTCGCAGGTGGAGCGGGGAGGGGGCGGTCACGGGCCTATCGTGCCGGTGTCTCCGCGGAACCGGCACCGGCGAGCGGGTGGCATCGCGGGCAGGAGGAACCGTGCCGTCCCTGGACCTGGTCGACGAGACGTTCGTACGCGCCGCACCCGCAGCGGTCGCGCGCGAGGTGGCGGACCCGGCGCAGTGGCGGCGCTGGTGGCCGGACCTGCAGCTGACGGTCTTCATGGACCGCGGCCGGCAAGGGGTGCGGTGGAACGTCTCTGGGGCGCTCGTCGGGTCCGCGGAGATCTGGCTGGAGGAGACCGCCGGCGGCGTCCTCGTCCACTACTACCTGCGCGCCGAGCCGGCGGACGCTCCGATCGACACGACCACGACACGGGGTGCGCGGCGCGCAGCGCGCATCCGCGACCGGCGGGCCCGCGCGTGGAAGCGGCACGTCTGGGCGCTGCAGGACCGCCTCGAGAGCAGCCCGTGACGTGCCGGGCGTACCTCTGGCCGGTTCACCGGATTCCCACATCAAGCCGGTAGGCACAGCTGCCGATACCGACCTCGTGCCGACCTACGCCCGCTGCCCCGAGTGCAACGCGTCCGTGCCCCCCGCCGCGGACTGGTGCTCGCTGTGCCACACCGACCTGCGCGCGGCGCCGGAGCCGGCGCCGGCCTTCGCCGCCTCCTCGGGCGGCGCCCCGAACGCCGCGGCGACGTCCGCAGCGGGCGAGCCGGCTGCTCCGGTGCGCGGCAGGCACCGCGAGCAGGGTGCCCAAGCCGCGGCTGTGCCGACACCCGGAACGGGGTCGCGCGGGCGCCGGCACGCGGCACCGGGACAGGCCGCCCCCGCGGACCCCGCGCTGCTGCGCGAGCAGGTCGACGCGCTCGTCGCGGACGCCCCCACCGACCCGGACGGCAAGCCCGACCTCGAGGTGCTCACCAGTCAGCTGATGGCGCGGCTCGCCACCAGCGAGCGCCGCTCCTCGGGCCTGCCGGACGTGGACGCAGTGCCGGGCGGGAAGTGGGGGCTGCTGGTCGGCGGGATGCTGGCCGTCGCGGTGGTCCTCGTGGTGCTCTCGGCGATCGTCGGCGCGGTCTTCCTGCGCTGAGCCCGCCGCGGGGGTTTCCGGATGAATGTGGCAGGAGTCCGCTCTTGGCGGGGTCCTGCCACATTCATCCGGAACGGCGGGTTCGTAGGGTCGGGCGATGCGGCTGAACGTGGTGAGCGACGTCCACGGTGCCACTGAGGCCCTCGCCCGTGCCGCTGATGGTGCCGACGCCCTGGTCTGCCTGGGTGACCTGGTCATGTTCATCGACTACGACGACTTCTCCCGCGGCATCTTCTCCGACCTGTTCGGTGCCGAGGCGACCGAACGGTACGTCCGACTGCGCACCGCCCGCCGCTACGAGCAGGCGCGCGAGCACAGCCACCGGCTGTGGGCCGCGGCCTGCGAGCGGTACGGGATGACGCGCGACGCGCTCATCGAGTCGCGGGTCCGCGCGCAGTACGCGGAGCTGTTCGCGGCGATGCCGACGCCGGCGTACCTGACGTACGGCAACGTCGACGTCCCTGCGTTCTGGGCCGAGTACCTGCAGCCCGGGCATCGGGTCCTGGACGGCGAGGCGACGGTGATCGACGGGCTGCGCTTCGGGTTCGTCGGCGGGGGGCTCCGCAGCGAGATGCGCACGCCGTACGAGCTGGACGAGGACACCTACGCCGCGAAGGTGGCCGCGCTCGGCGAGGTGGACGTGCTCTGCAGCCACCTGCCGCCGGACGTGCCCGAGCTGTGCTACGACGTCGTCGCGCGGCGGTTCGAGCGCGGCAGCCGCGCGCTGCTCGCGTACGTACGCGAGGTGCAGCCCCGGATGATGCTGTTCGGCCATGTCCATCAACCGCTCGCGCAGCGGCGGCGGATCGGGCGCACGGAGTGCATCAACGTCGGCCACTTCGCCGGCCGCGGCGCACCGCTGCAGATCGCCTGGTAGCGCCGGCTCAGCGGTAGGGTCCGGCAATGGCCGAGCAGACCGAGAGCAGCATCGTGATCGCCGCCGAGCCGGCAGCGGTGATGGCCGTGATCGCCGACCTCCCCGCGTACCCCGAGTGGAGCGACGGGATGAAGAGCGTCGAGGTCCTCACCGAGTACGAGGACGGGCGCCCCGGCGACGCGCGGTTCGTGCTCGAGTCCGGTCCGATCAAGGACACCTACGAACTCGAGTACGAGTGGGACGGCGACCTCGCCGTGTCCTGGACCCTGACCAAGGGCTCGATGCTCAAGGGCATGGACGGCTCGTACCGGCTGAGCGACGGCGGCGACGGGACCACGACGGTCGTCTACCGGCTCGCCGTCGACGTCGCGGTCCCGATGATCGGGCTCATCAAGCGCAGGGCCGAGAAGGCGATCATCGACACCGCACTGCGCGGGCTCAAGGAACGCGTCGAGTCGCAGTAGCCGCCAGCCGGTGCGCCGGTCGGTAAGGTCCGCACGGGAGGCGGCGCGCATGGGTGTGGCGATCGGGGTCGACGTCGGCGGTACGAAGATCGCTGCCGGTCTGGTGGACGACGCGGGCGGGGTACGCCGGCGCACCCGCCGCGAGACCCCGACGCGTGACGCAGCCGGCTCGCTGGCCGTGATCAGCGACGCGATCCTCGAGCTCGCGGCCGCAGCGACGGCGGACGGCCTCGGCGAACTCGCCGGCGTGGGTATCGGCGCGGCGGGATTCGTGGACCGGGAACGCCAGCAGGTGCGCTTCGGGGCGAATCTCGGCTGGCGTGACACACCAGTCGCCGACCTGCTCGAGAGCCAGATCGGGATGCCCGTGGTGGTGGAGAACGACGCGAACGCGGCCTGTTGGGGTGAGTTCCGGTTCGGCGCGAGCCGTGACCAGCACGACGTCGTCTGCGTCACGGTCGGGACCGGTATCGGCGGGGGCATCGTCAGCGACGGTCGCCTGGTGCGCGGCGGGTACGGGATCGCCGCGGAGATCGGTCACCTGCGGATGGTGTCTGCCGGCCGACCGTGCGGCTGCGGCCGGCGTGGGTGCTGGGAGCAGTACGGCAGCGGCAACGCGCTCGTACGCGAGGCGCGAGACCTCGCCGCCGAACGACGGGCGGACGCCGGACTGCTCCTGTCGTACGGCGACGGCACGCCCGAGGGCGTCGAAGGGCTGCATGTGACAGCCGCCGCCCGGGCCGGCGACCCGGTCGCGGTCGCAGCATTCACCCGGATCGGGGAATGGCTCGGACGCGGGCTGGCCGAGCTCGCCGCGATCCTGGACCCGGAGGCGTTCGTGATCGGTGGCGGTGTCGTCGAGGCCGGTGAGCTGCTGCTCGAACCGACGCGTCGCACCTTCGAGGAGGACCTGGTCGGCCACGGATACCGGCCGGTCGCGCAGGTCCTGCCGGCGCAGCTCGGCAACGACGCCGGCATCGTCGGCGCCGCCGACCTCGCCCGCCTGCCGGACTGAGGTGCAGACCGGACCGCGCCCGATGACGCAGAGCGCGGCGGCAGGTCCGCCGCCGCCTGCGGTCCACCGGGTCGCGGTGCTCCGGTTGCACCGTTCGAGTGATCCCGGCTGCCGGATCTGGCTGAACGGTTGATCGAGTTCGGGGCGGAAGGGCAACGCCGCGGGCGACTGCGCTTGTCATGATTGCGCGGACCTGGGCGCGTGATCCGAGCGGGTCCCGGCCACGAACCGCTGGGGGGCGAGGAAATGCACCTGCCGGGTACGCCTGCGCGCCCGCGATGTCGAGCGCGCGACGATCGCGGTGCCGCCGCACTGGAGTTCGCCCTCGTCTCGCTGCTGCTCATCACTCTTGTCTTCGGCATCATCGAGTTCGCGTTGCTGCTTCGCGACCACGTCGCCGTGACGTCGGCGGTGCGCGCCGGTGCTCGCATCGCATCCGCGGAGGCCGGAGCCGGCAAGGCCGACTGCATCGCGACTCCGTGCACCCCTGGTGCGGCGCCCAAACTCGCGCAGGATGCCGCGGACGCCATCCAGCGGGCCGGCAGCGCCATGCCCAAGGATTCGATCGACGAGTTGTGGGTCTACAAGGCGAACGCCAGCGGCTTCCCGGGCGCGGCGACGTCGATGGACACCGCGACCTGCTCGACGAACTGTGTCCGCTTCCGGTGGCGCGATGCCTCGGACCGCTTCGTCTACGTCGACGGATCCTGGGACTCCAGGTCGATCGCCGCCTGCGCAGGCGCTGATACGGACGCTGTCGGCATCTATATGAAGGCGACCCACAAGTTCATCACCGGTCTGTTCGGCGCCAGCATGGGTGTTTTCGACAGGGCCGTCATGCGATTCGAGCCGCTGCCCACCGACAGTTGCCAGGCCAACAAGCCGATCGGCGGGGGCGGCCACCAGTGACCGGCGGTGTGCTGTCCCGACTCGGCCGTGGACGAACCGGAGAGACCGGTGCTGTCGCATTGATGATCGCGCTGCTGATGCCGGTGTTTATCGGGTTCGCAGCGATCGGCGTCGACATCGCGCGGTGGTACGTCGAAGGTGAGCGCACCCAGAAGGTGGCCGACGCGGCGTCGCTCGCCGGCGTGGTGTACATGCCGCAGGACTTCAACAAGGCGAAAGCGACAGCGCTCGACGTCGCCGCCAAGAACGGGTACGCGCCGAGCGGCACCGTCACCGTCACGGTCGAGCCCGGACCGCGACCCTCCCAGCTCGAGGTGACCGTCTCCAGCGTGGTGCAGAACGCTTTCGCCGCCGCGATCGGCGTCCCGACCTCGCAGATCACGAGAATGTCGATCGCCGATTACAACGGGCCCGCGCCCATGGGCAGCCCCTGCTCGACGTTCGGCAACGAGCCCCCGGGCTCTCCAGGTGCAGGCCCGACCACAGTGCTCCCGGGCCGCCCGGTGAATCCGTTTTGCGTCAACGACCCGCAGTTCTGGGCGAACATCCAAGGACCGAACACCGACAAGATCCAGGGCGACCGCTTCATGAACCGGCGATGCTCGAGCGGCGTCGACGGGTGCACGGGCACGAAGAACGACGACTTCAACCCGGCCGGCTACTTCTTCGTCGTACGCGTGCTTGATCCTGCGCGTACCGGGCCGGTCACCGTCCAGCTCTACGACCCGGCGTGGATCAACACCGGCACCAGCTGCGGTGATCTGCCGACGATTGCTGACGACAACATGAACCCCTTCGCCACGACCGACGCGCGGACCCGCTACGCCGCCACGAACAACGCATTCTGTCCCGGCGACTACGCGCCAGGCGCCAGCGGTCGAGGCACGCAGGTCGATACGTCGTTCGCGCTACGAGCACCGGCTCCCACCGGAAATCCTCTCGATGGGGCGCCGGTCGCCGGCTGCATCAAGCAGTTCAAGGGCTCGACGGCCGCTCCCAAGGCGAACCAGCTGCGGTCCGGGAGCCCCGCGTACCAGCAAGAGCTCGCGCAGGTCTTCCACCAGTGGGTTCCGCTGTGCACGATCAACAACCCGGTCGCCGGCGACTACTACCTGCAGGTGCGGACGAACGTCAAACTCCCGGGCGGGATGGCGCCGAACCAGTACATCGTGAGCGGCAACGCGAACGTGATCGACCAGGCCGGCGACGACACCAGCATGATGGGGTGGGGATCGAACCAGTTCGCGATCCGCGCCGCGTCGCTCGACGGATCCGCGATATCGGTGGCGGGCTACGAGAGAATGCCCATCGACATCAACGCCAGCAGGTCAGGCGGTTTCACCACGACGTTCAACCTCATCCGCGTGCTCCCTGGAGCTGCCGGGAAGTACATCAAGTTCGGGTTCTTCGACGCGGCTGACGGGTCGACCGGGGGCACGGTGCAGGTGCAGCGTCCCACCGATGCGACAGGTTCGATCGCCTCGCTCCCGTCGCTCCAGGGATGCCAGGGCACCGGAGTGCAGTCGGGCACCCTTCCCGGGTGCACCGCGAACGTCTCCCCGTCGCGCAACAACGGCAAGCTGCAGACGATCTCGGTTCCGATACCGGCGGACTACAACTGCGACTACAACGCCCCGGGGGGCTGCTGGTTCAGAGTGGTCATCAGCTACACCCAGGCGACCGACATCACGACCTGGAGCGCGACGGTGGAGGGCGACCCGGTCCGCATCGTGAAGTAGCGGTCACACGACAGCGCCGTCGTCCCAGTCGTCGTCGTCCTTGTCGGGCATGCGCACCACGAGGGTGACGAACCCGGCCATGAAGGCGGCGAGCGCCGCGACCATCACGATCGGTTCGACGCGCAGGTTCGCCACGACGATGACGAGCAGTACGAGCGGGCCGCCGATCACCCCGGCCCACGCGAAGCGGCTGACCCGGCCCATCCGCGGCGGACGCGGCGGCACCGGCGGCACGAAGTGGTCCTCCGGCCAGTACGACGGGTCCGGCTCCTCGTCCACCGCCTCTCCGCCGCGCCGGACGAGCCGCGCCGACAGGCCCGGGCGCGCCGGCGGCTCGGACTCCAGCAGGTCGCCCGGGGCGTCCCCTTCGGGGTCGGGGTCACGGTCCTCGAGCGCGGGCCACGGGCCTACCGGCCCGTGCGGCTCGTCGTACGCGAGCACGATCGCGGCGAACTCCCGCTCGACGTCGGCGGCCTGCATGACCGCGGCGTCCGCGCGCCGGGCCGCATCGGCGTGGAAGTCGGCGCGCAGCGCGGGCAGTGCCCGCCCGACGAGCTCGCGCGCCAAGGCGCTGCGCCCGCCGTCGACGTGCACGCGCTCGGTCGGGCGCGGCGGGGGCTGCACGTCCTGATACGGCCCGCGTTGGCCGGCGAGCGGTTCCGCGACCGCGGGCACACCCGCATCTCGCAGCAAGGACAGCACGTGGTCGGCCACCGGCGGATCCACGTCGACGAGGGCGACGTACGACGCCGCCACGGGCAGCCCGTTGTCGCGTCCGGTCGGTACATGGGACATGGGGACTCAGCTCACCAGCGGCGCGTGGGCACGGACGAAGTCGAGCGTCTCGTCGATGATCACCGGCAGGTCGTTGTCCAGCGTCGCGACGTGGTAGCTGTCCTCGAGCCAGACCTCCTTGCGCACCTCGCTGCTGACGTGCGCGAGGATCCAGGCCGCGTTGCTCGGCTCCACGACGTGGTCGACCCGGGAGTGCAGCAGCAGCAGCGGCGCGGTGACCTTGGCGAGGTTCTCCTTCACAACGGCCCAGCCGTGCTGCAACGAGTACGCGGAGCCGAGCGGCATCCGCTCGTACGCCCCCTCGTCCTGACCGGGCTTCTTGATGTCGTTGCTGACGCCGGGGTAGGACTTCAGCACGTGGCGCAGCACCGGCAGCACGTGGCGGTCCCACCGCTCGGTGTGCACCGCCGGGTTCACGAGCACCAGCCCGGCGACGTCGGCCGGCCGGTTCTGCGCCAACCGCAGGCACAGCGAGCCGCCCATCGACAGGCCGAGCGCGAAGACGTGCGTGCACCGCTCGGACAGCTCGCAAAAGCTGCGTTCCACCTCCGCGTACCAGTCGTCCCACCCGGTGACCGCCATGTCCTGCCAGCGGGTGCCGTGCCCCGGCAGCCGCGGCACGCTCACGGTCAGGCCCTGCTCGGCGAGCGCCTGCGCCCACGGCTTCATGGACTTCGGGGAGCCGGTGAACCCGTGCACGACCAGCGCCCCGACGGGTCCACCATCGTGGTGGTACGGCTCGGCGCCCGGCAGCAACGGCACAGCGGTCCTCCTGGTTCGGTCCTGCTCCGATGGTCGCACGGAGTCGGCCTCGACGGGTGCACGGCGGGGCGGTTCCGACCCGGTGCGATCACGCTGTCGATCATGACGTGGGCGAGCGCACCTCCGCGCGGTCCGGTCCCCGGGTACGGTCTACGAAGGGCGACGACGATCACACGCGGGAGGAGGTCGGCACGGTGTTCTACTGGATCTCCAAGTACCTGCTGATCGGCCCGTGGGTCAAGCTGCTGTTCCGCCCCCAGGTGGTCGGCCTCGAGCACCTGCCGGAGTCCGGCCCGGCGCTGCTCGCGGGCAACCACCTGTCGTTCTCGGACTCGATCTTCCTGCCGCTGGTGTGCAAGCGGCGGATCACCTTCCTCGCCAAGAGCGACTACTTCACCGGGTCCGGTGTCCGGGGCCGGCTGGTGCGCTGGTTCATGTCCGGGGTCGGTCAGGTTCCGGTGGACCGTTCCGGCGGCTCGGCGAGCGAGGCAGCGTTGGCCACCGGACTGCGGATCCTGGCCGAGGGCGGTCTGCTCGGGATCTATCCGGAAGGCACCCGCTCGCCGGACGGCCGGCTCTACCGCGGCAAGACCGGCGTCGCGCGGATGGCGCTCGAGGCGGGCGTGCCGGTGATCCCGTGCGCGATGATCAACACGCACCGGATCCAGCCGCCGGGCAAGGTCTGCCCGCGGATCATGCGCGTACGGATCGCGATCGGCCCGCCGCTGGACTTCTCGCGTTATGAGGGCATGAGCGGGGACCGGTTCGTGCTGCGCAGCATGACCGACGAGATCATGTACGAGCTGATGACGCTGTCCGGGCAGGAGTACGTCGACACGTACGCCGCGCGGGTCAAGGACGGCGCGGCGCCGGTGCTGGACGCCGGGTCCGGTGCCGGCGAGGGCGGGGATGCCGGCGCCGACAGTGCGCCGTCAGCCCTCGCCTCCTGAGGCGCCGGGCGACTGCGTCCCCGCCGCCGGCGCGGTCGTCCCGCCCGTCGCGGGTGTGCTGTTCGCCGTGGGCGTCGCGGAGCCGGCCGTGATGACGGCGCTGCAGTAGTCCGCGATGCGCTCGGCCCCGCCGGCGAGCGCAGCGAGCCGGGTCAGCACGTCGGACGAGAGCGTCGGGCCGGGAGTGGCCTGCACGGCGGTCCACTGCCGGCACAACGCGAGCGCCTCGGCGAGGGTCGCGGGGTCTGCGGGTGCCGAGGCGGTGGGGGCCGGCGAGCCGGTCGGGAGCGGCGCGGACGGCGAGGTGACGGGCGGGTTCGACCCGGTGCTCGGGCTCGTACCGCCCTCGTCGTCGTCGCGGTCGGCGGCTGGCGTCGTGAGCGCCGGGTCGGGATCCGCGCTGGGTGCGCGGTCGGGCGTCGTGCGCTGCGCGGTGGGCGGCGCCACCGGTGCCTGGACGCTCGGCGCGGGTGGCGGACCGAGCGGGTCGTGCGCGGAGCGGTGCCCCTCCAGGCTGCTCGTCGCCGATGTCGCCGCGGTGCCGGGCCGGTCACCGGGGTGCGGGTCGGGTGCGGGGGCGACCGCGTGCGCGCCGTCCTGCGGGTGCTGCATCCAGCCGGGCTCCCAGCTGACGAACGACACGAGCCGGGCCAGCCCGTCCTGGACCGAGCCGGCGGCGGCCGTGGCCGCGCCGATGGTCCCGGCGGTGAGCAACCCCGCGACCAGCAGCGCCCCGACCGCGCGCGTACCGAACCCGGAGGCCGGCGGCCGCGGCGGGACCCGTAGCGCCGTCACCACGGCGCTGACCTCGGAGAGCTCGGCGTCGCTGTCCGGCGCGCGCAGCGCACGGACCACCTCGACCAGGTCCTCCTCGAGGTCGCTGTCCGGTTCGAACGCCGCGCCGTGGTCGAGCAGCTCGTCGACCCGGTCGGCGGGCACGTCCTGCCAGCTCCAGCTGCGCTGCGGGTGGCCGAGTGCGCGTTCGCCGAGCTCTCCGGCGCGGTACCGCGCCTCGTCACGCAGCCGCACCAGCGCAGCCAGCCCGCGCTGGTAGAGCTGGCGGGTACGTCCGCCGCCCTCGGCCGTCCGGTCCGCGACGGTGAGACTGTCGAGCCCGGCCACGACCCGCAGCAGCACCGCTGTCGCCTCGTCGGAGGGCAGCGCCCGCATCATGGCGAGGGTCTGGACCGTCTCGTCGGCGTCCGGTCCGGGCGCGCGAGTCGCCGGGTCGGTCCCGCCGCGCGGCGCGGTCGCGATCACCTGCTGCGCGACGTCGATGAGCCAGGCGCGCAAGCCGTACTCGTCGCCGCTGAACCCGGCCAGATCCGCCAGCACCGCCTGCCAGATGCGCACGCTCGTCGCCTCGACGTCGGGGACGGCGAGGCCGACGAGCACCCGGGACAGCGCCGGCTGGTGCGCCCGGACGAGCGCGCGCACGCCGTCCGCGCGGCCCTGCTGGGCGGCGCGGAGCGCATCCTGGAAGCTGGTCGTGCCCATCACGGGAATTGTCACCCTTTCGGGCGTTGATGTATCTAATCCGTACCGCTAGTCGTTGATCAGCCGACCGGGCGTGCTCACGCAGGGGAGCGGGTCAGGTCGCCCAGCCTTTCGACCGTTCGACACCGGCCCGCCACCGTCGGTAACCGGCCTCGTCGGGCCGCCCCGGCGCGAACCGCGTGCCCTGACGCACCGCCGCGGCCACCTGCTGCTGCGAGCCCCACACCCCGGTGCCCAGCCCGGCGAGCAGTGCCGCTCCGAGGCCGGTCGTGTCGAGCACCGCGGCGCGTACCACCGGCACCTGCAGCGCGGTCGCCTGCAGCTCGCAGAGCAGGCCGTTGGCGGCGGCGCCGCCGTCGACGGCGAGCTCGGGCAGGCTCACGCCGGCCTCCCCGGCCATCAGCTCCACGACGTCGCGTACCTCGTAGCTGATCGCCTCCAGCGTGGCGCGCACCAGGTGCGCGCGGGTGGTGCCACGGGTGATGCCGAGGATGGTGCCGCGGGCGTGCGGGTCCCAGTCGGGCGCGCCGAGGCCGGTCAGCGCTGGGACGAACACCACGCCGCCGCTGTCCGGCACCGATCGGGCGAGCGGCTCGCTCTCGTCCGCCGAGCCGATCAGGCCCAGGCCGTCGCGCAGCCACTGCACCGCCGCGCCGGTGACGAAGATGGCGCCTTCGAGGGCGTACTCCAGGCGGCCGTCGGGGTGCCCCCATGCCACGGTCGCGAGCAGGCCGTGGCGGGAGCGGATCGGCTCGTCGCCGGTGTGGACGAGCACGAACGAGCCGGTGCCGTACGTGCACTTGCCGGTGCCGGGGGAGAAGCACGCCTGGCCGAACAGTGCCGCCTGCTGGTCACCGGCGATCCCCGCGATCGGCAGGTCGAGGCCGAGGAAGGCATCGGGGTCGGTGCGGGCCACGGCGCCGTACGACGCGACGACCCGCGGCAGCGCGGCGAGCGGCACCCGGAACAGCGCGCACAGCTCCTCGTCCCACCGGCCGGCCGTGATGTCGTACAAGAGCGTGCGGGACGCGTTCGACGGGTCCGTGACGTGCTCGCGGCCCCCCGTCAGGCGCGCCACGAGGTACGAGTCGACGGTGCCGACGGCCGTACGTCCGGCGGTGACGCCCTCCCACAGCTCGGGCTCGTTGAGGGCGAGCCACAGCAGCTTGCTGCCCGTGAAGTACGGGTCGAGGCGCAGCCCGGTACGGGTGGTGACCATGGCGTCGTAGCCGTCGGCGCGCAGTTGCTCGCACAACCCGGCGGTACGGCGGTCCTGCCAGACGATGGCGCGCCGCGGGGTGGCCAGCGTGCGGCGGTCCCAGAGCACCGCCGTCTCGCGCTGGTTGGTCAGCCCGAGCGCGGTCGGCGGGTCGGACGGGTCGCTCGCGGCCAGGGCGGCCCGGGTCGCGGTGAGCGTCGCGTCCCAGATCTGCTGCGGATCGTGCTCCACCCAGCCGCCCGCCGGGAAGTGCTGGTCGAACTCGGCGTACCCGCGGGCCACGACCGTCGCAGCGGCGTCGACGACGAGCGCGGTGACTCCCGTCGTACCGGCGTCGATCGCGAGGATGCTCACGGCGGGCAGGCTAGCCCGCGCCGGTGGCGGCAGGACCGCCGACGCGGGGTGGGGTTGGATGGGAGGGTCGTACGCCGGTCGCGGATCCGCCCGCGCCGGCCGTCCATCCACGAGCGAGGTGTCCAATGCGCGTCGGAGTGCTCACGGGCGGCGGGGACTGCCCCGGACTGAACGCGGTGATCCGCGCGATCGTCCGCAAGGGCGTGGCCGAGTACGGCTTCGAGTTCCTCGGCTTCCGCGAAGGGTGGCGCGGCCCCCTCGAGGGCGTCACCATGCCGCTCGGCATTCCGCAGGTCCGCGGCATCCTGCCGCGCGGCGGCACCATCCTGGGGTCCAGCCGTACCAACCCGATGAAGGTCGAAGGCGGCGTCGAGAAGATCCGCGCGAACCTCGCGTCGCTGGACGTGGACGCGCTCGTCGCGATCGGTGGCGAGGACACCCTCGGCGTCGCCACCAAGCTCGACACCGCCGGCGTCCCGGTCGTCGGCGTCCCGAAGACCATCGACAACGACCTGTCCGGCACCGACTACACCTTCGGTTTCGACACCGCCGTGAACATCGCGATGGAGGCGATCGACCGCCTGCACACGACCGCCGAGTCGCACCACCGCGCGCTCGTCGTCGAGGTGATGGGCCGCCACGCCGGCTGGATCGCCCTGCACGCCGGGCTCGCGGGCGGGGCCAACATCATCCTGATCCCGGAGGAGCCCTTCGACCTCGACCAGGTGATCGGCTGGATCGAGTCCCGGTTCCAGTCGCACTTCGCGCCGATCGTCGTCGTCGCGGAGGGCGCCGCGCCGGCCGACGGCCAGCTGGTCACCCAGGACGCGCCCCGGGACGCGTTCGGCCACGTCCGGCTCTCCGGGATCGGCGAGTGGCTGGCGCGCCAGATCGAGGAGCGCACCGGCAAGGAGGCGCGTACCACCGTCCTCGGCCACATCCAGCGCGGCGGTACGCCCTCGGCGTTCGACCGCGTACTGGCCACCCGGTTCGGCCTCGCCGCGATCGACGCGGTCGCCGAGAAGGACTTCGGCAAGATGGTCGCGCTGCAGGGCACCGACATCGTGCGCGTGCCGCTCGCCGAGGGGACCGGCACCCTCAAGACCGTCCCGCCCTCCCGCTACGCCGAAGTCCGCACCTTCTTCGGCTAGTTCTTCCGCCTCCAGGGGCGCACAGCCGCCTCGCCGGCGGTGTTGTTCCGCCTCCCAGGGCGCACAGCCGCCTCGCCGGCGGGGTCCCTCGCCCAGGGGCTCGGAACCCCGGGCTCCGCGGCTACCCTCGCTGGCGCTCGGGACGCGCCCGTCGGCGGTGTTGTGGTCGCCTCCAAGGGCGCTGTGTTGTTCGGCCTCCAAGGGCGCACAGCCGCCTCGCCGCCCGGGGTCCCTCGCCCAGGGGCTCGGAACCCCGGGCTCCGCGGCTACCCTCGCTGGCGCTCGGGACGCGCCCGTCGGCGGTGTTGACGCGCCTCCAGGGGCGCACAGCCGCGTCGTCGGCGGTCTGGTGGTCGCCTCGGTGGTTGCGTTCGGACGCGAAGCGGGTGGCCCTTGGAGGCGGAAAGGTACACGTAGGATCTGCCCGTGCCCGACGTCCTTTCCTGGCCGGACCTGCCGGCGGCGCAGCAGCCGAGCTGGCCCGACCCGTACGTGCTGGCTGCCGCGACCGCGGAGTTGCGCGCGCTGCCGCCCCTGGTGTTCGCGGGGGAGTGCGACCAGCTCACCGAGCGGCTCGGTCACGCTGCGGCGGGGGACGCCTTCGTGCTGATGGGCGGGGACTGCGCGGAGACCTTCGAGGCCGCGAGCGCCGACACCATCCGCGGCAAGCTCAAGACGGTGCTGCAGATGGCGGTCGTGCTGACCTACGGCGCGAGCCTGCCGGTGGTCAAGATCGGCCGGATGGCCGGGCAGTACGGCAAGCCGCGCAGCAGCGACACCGAGGAGCGCGACGGGCTCGCGCTGCCCTCCTACCGCGGTGACGCGGTCAACGGGCTCGAGTTCACGGCGGCCTCCCGTACGCCCGACCCGCGGCGGTTGGTGAACAGCTACCACGCGGCCAGCGCGACCCTGAACCTGGTCCGCGCGTTCACGCAGGGCGGGTACGCCGACCTGCGCCAGGTGCACGCCTGGAACCAGGACTTCGTCGCGGAGTCCGACGCGGGGGAGAAGTACGACCGGATGGCCGGCGAGATCGACCGCGCGCTGCGCTTCATGCACGCCTGTGGCGCGGATCCCGAGGAGTTCAAGCGGGTCGAGTTCTACGCCGGGCACGAGGCGCTGCTGCTGGACTACGAGCGGGCGCTCACGCGGATCGACTCGCGCACCGGCCGGCCGTACGACGTGTCCGGGCACTTCCTGTGGATCGGGGAGCGAACGCGTGACCTTGCCGGAGCCCACGTCGACTTCGCGGCGCGGATCCGCAACCCCGTCGGCGTGAAGCTGGGTCCCGGGGTGTCGCCGGAGGAAGCGGTGGAGCTGTGCCACCGGCTCGACCCGGACCGGGTTCCGGGCCGGCTCACGCTGGTGACCCGGATGGGCGCCGGGCGCGTACGCGACGTGCTTCCCGCGATCGTCGAGAAGGTGAGCGCGAGCGGCCACCCGGTGCTGTGGGTGTGCGACCCGATGCACGGCAACACCTTCTCGGGCAGCACGGGCCACAAGACCCGCTCGTACGATGCCGTCACCGACGAGGTGCGCGGCTTCTTCGAGGTGCACCGCGCCCTCGGCACGCACCCCGGGGGCATCCACGTCGAGCTCACCGGCGACGACGTCACCGAGTGCGTCGGCGGTACGGCCGGCGTGCTCGAGGCGGACGTCGGCACGCGGTACGAGACCGCCTGCGATCCGCGCCTGAACCGGGTGCAGTCCCTCGAGCTCGCTTTCGACGTGGCCGACTGGCTGCTGTCCCGCTGAGCCGTCGGCATCCCGCACACCCCTCAGCAGTTGATCATGATGTCGTGGGTCCCAACGGCCGTTTGGGGCGCAGCACATCATGATCAACGGGGAGTAGGGCGCACCATGTCATGATCGACGCCGGTCGTACGGAGGTGGGCGCGCCGTAGTCCGGTCCGAATCCCGCTAGTCGCGCTGGGATGGGCGGGAGACACTGGGCGGCGTGAGCAGTACTGCGGCGCGGGTCGGGCCGGGCGGCGACGGCGCACTCGTCGGCCCGGCCGGGCTCGACGCGGAGGCGGCGTACCGGGCCCTCGCGGCCCGCGACCGGCGCTTCGACGGGCGGATCTGGTTCGGCGTCACCACGACCGGCATCTACTGCCGTCCGGTGTGTCCGGCGCAGACCCCTCGTCAGGGCAACGTGCGGTTCTTCGCCGCCCCGGCCGCAGCGGTCAGTGCGGGCTTCCGCGCCTGCAAGCGGTGTCGGCCCGATGCCGCGCCGGGCAGCCGGTTGTGGGACTTCCGCAGCGACCTGGCCGGACGCGCGCTGCGCCTGATCGCGGACGGTGCCGTCGATGAAGGTGGGGTACGGGGCCTGGCTGCCGCGCTGCACGTGAGCGAACGTCACCTGCACCGCACGCTCGTCGCGCAGGTGGGGGCCGGCCCCATGCAGCTCGCCCTGTCGCGGCGGGCGCAGACCGCGCGGATGCTCGTGGACCAGACCGCGCTGCCCCTGACGGAGATCGCCTTCGCCGCGGGGTTCGCGAGCGTCCGGCAGTTCAACGACGTGGTACGCCGCGAGTTCGGGTGCGCCCCGTCCGAGCTGCGCCGTACGTCCGCTCCGGCGCTCGGCGCGGACGACCCGATGCTCGTGCTGCGCCTGCGGTTCCGGCCGCCGTACGACGCCGTGGCCCTGGGCACCTTCCTCGCCGCCCGGGCCGTCGCCGGAGTCGAGCGGCAGTCACCGACGGGCGACGGAGGGTGGCGGCACGAGCGCACCATCCCGCTGCCGGCCGGACCGGCCGTGGTGTCGGTGGAGCCGCGGCCCGATCGGATGCTGCTGCGCGTCGCCCGGGTGCAGCTGCGCGACACGGCCGCGCTCGTCGCCGCGGTACGGCGCTGGCTCGACCTCGACGCCGACCCGGAGGCGATCGCGCAGGTGCTCGCCGCCGACCCGTACCTCGCCGACCCGGTCGCCGCTCGACCCGGGCTGCGGGTGCCGACGACGGTCGACCCCTGGGAGACGTGCGTGCGGGCCGTCCTCGGCCAGCAGGTCTCCGTCGCCCGCGCCCGCGGCCTGCTCGACCGGCTGGTCGAGCGGTTCGGCGCGACGATCGAGGGCGCCGGGTCGCCGCCGGATACCGTCACCCGGACGTTCCCGGACCCGGCGGTGCTGGCGGCCGCCGGCCCGGAGGCGCTGTCGGCCATCGGGATGCCGCGCAGCCGCGGCCGTACGCTGCACGCGCTCGCGGAGGGTGTGGCCGGCGGGGCGCTCTCGCTCACCGGCGCGCCACGGGAGGAGCTGCGCGCGCAGCTGCTCACGGTGCCCGGCATCGGGCCGTGGACCACCGACTACATCGCGCTGCGTGCGCTCGCCGACCCCGACGCGTTCCCGGTGACCGATCTCGGGATCCGCCACGGCGCCCGCCGGCTCGGGCTGCCGACCGAGCCGGCGTCGCTCACCGCGCACGCCGTCCGCTGGCAGCCCTGGCGGGCGTACGCCGCCCAGCACCTCTGGTCCCTGGACCCGCAACCGAAGGAGCCACGATGAGCACCTTGCAGAGCACCGAGCTCGCCACCCCCGCCGGTCCCCTCGCCGTGGTCGTCGACCCGGACGACGGGGTCGTCGTCGCCGCCGGTTTCGGTGACCGCGACGTGCTGTGGGCCCGGCTCGCCCCGGAGCTGCAGTCGCGCGGGCGGACGCGGGGCGCCCGCAGCACTGCGATGCAGGTGGTGTCCGAAGCTGTCGCGGCGTACGCCGACGGTGAGCTGGACGCGCTGGAGAAGGTCGAGGTCCGCCAGCCGGGGGGCCCGTTCCAGCAGGAGGCGTGGTCGGCGATGCGCCGGGTGCGCGCCGGACGCACCGTCAGCTACCAGGAGCTGGCCGCCCTCGCGGGGCGCCCGAGTGCGGTACGGGCCGCCGGCTCGGCGTGCGCGCGCAACCTCGTCGCGCCCTTCGTGCCGTGCCACCGCATCCTGCGCAGCGACGGGCGCCTCGGCGGGTACGCCTTCGGGCTCGACGTCAAGGCCGTGCTGCTGCGCCACGAGGGCGTCGTCCTCGCCCGGGACCCCGACGTGACCCGCCCGGAGCGTTGACGGCGGCCCGCTAGCCGGCGGACCAGTCGATGCTGCCCTGCAGCCGGACCTCGTTTGCGGCGCTCGACATGGGCAGGTCGAGCCGGAGGCCGCTGTCGCCCACCTCGATGACGCCCGCACCCGCCCCGTCGTGCCACATCCAGTCCAGGTCGGTGCCTTCGACGAGCGGACGCAGCACCGTGTCGGTGAGCTCCCACTCCGCGACCTCGCCGCGCTCGGCGCGGCGCCAGAGGTCGAGCAGGTCGTACCGGCCCGGCCCGCGGTAGGCGGGCACGAGCACGGACAGCGCGCTGAAGGTGGTCGAGCCGAACGCGACCGGGTCCGGGACCTCGAGCTCGACCAGCAGGCTGGGCTGCGGTTCGTCGGCGCGCGGCTCGCTGACCCGGCAAGGCAGGGCCGCGTCTAGCTCGCCGTGCTCTGCGCCCGAGATCCGCAGCTGTACGCGCGCCGGCGCCCGCTCCGCGAGTTCGGCGCGGCGCTCCTGCTCCTGGCGGGCGGCGCGGTTCTCCGGTCGCGCGTCACGTACCGCTGTCGCCAGATCCGCCGGCAGCACCCGGTCCAGCAGCGCGTACGCCGCGTCGTCCGACGCCTTCTCCTTGGCGGTGCGCTCGATCTCGTCGCTCTCCCGCTCGGCCGCGGCGCGCTTGTGGCGGTCGGTCGTGAGCAGCTCGGTCTTCTCCGCCTCCAGCCACGACTTCGCCAGTTTGCCGAACTCGCTCCAGCCCATGCGCCTCTCCCGTCGTCGGTGGGCGACACCGTAGCGTCAGCGAGGGGCGGCACCGTAGCGGCAGCGACGGAGGGAACGGCGCCGCTACGCGCACAGCCGCGCGCCGCGGATCGGATGAGGAGGTCAGGAGGAGGGCTGATCGACCAGTTGCGCGAGGTAGAGCGCGGTGCCGAGCTCCTCGATCAGGCCGAGCTGGGTCTCGAGGTAGTCGATGTGGCTCTCCTCGTCGGCCAGGATCGCCTCGAAGAGGTTCGCGCTCGTGATGTCGCCGACCTCCCGCATGTAGGCGATGCCCTCCCGCAGCCGGGTCACGGCCTCGAGCTCGATCTGCAGGTCGGCGGCGAGCTGCTCGGGCACGCTCTGCCCGATGTTGAGGGTGCCGAGGCGCTGGTAGTTCGGCAGGCCCTCGAGGAACAGGATGCGGTCGGTGAGCCGCTCCGCGTGGCGCATCTCGTCGATGGACTCGTGGCGGGTGTACGCGGCGAGCTTGGGGTAGCCCCAGTTCTCCTGCATCCGGGCGTGGAGGAAGTACTGATTGATCGCGGTCAGCTCGGCGGTCAGCTGCGCGTTGAGGAGTTCGAGAACCCGTACGTCACCCTGCATGCCCGCGACTGTAGCCCGGCGCCGCGCCGGGTTCAGGCCGGTTGGCGGATGTGATCGGCGAGGGCCGGCATGCCGAGCTGGACACGTTCGATGACCCCGCGCAGCCGGCTGTGGCAGCAGCCGCACCCGGTGCCGGCGAGGGTCGCCTCGCCGATCTCCTCCACCGTGTCGGCGCCTGCGAGGACCGCGAGCTCGACCTGCTCGACGGTCACGGCATGGCACAGGCAGGCGTACAACGCGGGGCTCCCGTCAACATCGGCGATGTCGTTAGGGGAGGCTAACCTGTCCTGCGCGAGGCGCGCCAACCGTACGGGACGTGGCGTGCATCACATCCCCAGGCCCGCGTGGTTCACCCGACCCGGAGCGGTGCGCCGACCGGGGTGCGGCCGACCAGCGGCGGGAGGTTGCGCACGGCCGCCGCGAGGTCGCGCAGGTCGCCGTCGACCAGCGCCTGCGGCCCGTCGCACAGCGCGACGTCCGGATGCGGGTGCACATCCACGATGATGCCGTCCGCGCCCACCGCGATCGCCGCACGCGACAGCGGTACGACCAGGTCGCGCCGGCCGCCGGAGTGGGACGGGTCGACGATGACCGGCAGGTGCGAGAGCGACTGGCACACCGGCACCGCCGAGATGTCGAGGGTGTTGCGGGTCGCCTTCTCGAAGGTGCGGATGCCGCGCTCACACAGCACGATCGCGAGGTTGCCGCGCTGCGCGACGTACTCGGCGGCGAGCAGCCACTCCTCGAGGGTCGAGCTCATACCCCGCTTGAGCATCACCGGTTTGCCGGCCTGCCCGACCGCGGCCAGCAGCGCGAAGTTCTGCGCGTTGCGGGTACCCACCTGCAGCATGTCGGCGTACGAGGCGACGAGCTCCACGTCGTGCGCGTCGACCACCTCGGTGACGATCGGCAGCCCGGTCTCGGCGCGGACGTCGGCGAGGATCGCCAGCCCCGCCTCGCCCAGGCCCTGGAAGGCGTACGGCGAGCTGCGCGGCTTGAACGCCCCGCCGCGCAGCAGGCTCGCGCCGGCCGCGACGGCCATCTGCGCGGCCTGCAGCGTCTGCTCCGCCGTCTCGACGGCGCAGGGCCCGGCGATCAGGGTGAACCCGCCCGGCCCGATCGGCACGCGCGCCTCGCCCACGTGCACCGTCGAGGGGGCGTGGTGCTCCCGGGAGACGAGCTTGTACGGCGTGGAGACGCGCACCACCTCGGCGACGCCGGTGAGCGCGCGCAGGTTCAGACCGTGGAAGCGGTCGATGTCGCCGACCAAGCCGATCACGGTGCGGGACTCGCCGCGGCTGACGAAGGCCTCGCCGCCCGCGCCGGTGACGCGGGTGACGACCTCGGCGAGGTCGGCCTCGGTGGCGTCCGGTGCCATCACGACGACCATGGGTTCTCCTTCGGTTCGGGCCCGCCGCCCGGCCCGCTCATGACGGAGCCCCGGCCGGATCGGCTCGGGGCTCTGGGTGGGCGGTGGCGGCGCGTCAGCGGTGCCGGCCCGTCGGGGGAGCCCCGAGGGGGAAGGCATAGCCGAACCAGAACTGCCGCACGACGGGGATGCTACGCCACCTTGTCCGTCCGCCGGACACCGGTCCCACCATGTGGACCTGGGGCGGACCAGGGGTGGCGACCGGGGCGGACCGGGCGCGGATCAGACGACGGTGATGGTGATGGTGTCGCCCTTGCGCAGCGCACCCTGCCCGACCGCGCTCTGCCCCTGCACCAGACCGAAGGGGGTGTAGCCGAGCGCCGGCTTGTTCACCTTCACCTTCAGGCCGAGCGAGCGCAGCTTGGTGACCGCGTCGCTCTCGCCCATGCCACGCACGCTGGGGACGTCCACCGGGGGCGGGCCGTTGCTGACCACGAGCGCCACGGTGTCGCCGCGGTGCAACTTCTTGCCCGCCGCCGGTCTGGTGGAGATCACCCGCCCGGCCGGCTGCGCCATCGAGAACTGCTCGCTGGTCGTCGCCTCGAGCCCGACCCGCGCGAGCGCGGCCTTGGCGTCGGCGACGGTGGAGCCCGCGAGCCCGCCCGGCACCGGGATCGGCTGCGGGCCGCGGCTGACGATCAGCGTGACCGGCGTGCCGCGCCGCAGCTGGGCGCCCGGCTTGGGGGTGGTGGCGATCACCAGGCCCTTGGTCACTGACTCGTCGTACTGGCGTTGCACGGTCTTGGCGGCCAGCAGGTTGCCCTCGGACAGGGCGGTACGGGCGTCGGCCACCGACCGCTCGGCGAGGTCCGGCACGGTGAACCGTTCGGGGCCGAGCGAGACGGTCGCGCGTACGACCGAACCGACCCGCGCCTCGCCGCCGGGCGCCGGGTCGGTCGTGATGATGCGTCCCTTGGCGACCGACTCGCTGTACGCCTGCTCGCCCGCCTCGATCGTCAGCTCCGAGCCGGCGAACGCCTGCTGGGCTTGCGACATCGTCTTGCCGGTCACCCCGGGTACGGGGACCGCGCGCGCCGAGCCGTACCACCAGCCCGCTCCACCGACGAGGGCCGCCGCGAGCAGGATCGCCAGCAGCACGACCCAGCCCCGCCCGCGTCGCCGCCCGCCGCGGGCCGCGCGGCGTGCGGCTCGCCGCTGGCGGCGGCTCGTCTTGTGCGGTGCGGCGGGCGGAGCGCTCGGGTGGGCGGTGTCGGTGAGCGGCACCACCAGGGTGCGGGCGCCGTCGGTGAGGTCGACGGTGAGCGGCTGGGGCGCGGGCAGGGTGCTGCGTGCGCCGCGTACCGCGTCGAGGAACGCCTGGGCGTCGGGCCAGCGTCCGTCCGGGTCGCGGCGGGTCGCCTGTACGACCAGGTCGTCGACGACCCGCGGCACCTCGCGGCGCACGCTCGACGGGCGCGGCACCACGGCGTTCACGTGCTGGTAGGCGACTGCGAGCGGTGTCTCCCCGGCGAAGGGCACGGCCCCGGTGAGCATCTCGTACAGCAGGATCCCGCAGCCGTACACGTCGCTGCGGGCGTCGGCGATGCTGCGCTCGACCTGCTCGGGGGACAGGTACGCGACGGTCCCGATCAGTACGCCGTGGGTGGTGGTCGAGCTCTCGGTGCTGATCGCCCGGGCGAGCCCGAAGTCGGCGACCTTCACCGCCCCGTCGTCGCCGATGAGCACGTTCTCGGGCTTGATGTCGCGGTGGACGTATCCGGCGCGGTGCGCGGCCACGAGCGCCTGCAGCACGGGGTCCAGCACGGTCAGCGCCTGTGCCGGGGTGAGCCGGCCGTGCTCGCGCAGCACGTCCCGGACGGTGCGCCCGGCGACGTACTCCATCGCGAGGTAGACCAGCCCGTCGGCCTCGCCCTGGTCATACACCGACACCACGTGCGGATGGGTGAGCCGGGCGGCCGCCTTGGCCTCCCGCTGGAACCGCGCGACGAACGCCTCGTCCTCGGCCAGCCCGGCGTGCATCACCTTGAGCGCCACCGCCCGGTCCAGGCGCTGGTCGGTGGCGAGGTAGACGGTGGCCATGCCGCCGCGGGCGATCCGCGACTGGATCAGGTAACGGCCATCGACCAGCCGGCCGATCATCGCGTCGCGCACCGCCGTCGCGCCCCCAGCGCGTCCGGCACTCGTGTCCACCCGGGCATCGTACGTTCCGCTCGCGCCCGGAGCCCTTGTCGGCGCGCCGGGCCGCGTTGGCGGGTGTCATGCGGCTATACGCGCACGACACCCGCCAGCGCACGGGCTCGTTTCGTTGGCGGGTGTGGTGCCGGTATACGTGCACGACACCCGCCAACGAGGGATCGCCTCACCAGTCGCCGCGGGGTACGCCGATCAGGCCGGCGGTCGGGGAGGAGGCGAGCGAGTGGTCACGTACCGGGATGCGCCCGGCTTGCCGCGCCAAACGGCCGGCCTGGACCGCACCGCGCATCGCGTGTGCCATCCGTACCGGGTCCTGCGCGCGGGTGACGGCGGAGGCGAGCAGTACGCCGTCGCAGCCCAGCTCCATCGCGTGGGCGGCGTCCGAGGCGGTGCCGATCCCGGCGTCGAGGATCACCGGCACGCCCGCCTCGGCGACGATCAACGCGATGTTGTGCGGGTTGCGGATGCCCATGCCGGAGCCGATCGGGGCGCCGAGCGGCATCACGGCGGCGCACCCGGCCTGCTCGAGGCGGCGGGCGAGGATCGGGTCGTCGTTGGTGTACGGGAGTACGACGAAGCCCTCGGCGACGAGGGTCTCGGCGGCGGTGAGCAGCTCGACCGGGTCGGGCAGCAGTGTGCGCTCGTCGGCCACGACCTCGAGCTTGAGCCAGTCCGTGCCGAGCGCCTCGCGGGCCAGGCGTGCGGTCAGCACCGCCTCGCCCGCAGTGAAGCACCCGGCGGTGTTCGGCAGCACCCCGATGCCGTGGCGCTGCAGCACGTCGAGCACCGACCCGCTCGCGCGCGGGTCGACCCGGCGCATGGCGACGGTCGTCAGCTCGGTGCCGGAGGCGAGCAGTGCCTGTTCGAGCAGCGCGAGGTTGGGCGCTCCGCCGGTGCCCATCACCAGCCGCGAGCCGAGGCTGCGGCCCGCGATGATCAGCGGGTCGTCGTGCGTGAGTGCCGACTCGGCGAGTACCTCAACCACCTTGGACCGCCGTCACCACTTCGAGCTGGGCGCCGGGCGCGAGCGGTGTCGCGTGCCACTGCGAGCGGGGCACGACGGTGCCGTCCAGCGCCACCGCGACGCCGTGCGGCGCCGCGGTCAGCGAGCTCACCGCGTCGAGGACCGTGCTGCCGTCGTCCAGCGTCTGGTCGGAGCCGTTCACTCGGACGGCGATCACGAACCCACCTCCTGGGTCACAGGTACCTGGGTGAATCTTAACGGTGAGAACGGCTTCCAGATCCCGCCCGGTGTACCGTCGAGCACCAGCCCGACGACCGCGTCGGCGGTCGCGGGGGAGAGCAGGACCCCGTTGCGCCCGTGCCCGGTCGCGACGAGCAGCCCCTCGATCCCGGTCGTCCCCACCATCGGCGCGTTGTCGGGGGCGTACGGACGCAACCCGCTCCACGCCTCGACGAAGGTGAGCTCCGAGACGACCGGCAGCAGCTCGCGGGCGTCGCGCAGCAGCTGCCACACGCCGCCGGCGGTCGGCCGGTCGTCGAACCCGACCTCGTCGCTCGTCGCCCCGACGACCAGCTCTCCGTCGGCGCGCGGCACCAGGTACACGTGCGCGCCGGCGACGGTGCCGCGCACGGTCCGGGACAGCACGCCCCCGGCGGCCAGGTAGTCCGGTGGTGTGCCGAGGCGCAGGATCGTGCCGCGCACCGGGCGTACCGGGACGTCCAGCACGCCGGCCAGCAGCTGCCCGCTCCAGGCACCTGCGGCGACGACGACCGTACGCACCGGACGTGCGGCGCCGTCGGCGAGCCGGACCCCGGCGACCCGGCCGTCCGCGACGTCCACCCGTTCGACCCGCTGGCGCAGCACACGCACGCCGCGGTTCTCGCACGCCGCCAGCAGCGCCGTGACGGTCTGCCGGTTGTGGGCGCTGTGGTCCCCGGTGAGCAGCCCGGCGCGCAGCTGGGGGGCGAGCAGCGGTTCGTGGGCGCGGCACTCGCGGCCGGTCAGGTGCTGCACCGGCAGGCCGAGACCCTCGGCGTACCCGGCCCAGCGCTCCAGCTCGGCGAGGTCACCGGCGTCGCGCGCCAGCACGAGCGTGCCCTCCTCGCGCAGCCCTGGATCCCGTCCGGAGTCGGCGCCCAGCTCGGCGGCGTACGCCGGCCACCGCTGGGCACCGGCGAGCAGCAGCTCGAGCAGGTCCTGCTCGCCGTACGTCGCCTCGGTGACCGGGGCGAGCATGCCCGCCGCCGCCCACGACGCGCCGTGTCCGGGGTCGGGGTCGATCACGGTCACCGTCACGCCACGGCGCGCGAGCTGCCAGGCGCTCGACAGGCCGACCAGTCCCGCGCCGACGACGACGACGTCGTCGTCGTCGGGCCGTGCGGTGCCGCTGGGGTCCACGTCACTCCCTCCGCCGGTGCGAGCCGGATCAGGTTCGTCCGGTCGGCGAGGTGTCGGCTCGCCCTCTCAGCCGCGCCGTACCGCGACTCCCGGGGACCTCGCCAGCGTACCTCCGGGCGTGCCGCGCCGCCCGCGGCCGGATGGGCGCGGGCCGCCGCTCGGCGGCGTGCGGGCCCCGTCCGGTGCGTTGGGGTTGGATGAGGGCATGCGGGACGAACGGGTGGCGCGGCTGGCGGACGCGCGGCTGTACCTGTGCACGGACGCGCGCAGCGGGCCGGCCGATCTCGAGACCTTCCTGGACGAGGTGCTCGCCGGCGGCGTCGATGTCGTCCAGCTGCGCCAGAAGGGGATGGAGGCGCGCGACGAGCTCGCCGCGCTCGAGATCGTCACCCGGGCCGCCCACCGGCACGGAGCGCTCGCCGCCGTGAACGACCGGGCGGACATCGCCTTCGCCGCCGCCCCGGATGTGCTGCACCTGGGCCAGGACGACCTCGCGGTGCCACTGGCCCGGTCGATCATCGGCGACGACGTGCTCGTCGGACGCTCCTCCCACGCGCTGCACGAGTCGACGGCGGCGCTGCAGGAGCCCGGTGTCGACTACGTCGCCGTCGGCCCGTGCTGGCCGACCCCGACCAAGCCGGGCCGGCCCGCGCCCGGGCTCGAGCTGGTACGGGCGGTTGCCGCGACCGCGCCGGCCCGGCCCTGGTTCGCCATCGGCGGGATCGACGCCGCGCGCCTGCCGCAGGTGCTCGCGGCGGGCGCGACGCGGGTGGTCGTCGTACGCGCGCTCACCGAGGCGGCCGACCCCGGTGCGGCGGCGCGCGAACTCAGCACCGCGCTGCACGGTTGAGGCAGGCCGGTCCGTGCGGCATCTGACCTACCTCGCCGTCCTGGTCTTCATCCTGCTGGCCAGCGGCTGGCTCGAGCTCGTGCTGCACGTGCGCGTGCTCGCCCGCTGGAAGCGGCTGCTGGCCACCGTGCTGCCGGTCGCCGCGGTGTTCGCCGCCTGGGACCTCTACGCGGTGGCGCAGGGCCACTGGTGGTTCGACCTGGACTGGTTCGTCGGCGTGGTGCTCCCCGGCGGGCTGCCGCTGGAGGAGGCGCTGTTCTTCCTGGTGGTGCCGCTGGCGGCGATCCTCGCGCTCGAGGCGGTGCGGACGGTACGCGGCTGGCCCGTCGGCGACGAGCAGGACCGGTGATGACCTACACGCAGCTCGCGGTGCTCGGGGTGGTGTGCGCTGTCGTCCTCGACGTGTGGGTGCTGCGGACCCGGCTGCTGGGGCGCAAGGTCTTCTGGGTGACCTACGCGATCCTGTTCGGCTTCCAGCTGCTGACCAACGCCGTGCTGTCGGGCACCGGAGTGGTCAGGTACGCCGCAGCGAGCTCGCTCGGGTCGGGCGAGGTGGTGTTCCTCGGGGAGGGCCGGATCGCGTACGCCCCGGTGGAGGACCTGCTGTTCGGTTTCGCGCTCGTCGTCGCGACGCTCTCGCTGTGGGTGTGGTGGGGCCGGCGCGGCCTGCAGCGCTGATCGCGCAGCGAGGTGACTCACCGAGCCTGGAGACTGGGGGAAACACCCTGTCGCGGGAGAGGAACCGGGCCGTGGCGGCGCCGCGCCCGCCCCGCGGCGACCCACGCCTGCGCGGCGACGCTGACCCGCCGCCGCAGCCGCACGCGCGCGCGGGCGTCGAACACCTGGTAGTCCAGGTCGGCCACCGCATCGGCGATGGCGCAGTAGAGCACCAGCGCGGCGCGGATGCCGGGCTGCACCGCCGGGTGCAGCAGCGCGATCCCGGGCGCTGCGGCCTCCCGCAGCTCGTGCACCCGCGCCACCTGGAAGGCGAGGGCGGCGTGCAGCGCCGGTGTGACGACGCGCCGCTCGACCTCCGCGCGGCTGCTGCCGAACCGCTCCAGGTCCTCTTCCGGCAGGTACACCCGGCCCCGGTCGAGGTCCTCCCCGACGTCGCGTACGAAGTTCGCGAGCTGGAACGCGTACCCGAGGTCCCGGGCCGGTGCGCTCGCCGCGGACGAGCTCGCGCCGAGCACGGGCAACAACGCCAGCCCGATCGCCGCCGCCGACCCGTCCATGTAGGCGCGCAGCTCGTCGTACGTCCGGTACGCGCGGACCGTCAGGTCGGCCGCCATCGCGGCCAGGAACACCTCGAAGTGCCGGCGCGGGATCGCCCACCGCTGCGCGGTGTCGACGACCGCCGCGGCGACCGGGTGGGACGAGTGCCCCCGGTCCAGGTCGCCCAGCACGAGCTCGGTCCACGCGGCGAGCCGCGCGGCACGCCCCTCGCTGTCCGGACCGTCGACGATCTCGTCGCTCCACCGCGCGAAGCCGTACAGCGCGTGGACGTACGGGCGGGTGGCCGGCGGCAGCAGCGCCGTCGCGAGGTGGTACGTGCGGCCGTGCCGGGCGAGCAGGGCCCGGCAGCGGTCGTACGACGCACGGAGCGCCGGATCGGTGACACCGGCGGCGGTGAGCTCACGTGCGGCCACCGGGCGATCCTCCCATCGGGTGAGACCGCGCCGCCGACCAGCCGTGCCAGGATCGTGGTCCCCGGCGGGCGGAACCTCCCGCGCGGCCCCGCACGTCGGTGCCTACGGAACCCCGTGACGGCCTTCGCGGCCCGACGACGACCCAGGAGCGGAGCGAGCAGTGCGCGCCAGACCCACCACCACCGGATCGGTGCTGCTCGCCGGCGTGCTCGCGGTCGTGCTCGCCGGCTGCTCCGGCGCGCCGGCGGCGCCGGGCGGCGCGGACACCGCTCCCGCCGGCTCGTCGCCCGCCTCTCCCAGCGCCTCCGCGCCGTCACCCGGCACGTCCGATCCGACGGGCGGACCCACCAAGGGCCCCACGGCGGGACCGAGCGGCTCCTCGCAGCCGACAGGCCCGACCACCCGGCCCCCGGACCCGACCAACTACCCCGACGCGGACACGCTCGCGCCGCCGAAGGCCACGACGAAGCTGGCGACGATCACCCTGAAGGCGCTGCCGAAGCAGGCGGTGGCCACGCTGCGCGTCATCAAGGACGGCGGGCCGTTCCCGTACCCGAACGACGGGCTCATCTTCGACAACCGCGAGAAGCGCCTGCCGCGCAAGGACTCCGGCTTCTACCACGAGTACACGGTCACAACCCCCGGCGCGGGCGACCGCGGCCCGCGGCGGATCGTCACGGGGGCCGACGGGTCGCGGTTCTGGACCACCGACCACTACCGGACGTTCCGGGAGATCATCGCGCCATGGTCGTGAGCCGCCAGCAGCTCGCCGCCGCGCGCGGCGTCGTACGGTTCTCGGCGCCGCCCGCCGAGCTCGAGGAGGCGGCCCGGGCGCTGGGCCGGTACTGCGTGCTGCTCGAGGGTACGGAGGTCGAGGACAAGGCCGGCTTCCTCGAGCTGTGCCAGGACGCCTTCGGGCTGCCGGAGTGGTTCGGGCACAACTGGGACGCGCTCGAGGAGAGCCTCGCGGACCTGCCGACCGGCCGAGGCGCCGACGGCACGGTCGTCATCTGGACCGACTGGGCGCTGTTCGCGGAGAGCGACCCTGAGGAGTACGCGACCGCGCTCGACGTCTTCGAGGACACCGCGCGCACCCTCGGGGTGGACGGGGTGCCGTTCGTCGTGCTGCGAGTAGGCGAGGGACCGGACGAGGCCGACGAACCCGACATGGATCTCGAGCTGGACGACATCGACCCGGACGAGCCGTACGACGAGCCGCCCGGAGGCGAGGAGTCCTGACCGCGTCACCGGCTCCGACACGCGCCAGAGCCGCCGGGTCCGGGCAGGGCTCGCGGGACCGCCTGCTGCCGTACCTGATCGCGGCCGCCGTCTTCGTGGTGTTCGGCAGCTACGCGGTGCTGCGCCAGCACACCTACCTGACGGCCGGGTACGACCTCGGCATCTTCGACCAGGCGATCCAGGCGTACGCCCACTTCCAGGCGCCCGAGGTCCCGCTCAAGGGGCTGCACTACAACCTGCTCGGCGACCACTTCCACCCGATCATCGCGGTGCTCGCACCGCTGTACTGGGTCTGGGACGACCCGCGGATGTTGCTGCTGGCGCAGGCATTCCTGCTGGCGCTGTCGGTGATCCCGGTCTGGCGCTTCACCCGCCGCCGGCTCGAGCGGGTGCCGACCGTCCTCGTCGTCGTCGGCTACGCGCTGTGCTGGCCGCTGCAGGGGATGGTCGACTTCGACTTCCACGAGGTCGCGTTCGCGGTGCCGATCCTCGCGTTCCTGATCGATGTTGTTGATCGTTACGCCGTCAAGGGTGCGCCATCGGCACGCGGCGACGGCGGTCCTGCAGGCGGCGACGGACGTGCTCGCGGTTCCTGGGCATGGGTGGTGGGGCTGTGCGCGCTGCTGCTGCTCGTGCGCGAGGACATGGGTGCGTTGGTGCTGATGGTGGCGCTGATCGTGCTGCTGCGCCGGCGCTACCTGCTGGCAGCCGTGCTCGCCGTCCTCGGGGTGGGCGGGTACCTGCTGGCGACCGAATGGGTGATACCGACGTTCGCGGCGAGCGGCACGTTCGCGTACTGGACGTACGACTCGCTCGGCCCGAACCTGCCGGCCGCGGCGCTGCACGTCGTCCGCGACCCGCTCGGGACGCTGCGGGAGTTCCTCACGCCGGTCACCAAGACCTACACGCTGCTGTGGGCTTTCGGCGCGACGACCCTGTTCCTCGCGTTGTTCTCGCCGTACGTCCTGCTGACGTTGCCGATCTTCGCGGAGCGGTTCTTCAGCTCCCGGGAAGCGTTGTGGACCACCGAGTTCCACTACACCGGGGTGCTGGCGCCGGTGTTGTTCCTCGGCGCCGTCGACACGGTGGGACGGCTGCGCGCGCGGTGGCCGGCGCTGCGCCGGTGGGTGCTGCCGTGGGCAGCACTCGTGGCCGCGATCCCGCTGGTCGGATCGCTCGCGCTGCAGACGCAGTTCCCCGTCGGGCGGCTGGTGACCGGCGAGGCGTGGCAGCAGACCCCGCGCAGCGAGTCGCTCGCGCGGGTCCTGCCGCTGATCCCGGACGGCGTATGCGTGCAGGCCGACGACCGCGCCGTCCCCCAGCTCACCCACCGCGACTACGTGACCAACCCCGGAATGCCCGGACCCCCGGCGGGGTGGGTGCTGCTCGACCTCTCGCAGGACGAGACCGGTTACCTCGGGCCCGACCCGCACGACTACCTGCGGACCGCGACCGGCGAGGGGTTCCGGGTCGTCGCGCGCGACGGCAGCATCGTGCTGCTGCACCGCGACATCCCTACCGACCCGCTCTGCGCGCAGTACGGTCCCTGACGTCGAGGTCTCAGCCGCGCGGATCGGCGACGCGGGTCGATGGGCGCCGCCCGGTCGCGGGCCGTGCTGTCCCGTTCCATGCGCGCGCGGCGGCGTACCAGGTGAGGCCGAGCAGGCCGACGTCGCGTGCCGCCAGCAGTCCCACGCCGATCGGGTTCGCCCAGCTCATCTCGGTCACGAGCACGTACGCGTTCGGATAGATCACCTGGGTGAGCGCTCCGACGACGACGAGCACCACGGCGAAGCGGCGCGCCCCTCGGTCGCGGCGCGGGCCGAGCGCCACCACAGCGACCGCCAGCGGGGAGAGCCACAGCAGGTACTGCGGGCTGAACACCTTGTTGGTCACGATGAACAGCGCGGTGCAGGTCAGCATCACCCAGCCGACGACCGCCGGGCTCACCGTGCGGGTCCGCCACGCGCGCAGCCACAGCAGCACCATGAGCGCCAGCGCGAGCAGCGACGACGCCGTCGCGAGGGTCAGCATCACCTGGTCGCCCGGCCCGCTGATCTCGGAGGTGATGAAGCGCGAGAAGGTGATTTGCCATGCGCCGTGCGCCACCGACCAGATCAGCATGAGGGGCAGCGCGGCGACCGACTCGACCTGCAGCCCGCGGTCGGTCTGGTACTCCAGTGGCGAGAGCAGCCGGTCGACGCCACCGACGGCGAGTGACCCGGCGAGCACCACGACGCCGGTGACGACGGCGCCGGAGAGGACCCGCAGCCGTCCGGCGCGCGGACCGAGCACGGCGGGCAGCAGCAACGCCGGCCACAGCTTGATGGCGGCACCGACCGTCACGAGCGCGCCCGCGGTACGGGGCCGGGTGGCCAGGCAGAGCACCGCGACACCGGCGAGCATGCCGGGCAGCACGTCGAACCGGGTCAGCGCGAGCGGGCCGAGCGCCGGGCCGGCGACGAGCCAGAGCGTCGTCGCGTCGCGCGCGGCGCGCCGCGGGCGGTGCCGCGCGAGCAGCCAGGTGAACACCGCGTCGCACGCGAGCATGAGCACGACGAACAGCACGACGTACGCCCCGATGCTGCGCCCCAGCAGCCACGGCACGGCGAGCAGGCCCAGCACCGGGGTCGGGTATTCCCGGAGCACTGCACCCGGTGGCGTGGCCGGACCGACTTCGGCGATGCCGGCGGCGTAGTAGCGGACGTCGTTGAGGATCGTCGACTCGAGCCCGACCAGCAGCAGCACCATCAGCGCCCGGGAGAGCACCCAGCCCACGGCGATCCCGCGCGCACCGGCGCCCCAGGACGCGTGGCGGCCGAGCAGGACGTCCCACCCGCGCCACAGCGCGTCGGCGGCGGCGGTCATCCGCCCCTGCGCCGCGCGTCGGCGCTCGGGCGGAGCGGCGGCCGCGAGGTCGCAGCGGTCCGGTGCGCTCACCGCGAGGGGACCCGGCGCACGACGAGCGCGTCGTAGCGGGCGCGCGCCGGCCGGTCCTCGGGCAGCAACCCGTGGGAGACCTGGTCGCCGAGCAGCAGCGAACGCTCCCGGCCGCTGGTCACGACCGCGAGGACCACGACCGCGACGGTGACCAGCATCGCGATCCCGTCGTTGATGTCCAGGTGGATGTCGGACGTGGCGCTCGTCTCGCACAGGCTGTAGAGCGTGCCGCCGGCGACGACGAGCAGCGTGGCGCGCAGCGCGCGCGTACCCAGCCCGGAGGCCGCTGCGAGCGGGATGATCCAGAGCAGGTACCAGGTCTGGAAGGTCGGGCCGAGCAGGATCACCGTCAGCAGCGCCAGGACCAGTCCGCGCATCGGGGTGCGTCCTTCGGGGCGCAGGCAGAGTCGCCCCACGATGGCGATCGCCACCAGGGCGGCGAGCGTACGGGTGACGACCAGCAGGCCGTCGGTGTGATCACCGAGCCCGATCTGCTGGCCGAACCAGCCCATCAGCATGCCGAGCGCGCTCGGCGGCGAGAGCCAGGTGGTGACCTCCCCGGGGGCGGTGAGCGCGCCGACCCATCCGAAGCCGGCCCCGACGACCGCTGAGATCCCGAAGAAGGACAGCACCGAGATGACCCCGGTCTGCACCCACCGCAGCACCCGGGTCCGCACGTCGGCTCGGCTGCCCGCCCACAGCAGCCCGACGAACGGCAGCGCCAGCAACGCGATCGGCTTGATCGCGATGGCTGCCGTCACGAGCAGGATGCCGAGCACGGGGCGTCGTTCACAGACCAGGACCAGGCCGGCGACGAGCAACCCCATCATGAGCGCGTCGTTGTGGCCGCTGAGCACGAACAGCAGCAGCACCAACGGGTTCAGCACGCCGAGCCAGAGCGCCTTGGGAGCGCTGATCCCGTTCAGGAATGCCAGGCGCGGCACGAAGTACGCGAGCAGCACGACGCCGACCAGCGCGAGCAGCCGGAAGCTCAGCACTCCCAGGTAGACGTTGTCGCCGAACAGCGCCACGACGCCGCGCGACAGCGACAGCCACAACGGACCGTACGGCGTCGGGGTCTGCGCCCACTGCGGGTCGACACCGTCCTGGAACCAGCCGGGAACGGAGATCACGCCGGTGGTGTAGGGGTTCTGTCCCGACAGGAAGAGCTTGCCCTGCACGTAGTAGGAGTAGATGTCCCGGCTGAACAGCGGTGGTACGAGCAGCAGCGGCGCGCACCAGGCGCCGAGGACGCCCCACAGCCGCCGCAGATCGGTGATGCGCCCGCGCATCACGTCGATCCCGAGCACCAGCCAGCTCTGCAGCACCAGCGCGCCGCCGGCGATCACGAACGCGCGTGCCAGCCAGCTGCCGACTCCGCTGCGGAACCATTCGACGACCGGCAGCGCGCTGTCCTGGTAGAACGGCGGCGCGGGCGGCGGCAACCACCCCACACCGACGGCACCGATCGCCAGCATCACGGCGCCGATCAGCCCCGGCACGACGTGGCGCAGCGCGAACGCGAGGACCGGCTGCAGGTGCTCGCCGGAGGGCACACCTCCGTCGCTCGGTCCGCGGTCGTCCACGAGGCACGAGCGTACAAGCCCGGTGCGGGTCAGCCGCCGCGCTGCGCGCCGGTGATCCGCTCGGCAGCGAGTCGCCCGGAGATCAGCACCATCGGCACCCCCACTCCGGGACGGGTGCCGGATCCGGCGAACACGACGTTGCGCCCCCACAGGTTGGAAGGCCGGAACGGACCGGTCTGGGTGAACGTGTGCGCGGCCGCGAAGGGGGTGCCGTGCGCCATGCCGCGCGCCTGCCAGTCGAGGGGCGTCGTGACCTGCACCACCTGCAGGCCGCCAGCGAACCCGTGGTATCCGCGTGCTTCCAGGGTCCGCACGATCTCGTCCCGGTAGCGGCCCGACGTGATCCTCCAGTCGATCGGGGCGTCGAGGTTCGGCGTCGGCGCCAGCACGTAGTACGACTGGCGTCCCGGCGGGGCGAGGGAAGGGTCGGTGCGGGTCGGGTTGGTGACAAGCAGGCTCGGGTCCTGCATCAGGCGGCCGCGACGGACCAGATCGTCGAAGACGCCGTCCCAGCTGCGCCCGAAGTGCAGGTTGTGGTGGGCCGCGCCGCGATAGGCGCGCGGTGAGCCGGCGAGCAGCAGGAAGCAGGACGGGCTGTAGCGCAACCGGCGGGGCCGGATCCCGAGCAGGTCGCGCTGCGCGACCGGTAGGTCCGGGTTCAGCACGACCACGTCCGCGGGGATGCGTTCGCCGTCGGCGGTACGCACGCCGTGCGCGCGGTCGCCGCTGCGTTCGACGCTCGTCACCGTCGTGCCGTACCGGAAGCGGACCCCGTGCTGCGCGGCCACCGCGGCCATCGCTGCGGGCAGGGCGTGCATGCCGCCGCGGGGGAAGTACACGCCGGCCACACAGTCCATGTACGCGATGACGGCGTAGATCGCGAGCGCGTCGCGCGGCGCCATGCCGGCGTACATCGACTGGAAGGTGAACAGCCTCGTCGTACGCGGGTCGCGCAGGAACTGCCCGACCTTGGGGGCGAGGCGACGGAAAGCGCCGAGGGCGACGAGCCGGGCCAGGTCCGGGGTCAGCAGACCCAACGGCGAGTCGAAGTTGCGGTCGATGAAGTCGGTCATCTCGTAGCGGTAGAGCCGGGTCGCGAACCGCACGAACCGGCGGAACCCGTCGGCCTCCCGGGGTCCGCACAGCCGGGCGATCTCGCCGGCGGTGTCCTCGACCTCGGCCCGCACGTCCAGCGTGGTCCCGTCGGGGTAGTGCGCCCGGTAGGCGGGGTCGAGCCGCTCGAGGGTGAGCCAGTCCGAGAGTCGTTCACCCACGGCCGCGAACGCGTCCGCGGCGAGCTCGGGCATCGTCAGCACTGTCGGACCGGTGTCGAAGCGGTAGCCGTCGTGCTCCAGCAGCCCGGCCCGCCCGCCCGGGACCGCCTCGCGCTCCAGCACGGTGACCTCGCGTCCGGCACCCGCCAGGTGCAGCGCGCAGGCCAGCCCGGCGAGCCCGGCACCGACGACGACCACCCGGTCGGTGGGTCCGGCGACCCGGCGGGCGCTCACCGGGTACGCGCCGTCGCGTCCCTGGCGAGGCTGACCAGCGCGGTGTGCGCCGCCGGCGTCAGCTCGGCCGTGTCGAGTGCGGCGAGCGACTCTCGGGTGAGGGCAGCGATGTCGCTCTCGACGCGGGCCAACGCGCCGGAGGAGGCGATGACCTCGCGCACCTCGGCGACGCCGTCGTCGTCGAGGTCGGCGCGGCCGACGTCGCGCTCCAGGGTGCGGCGCTGCGCGGCGGTCCCCAGCTCGGCGGCGGCTGCGACGAGGACCGTGCGCTTGCCCTCCCGGATGTCGTCGCCGGCGGGCTTGCCGGTGTGCGCGGGGTCGCCGAAGACTCCGAGGACGTCGTCGCGCAGCTGGAAGGCCTCGCCGAGCGGCAACCCGTACCGGGAGTAGGCCTGCAGCAGCTCGGTGCTCGCTGCGGCGAGCGCGCCGCCGAGCTGCAGCGGTCGCTCGACGGTGTACTTCGCTGTCTTGAACCGCGCCACGGTCATGGCCCGCTCCACCGAACCGCCCCCGCGGGCCTGCTCGACGAGGTCGAGGTACTGCCCGGCCATCAGCTCGGTGCGCATCCGGTCGTACACCGGCTTGGCGCGCGTCAGCGCGGCCGCGTCCAGCCCGCACGCGAACAGCAGCTCGTCGGCCCACGCCAGGCAGAGGTCACCGAGCAGGATCGCGGCCCCCGTACCGAACGACTCGGGGGAGCGCACCCAGCCCGCGTCCCCGTGCACCGCGGCGAACCGGTGGTGCGCGGCGGGCATGCCCCGCCGGGTGTCGCTCGCGTCCATCACGTCGTCGTGGACCAGCGCGCACGCCTGCAGCAGCTCGAGCGCGCTCGCCGCGCGGACCGCCTCGTCACGGTCCGCGCCGCCGGCGCCGCGCCAGCCCCAGTACGCGAAGGCGGCGCGCAGTCGTTTGCCGCCCGAGAGCAGGTCGCGCAGCGCGGCGGTGAGCTCGGCGAGCGCCGGGTCGATCGCGGCCAGTGTGCCCGTCTTGGCACCGACGAAGTCGTCCAGGCAGTGCTGCACCCGGACACGCAGGTCGGGGTCCGCCTCGCTGCCAGTGCGCGCATCCGCGCCCGGCCCGGCCGTCGTCTCGGGCATGACTGGCACGGTAGATCCTCGCTCCGGTCCCTCGCACAGCAGGGCTTAGCCTGTCGAGCATGGCCCTCGGACTCCCGTCGACGATGCCTGGCGGGGCCGCGACGGTCGCCGACCTGCTGGCCGCCGGTGGCCGGTCCTTCTCCTTCGAGTTCTTCCCGCCCAAGACGGCCGAGGGGGAGCGGACGCTGTGGCGCGCGCTGCGCGAGCTCGAATCGCTCCAGCCGACGTTCGTATCCGTGACGTACGGCGCCGGTGGCTCGACCCGCGAGCGTACGGTCGCGATCACCGAGGCGATCGCCTCCGACTCCACGCTCACCCCGGTGGGTCACTTGACCGCGGTGAACCACTCGGTGGCGGAGCTGCGGCGCATCATCGGCCAGTACGCCGACGCCGGGATCCGCAACGTCCTGGCACTGCGCGGCGATCCTCCCGGCGACCCGCAGGCGGAGTGGGTCTCGCACCCGGACGGTTTCGAGTACGCCGCCGACCTGGTCCGCCTGGTGCGCGACTCCGGCGACTTCTGCGTCGGAGTGGCGGCCTTCCCGGAGAAGCACCCCCGCTCGCCGGACCTCGACAGCGACGTGAAGTGGTTCGTCGAGAAGTGCCGCGCCGGCGCCGATTTCGCGATCACGCAGATGTTCTTCTACGTCGAGGACTACTTGCGGCTGCGCGACCGGGTGGCGGCGTACGGCTGCGAGGTGCCGATCCTGCCGGGGATCATGCCGGTGACGAACGTGTCGCAGATCGAACGGTTCGCCGTCCTGTCCGGCGCGGCCTTCCCTCCTGAGCTCGCGCACCGGCTGCACGCGGTCGAGGACGACCCCGACGCCGTACGCGAGATCGGCGTGGAGTGGGCGGCCGCGATGTGCGAGCGGCTGCTCGCCGAGGGCGCGCCGGGCCTGCACTTCATCACGCTCAATCGTTCCACCGCGACCCGTGAGATCTACCAAGGCCTCGGCCTGCGCTGATTACCGGCCCTTCTTACGCGAAGTGGGTCGAGGGCGAGGGCCTTCGCCGCTCCAGCGGGCATGATGCAGGTGACGGCCGCTGTTCACTCCGCCTCCAACGGCGCAGGGGCGTCGTGTCGGCCGAGCGCGCGTGGTGGGGGAGGATGCGGCCATGGCGCGGACGGTGACGACGACGGGATACGGCGAGGCGAGCGGGCCGTACGACCGCGCGACGCTCGTCCTCGCCGTAGCCGCCCGGGCAGCGTCACCCGGAGACGCGACGACCCGGGCCGGGTACGCCGTCTCGCAGGTACGCCAGGCAGTTCTCGCGCGCGGCGTGCGGGAGCACGCGCTGACCACCGGTGCAGTGACGCTGTCGCCGGTGCACGACCCGTGGCCGACGGTGGTGTCGTACGAAGCGTCGTTCGGGCTGCGCCTCGAGCTGGACGACGTCGAGGGTGTCGGGTCGCTGCTCGTCGCCGCCGTCGATGCCGGCGGGGACGCGGCGCGTGTCGACGGGGTCCGGTTCGGCCACCGGGAACCGCACACGTTGGCGCGGCTGGCGCGCGACCGCGCGTACGCCGACGCGCTCGTCAGGGCGCAGCAGTACGCCGGGCTCGCCGGTCAGGCCCTCGGCGAGGTGCGCCGCGTCGTCGAGGGTGCTGCCTCCCTGGGCGGGCCGGTGCGCATGGCGGCGATGGCGGTCGAACAGGAGGCCGTACCCGTCGACGGGGGCGAGGGCAGCGTACGGGCGACGGTGACGGTGACCTGGGCCCTCGGCCCAGGATCGTGACCCTGTCCCGCGACGACTACCTGGCGCGCTGGTCGCAGCGGCACGACGGGATCGTGCCGCGGGGGCCGGTGCGGCTCTGGCTGGGGCTCTCGTACGCGGCCGCTCGCCCGTTCGTCGCTGCCCGGGTGCCGCCGGATCTGCTCTCCCTTGCTGCCGTGGCGTTCGCTGGCGCGGCCTGCGTGGGCGCGTGGGCCGGCGAGCGGTGGCTGCTGGCCGCCGCCGCTGCCGTCGCCGCCGCGGCGCTGCTCGACGGGCTCGACGGAGCGGTCGCCCTCTGCACCGGTCGCGACGGTCCGTGGGGCGCCGTGCTCGACTCGGTGTGCGACCGCATCAGCGATGCGCTGCTGCTGCTCGCGCTCTATCTGGCCGGGGCACCGGCGTGGGCGGTCCTAGGAGCGCTGATCCTGGCCGTCACGGCGGAGTACGCCCGGTCGCGGGCTGCCGGCCTCGGTGCCAGGGCACTGCCCTTGACCGTGGGGGAGC
Organism: Candidatus Nanopelagicales bacterium; assembly: GCA_017848795.1. Taxonomy (GTDB): domain Bacteria; phylum Actinomycetota; class Actinomycetes; order S36-B12; family CAIYMF01; genus JAFIHG01. The sequence goes on along the minus strand of JAFIHG010000047.1, from coordinate 59,089 downwards.
GCCCGGCGCGGGTCGCGGTCGTGATGATGTTCCTGCTCGCCGGCGGGGTCTACCCGGACAGGGCCGACCGGTGGGCCGCGGGGGGCGCGTACCTCTGTCTCGCGCTGGGAGCCGTGGCCCTGCCGGCGCTGCTCGCGAGCGCCCACCGGCGGCTGCGCACCCCCACCTGACACTCCCATCTACGCGTGTCCCTGCTCGAAACGTCGTCAACTCGCGGAGTTGACGACGTTTCGAGCAGGGACACGCGGAGGGTCAGGCGCGGCCGACGAGGTTGGCGACGGTCTCGGCGGAGATGCCGACGAGCGGCAGCCCGCCCCCCGGGTGCGCCGAACCTCCGACCAGGAACAGGCCGGGCACCGGGCCGGCGTTGGCCGGTCGCTGGAAGGCGGCGCGTACTCCGTTGCTGGACGATCCGTAGATCGCGCCGCCGACGGCCCCGGTCTCGCGCTCGAGGTCGGCGGGGGTACGCACGACCGACCAGAGCAGCCGCTCGCGCAGGTCGGTGCCGCGGGCGGCCAGGATCGCGAGGACCTGGTCCCGGTAGGACTCGGCAAGTCCCGGTGCGTCCCAGTCGATCGCCCCGCGAGCCGGGGCCGTGGAGTGACGGGGGGCGTTCACCAGGACCGACCAGGACTCGTGGTCACCGTCGGGACGCATCGCCGGGTCGTCGGGTACGCAGGCATAGATCGTCGGCTCGGGCACCAGCCGCGCCCGGCGCCCGAAGACGGCGTCGAACTCGGTGTCGTACTCGGCCGGGAACCACACGTTGTGGTGCCGGATGCCGGGCGTACGACCGCGTACGGCCAGCAGCAGCACGAAGCCCGACAGCGACGGTGTGGCGCGGCGCAACCGCCGAAACTGTTGCGGCGCAGCGCCTTCTGGCAGCAGCTGTCCGTAGAGGGCGGACGCGTCCGCGTCGGACACCACGATGTCGGCGGGCAGCACCTCACCGTCCGCGAGGCGTACGCCCGCGACGCGTCCGCCCGCGAGCACGACCTGCGTGACCGGCACGTCGAAGCGGTACCGCACACCGCGTTCGAGCGACCTCTCGTAGAGCGCCGTGGCGAGCCGGTGCAGTCCCCCGGCGACGTGGTGCACGCCGAAGGTCTGCTCCACGTACGGCACGGTGGCGAGCGCGGCTGGCGCCCGACGGGGGTCGGACCCGGTGTAGGTCGCGTACCGGTCGAGCACCTGGCGCAGCCGGGGATCGGAGAGCGTGCGGCGGCCGAGGGCGCGCAGCGTGGAGAACGGCGCGACCGTACGTACGTCGGAGACGTTGCGCGCCAAGGGAAGCAGCTCACGGGGTGTCGGGGCCGGTGCTTCGATGAAGGGCCGCCTGGTGATCTGCCACACGCGGGCCGCGCGGGCCATCAGCGCCCGCCAGTCCCGCTCCGCCGTACCGCCGAACGCGGCGCCGAACGCCGCCGCGCAGAGCCCCGAGTCGGCCGGCGGAAGCTCGACCGTGGTTCCGTCGGCGAACCGGTACCGGAAGGCCGTCTCCGGCATGGTGACCTCGAGCAGCTCCTCGAGCGGTTTTCCGGTACGGGCGAACAGGTCCCGGTAGACGGCCGGCAGCGTGAGCAACGACGGCCCGGTGTCGAAGACGAAGCCGTCCCGGCGGTAGCCGGCGAGCTTGCCGCCGTACGAGCCGCCCTGCTCGACCAGCGTGACGTCGTGGCGGCGTACCGCCAGCCGGATGGCGACGGCCATGCCGCCTGCACCGGAACCGACGACCACCACCCGCGCCACGGCCGCGAGCCTAGGCTCGCGGGTCAGTCGGGGAGCGGTCGCCCGCGCCAGCGCAGGAGCCCGCGCCGTCGGCGGCGCCAGGAGAGGTCCACCAACCAAGCGAATGCCGCGATCGACATCGGGTGGGCGAACGCGTCGGGGTAGACACGCTGCCCGGTGCGCCGCGCGACGAGCACCCGCCCGATGACCCCGGCGGCGTAGCCTGCCGCGCCGCTCCAGCGCGCGCCGCGAGAGCGCCCGGCCAGCGCGAACACCGGTGGTACGACGTACATCGCGGCCAGTGACCCGGCGACGGCCGCGGCGCCCGCCGGCGAGCCGAACGCGCTCCACAGCGACTTCGCGTACCCGTCGACGAGTTCGGCGCCGGTGTCGTACATCCGGCAGACGGCGAGTCCGGTGCCGTCCACGATCCCGCCGCGGTAGCCCGCACGTTGCAGGGCCCGCAGCAGTGCGACGTCGTCGAGCACGGCGTCCCGTACCGCCGCGTGCCCGCCGGCCGCCCGGTACGCGGCGGCGTCGCAGGCGAGCAGCTGACCGTTCGCCGCCGCGAGGGAGGGCCGTGCCGAGCGGTGCGCGACGCGCATCGGGAGGAACGTCGCCCAGGACCACTGCAGCAACGGCTGCACGAGCCGGGGGAGCGGCCCGTCCGCGAGCTGGCGGGGGTACGGGCTCACCAGGTCCAGCCCGAGGGTGCGCAGCGCACCGACCGTGGCGGCGATCCCGTCCGGTGCCACCCGTACGTCGGCGTCGACGAAGACGAGCACCGCACCGGTGGCGAGCTGCGACAGCTGCGCGCACGCCCATGCCTTGCCGGTCCACCCCGGCGGTGGCCCGTCGGAGCCGGCGACGACGCGGCACCGCGGGTCGTCGCCGAACACCTGCCGGGCGACCTCGGCCGTGCCGTCGGTGGAGGCGTCGTCGAGCACGAGGACCTCCAGCTCGGCGATTCCGGCCGTCGCGCGAAGCGCCCGCAGGCAGCCGGCGAGCCGCCGCGCCTCGTTCCTCGCCGGCACGAGCACGCTCACCCGCTCGGTGATCGGAGAGCTGGCAGGTGCAGGGCGTGGGAGCCGGCGCAGGTTCCACGCGGTGTGCAACGTCGCGATCCCCGCGGCCGCGGAGCACCCGACCGCGACCAGGGTCGAGGCCCGCATCCGGCTCAGCGCCGGTCCGAGAGCGCGACGACGAGGTACGGCAGCACGACGATGCCCATCGCCACGCCGCCCCAGGCGGCCACCGCCGGACGGTGCTCGAAGACGAGCGCCAGGATCACGTTCGACGCGTACGTCCAGCCGAGCAGCGCGGCCGGCGCCCCGTCGGGCGGCACCGACCCGTCGTCCGAGCGCCGCGGCAGCCGGTCGAGCAGCAGCATCAGGACCAGGGCGACGAGCAGCCAACCCACGAAGTTCTGCAGCGGGATACCGGGGATCCCGGGCAGCGCGACCGGGACGTCGTGCCAGGTCCAGTGACCCTCGCCGACCATCTGCGGGTCGAGGAACAGGTCCCAGGACGCGAGCGCGAGGGCAGCGAGCGCAGCGGTCGCGACCGGGTGACGCGTCAACCGCCGGGCTGCCAGCAGGCAGGGGTAGCTCATCATCGCCCAGGCGAGTGCCACCACCACCGGCACGCCGAGCAGTTCGGGTCCGAGGCGGTCCGCGTAGGAGTAGTGGCCGAACGGCAGGCCGGTCCGCAGCCCCAGCACCTCGGCGCCGAGACCGATCCCTGCCGAGAGCAGCAGCCAGCCGAGCATCCAGCCCGGTCCGCGGACCGCTGTGGCGTGCGCCGCGCATGCGAGGACGAACAGCACGACGCCGAGCACGGTGACGAGGTCCCGCGTACTGCTGCTCGTCAGGGGCCAGGCGATCTGCGCGGCGACGGCGACCGCCGCGAGCGCGGCCGGCACCCGCCGGCGCAGCGTCCCGCCCGCGCGTCGGTCGGCGTGCGGCCCGGTGTAGACCCGCACGCTCATGACCGGTGAGCGTACCGAGCCGCACCGCCGGGTTCGTGCCACCGGCAGGTCGGACCGCTGACGGACCGTACGGTGCGGCGAGCGCAGGGCGTGGGGGTCGGTCACGCCGCCGGCTCGCCGCCGCTCAACCGAACCGACCGCCGAGGTAGTCGGCGGTCGCCGGGTCGGCTGGGGCGGTGAACATCCGGGCGGTCGGTCCGGTCTCGACGAGGCGGCCGGGGCCGCCGGGTTCGGTGACGTTGAAGAACGCGGTCGTGTCCGAGACGCGCGCGGCCTGCTGCATGTTGTGGGTGACGATGACGATCGTGTAGTCGGTGCGCAGGCTGGCGAGCAGTTGCTCGATCGCGAGCGTCGAGATCGGGTCCAGGGCCGAGCACGGTTCGTCCATCAGCAGCACGGCCGGACGTACCGCGATCGCCCGGGCGATGCAGAGCCGTTGCTGCTGGCCGCCCGAGAGGCTGGCGCCAGGACGGCGCAGCCGGTCCTTGACCTCGTGCCACAGGTGCGCGCCGCGCAGCGCCTCCTCCACCACGTCGTCGTGCTCCCGGCGTCGGCGTCGCGTGCCGCCGAGCCGCAGTCCGGCGACGACGTTCTCGTACACCGACATGGTCGGGAAGGGGTTGGGTCGCTGGAAGACCATCCCGACCGTACGGCGCACGTTCACCGGGTCGACCTCCGGCGCGTAGAGATCCTGGCCATTCAGGTGTACCGACCCGGACACGCCGGCTCCTGGAGCGACCTCGTGCATCCGGTTCAGCGTGCGCAGCACCGTCGACTTCCCGCAGCCGGACGGACCGATCAGCGCTGTCACGGCACGGGGTTCGATGACGAGGTTCACGTCCCGGACCGCCACGAACCCGCCATAGCAAGCGGAGAGGTCCCGGGTCACGAGGCGAGCACCGGGCTGCCGGTCGGCGGTGCGGGCGGTGCGGGCGACTGTCGCCGGAGCGGCCTGGACGGGTGCGGTGGTCATCGCTTCACTCCTGTGGTTCGGGCAAGGATCCGGGCGGTGAGATACAGGGCCGTCACCACGAGCACGAGAACGAGCGCGGCACCCCATGCCCGATCGACGGAAGCCGGCGTCGAGCTGGCGATCTGGTCCCAGAGGAACGTCGGTAGCGCGGCCTGCGGCCCGTTCGTCGGGTCCGCGTTGACCGACTTGGACAGGAACGTCGTGAGGAGCAGGGGAGCGGTCTCGCCCGCCGCGCGGGCCACGGCGAGCATCGCCCCCGTGACGATGCCGCCCATCGCCGTGGGTACGACGACCCGCACGATCGTCCGCCACCGCGGGACGCCGAGCGCGTACGACGCCTCGCGCAGTTCGTCCGGGACCACGCGCAGCATCTCCTCGCAGGAGCGAACCACCATGGGGAGCATGAGGATCGTCAGCGCGACGGACGCCGCGAGCCCCGAGCGGCCCAGGCCCAGGGTGAGCACCAGAGCGGTATAGACGAACAGGCCGACCACCACCGAGGGCACCCCCGTCATGACGTCGACGACGAAGCCGACGGCACGGGCGAAGCCTCGGTGCCCGGCATGCTGGCCGTACTCGACGAGGTAGATCGCGGCGAGCACCCCGAGCGGGATCGCGAGCAGTACGGCGATGCCGACCTGCTCGAGCGTCCCGATGAGGGCGTGGTACAGGCCGCCGCCGGCGCTCGTCGGCGAGACGCCGCGCATCGAGGTGGTGAGAAACTCGCCCGACATGGCCCGGATCCCCTTGGCGATCAAGGTCACCAGAACCGACAGCAGCGGCAGCACCGCCGCCAGGAATGCGGCGTGCACGGCCGTCGTCGCCAGCCGGTCGACGGCGTGGCGCCGCCCTTCGACCCGCACGCTCCACGCGGTCTGCAACCCCACGAACAGCAGCACCGCCACGACCGCCGTGCCGGCGACGCCATCGACCGGTGTCGCGACGGCGAGCAGCAGCGCCGTCATGACGGCGAGTCCGGCAGCTGCGGGCGCGGCCCAGCCCGGCAACCGCTGTCCCCGCAACGCATCCTCGACGAGAGCGGCAGTTGCGTACGTCTCGACCCGGCTCATGCTGCCCCTCCCGAGAAGCGGGCGCGGCGGGCCAGGATCGCCCGAGCGGTGACGTTGACCGCGAGGGTGAGGGCGAACAACACGAGTCCGCTCGCGATGAGGGCGGAGAGCCCGATCGGTCCGGCCTCGTTCCACTTCAGGGCGATGTTCGCCGCGAAGGTGTTGCCGCCCGGCTCGCTGAGCTGCCAGCTGACGTCGAACGCCGCGGACAGCACCAGCGCGACGGCGATCGTCTCGCCGAGCGCGCGCCCGAGGCCCAGCATCGCCGCCGACACCATGCCGGGCCGGGCGAAGGGCAGCACTGAGGCGCGCACCATCTCCCAGCGCGTGGCACCGAGTGCGAGGGCGGCTTCGACGTGCGTCGCCGGCACCCGCACGAACACCTCACGGGACAGCGCGGACACGGTAGGCAGCACCATGATCGCGAGGACGATCCCGGCGACGAGGATCGACTTCGTGTAGAGCCCCGAGTCGTTGCGGAACAACGGAATCGCACCGAGGTACGTGTTCAGCCATTGCCCGAGACCGCCGAGGTGAGGCTGCAGCACCGCCAGGCCCCAGAGTCCGAACACGATGCTCGGCACCGCTGCCAGCAGGTCGGTGATGAAGCCGGCTGCCGCACCGACCCGCCTGTCGGCGTAGAAGACGGTGAACAGGGCGATCCCGTAGCCGACCGGTACGGCGAGCACCATCGCGACGGCGGCCGTGAGGACCGTCCCGAACGCCAGGGCGGCGATCCCGAACACTGGCGGGTCCTGGTCGGGGAACCATGCGGTGGTGGTGAGGAAACTCGCGGTGTTCGCCTGGAATGCAGGGAAGGCACGCCAGACGAGGAACAACGCGATCGCCGCGAGCAGCAGCAGAATCAGCTGGGCGGCACCCCGGCTCACGGCGCGGAAGACCTGGTCCCCGCGCCGCTCGGCCGGCCCGAGGACCTGTCGCGACGCGTCTTCGTCGGGCGACGTGGCGAGTGCCGGGTCGAGCCGGGGTGTGGTGCCCATCGGTGTCCTCCTGCCGCCTGGTGCCGCTCAGACCGACATCGCGTCGACTGCGGCGCGCACCTTGTCCAGCAGGGCGCCTTCGACCGGGACGTATCCGATCTCCTCGAGCACGGACTGCCCGGCATCGCTGACGACGTAGGAGAGGAACGACTTCGTCAGTTGCGCGGTCTCCGGGTCACCGCCCCGCTCGCAGGCGATCTCGTAGGTCACGAGCACGAGCGGGTACGCCCCGGGCGCCTTCGTGGCGTAGTCGAGGGAGAGGACGAGGTCGTGCCCGCTCCCGACCACCTCGGCCTGCGAAATGGTCCGTGCGGCGCTCGCGCTGGTCGCCTCCACCGGTCCGGCCCCGTTGTCGATCGCCGCCGAGCGGAGCCCGGCACTGCGGGCGTAGGACAGCTCCAGATAGCCGATCGAGTTCGGGGTGCTCGCGACGGCGTTCGCGACACCGTCGGAGCCCTTCGCCCCCTGCCCGCCGGGAGCGCTCCAGTCCTTGCCGCCGGGGAACGTCCATGCGTCTGCGGCCGTGGCTGACAGGTACTTGGTGAAGTTGTCGGTGGTGCCGGAGGAGTCGCTGCGGTGGAAGTGCACGATCGGTGCGTCCGGCAGGGCTACCCCTGGGTTGGCCGCAGCGATCTCGGGTGCGTTCCAACGGGTGACGGCGTCGGCGAAGATGCCGGCCAGGAGCTGCGGCGTGAGCACCAGGCTCTCCACACCGTCGACCCGGTAAGCGGCCACGACCGCGCCACCGACCACCGGGAGGTCGATGGCGGGCCCGGCGGCGCACCGCGCGTCCGCTTCCGCCTTCTCCGCACTCGACAGCGCGGAGTCCGACCCGGCGAACGCGGTCTGCGCGTTGATGAAGTCCTGGACCCCTGCGCCCGAGCCGTTCGGCTGATAGTCGATCGTCGCGTCCGGGCACGCGCCCTGGTAGGCATTGGCCCACGCCGCGATGGCGTTGGCCTGTGCGCTTGACCCGGACGCAGTCAGTGCTCCGGTGGCGCAGTCGAGCTGTCCTCGGCCCGAGGTCCCGCTCTGCGCGGTCTCGGTCGAGACCGCTCCGGCCGGATCGCTGCCGGCGTCCGCGCCGCAGCCGGTCGCGACCAGCGCGCCGGCGAGCGCGATGGCGGCGAGCCGCCCGGTTCGGTGGTTCGCCACGTGGCTTCTCCTGTGTCGTCGTTGCTCTGTCGTCGCCGAAGCTAGGGCGGCCGGATGACCGACCGCGGTACCGAATCTGAACGGGAGGTGAACGCCTGATGACGCTTTGCCGCCGCGCTGCGCGGCGCATCTCCGGAGAGGTGGCGGCGCGGCGACAGGTGGACGACGGACCGCCGCGCTGTGCCTATCGTGTGGCCCGTGGACAGCGAACTCGCACTGCCCGTCGCGGTCTTGCTCGGGATCCTCGCCGGGGCGCTGACCGTCCTGGGCGCCCGGTACGGCCGTCGGCTCCAGCCGGGCACCCGCTCGACCGGCGCCCCGCGGCTGTCGGACGACGCGGTGCGCCTGCTGTCGGTACTGCCGGGTCCCGCACTCGTCGTCGACCGCGAGGAGCGGGTGCTGCGCGCATCCGCGCAGGCCGTCGTCCTCGGCGTCGTGGCAGGAGACCGGATCGCGGTACCCGAGATCGACACGCTGATCTCGCAAGTGCGCCGGGACGGCGTCATCCGTGAGCTCGACCTCGAGCTGCGCAAGCCACCGCTGCGCCGCGACGTCGTACCGGTGCGGATACGGGTGGCGCCGCTGTCGTCACGAACGATCCTGGTACTGCTCGAGGACGTCTCACAGGCGGCTCGGATCGACGCTGTACGGCGCGACTTCGTCGCCAACGTGAGCCACGAGTTGAAGACCCCCGTCGGCGCCCTCTCGCTGCTCTCCGAGGCGGTTCTTGCGGCGAGCGACGAACCGGCGGATGTTCGCCGGTTCGCCCAGCGGATGCAGACCGAGTCGCAGCGGCTCTCCAACCTGGTCAACGACCTCATCGACCTTTCACGCCTGCAAGGGGCCGAGCGCGCCGCACCCGCTGTCCCGGTCCGGGTCGCCGATGTGGTGCGTGAAGCGCTCGAGGCCACGCGGACCGCCGCGCTCGCGCGCGAGATCGATGTGGTGGCGAGCGCCGTGCCGGGCGTGACGGTGCTGGGTGAGGACGTCCAGCTGGTCACCGCGCTGCGCAACCTCGTGACGAATGCCCTCGCGTACTCGCCGACCGGTACACAGGTCTCGGTCACGGCCGAGCTCGTCGCGGGCGCGAGCGGTGAGCCCGCCCTCGTCGAGCTCGCCGTCACCGACCAGGGCATCGGGATCCCGCCCGCCGAGCACGCCCGCATCTTCGAACGCTTCTACCGGGTCGACCATGGACGCTCGCGGGCGACCGGTGGTACCGGGCTCGGCCTCGCGATCGTCAAGCACATCTGCTTGAACCACGGCGGTGAGTGCACCGTCCGGAGCGCGCCGGGGCACGGCTCGACGTTCACGCTGCGACTGCCGGTAGCACCCCAGCTGGTCGGTGCCACGACGGCGCCGCCGTACCAGGAGGCAGAGCCGGTCGCAGGGATCCGGGCACAGTGAGTCAGGCACAGTGAGTCGGGTTCTCGTCGTAGAGGACGAGGAGTCCTTCTCCGAGGCGTTGTCCTACATGCTCGGCAAGGAGGGGTTCCTGGTCGAGACGGTCGCGACCGGGCCGGACGCCCTCGTCGCGCACGACCGGAGCGGTGCTGATGTGGTGCTGCTGGACCTGATGCTGCCCGGCATGTCGGGGAACGAGGTGTGCCGCCGGCTGCGTCAGCGCTCCGACGTCCCGATCATCATGCTCACGGCCAAGGACAGCGAGGTCGACAAGGTCGTGGGCCTCGAGCTGGGCGCCGACGACTACGTCACCAAGCCGTTCAGCTCGCGTGAGCTCGTGGCTCGGATCCGCGCCGTTCTCCGGCGCCGAAGTGGCCTCGAGGACCTCGCACCGTCCACGCTGCAGGTCGGCCCGGTGCGCATGGACGTCGAGCGGCATGTCGTGACGGTGAACGGAGACCCGGTATCGATGCCGCTCAAGGAGTTCGAGCTGCTCGAGGTGCTGTTGCGCAACGCGGGACGCGTGCTCACCCGCGGCCAGCTCATCGACCGGGTGTGGGGCGCCGACTACGTCGGTGACGGCAAGACGCTCGACGTCCATGTGAAGCGGCTGCGCGCCAAGATCGAGGACGACCCGGGCCGGCCGGCGCGGCTGGTCACGGTCCGCGGTGTCGGGTACCGCCTGGAGGCATAGCGGGTCGGTGCCGTTCAGGTCACGGGGGAGGCGCGGTACGTCCCTGACATGTCGAGGACGGCGAACCGCGCGAAGAGCTCCTCGGCGTACCACCCGGACTCCTGCGTCCGGCGGATGACGTCGCGGTGCGGCTCGCGGGCGTACGCGAAGTCGTCCAACGACGCGGTGTCACGCCACACCGAGAACGTCCCCTGCAGCCCGACGGGCGCCTCGCCGATCGCGATCGCGAACGACGGACCGGCGCCGCGGTGCGCGTCGTCGGCGACCGGCGCCACGGCACGCCAGAACGCCGGCCAGTGCACCGGCCGTACGCGCGCTCGGGTCACAGCGGCGACCGGCCCGGTCCAGGCGGCCGGTGCCGGATCGCCGAACGGCCGGCGGCCCGACCAGCGGCCGCGGGAGCGCAACGGTCGCAGCACGAAACGCGCGCTCTCGTGTGCGACGCGCTGCCAGGAACGGAAGGGGACGGACTGTTCGTACGCCCTGAACGCCGTCGCTGATTCCCAGCAGGAGAGCACCGCCCAGTGCGACAGGTCGGCGTCGCGGAGCGCGAACGACCGGCCCGACCCGGTCCCGAGCAGCGTGACGAAACGGACGCCGGGCAGGCGCCGCAGCGCCGGTCGGGTCGTCGCCATCCGCAGCGCACCGGCGAGCCTGCCGGTGCCCCAGACGTGCAGCGCGACGACGGCCGGCGGGGGCTGGGGCACCATGCGCGGACCGGTCTAGCCCTCGCGCGGCGCGCGGCGCAGCCGGGCACGGGCGCGCCGACTCACCTCGCCGACCAGTTCCCGCGTCGAGGTTCCGGTGACCGGTTTGCCCGCGCCCTGCACCGCCACCTCGAGAGTGCCGAGCAGCGCGAGCGCTGCCGCGTCGGCGGGCACCTGGGAAGTCGGTGCGGTCTCGACCGGGTCCGGCACCGCTTCCAGGGTGGCCGGATCACCGATGATGCGCACCCCGCTCTCGCGCAGCGCCTCGGCGTGCCGGCGGCTCAGCTCGCAGACGCGATCGAGCGCCCACCCCGGGATCCCGAGCCGCGGCTCGTCAGCAGCCGGCATGCGTCCCTCGACCATCTTCTCCGCGGCGCCGTTGCGGACCAGGGCGGTGTACTGCTGGGCCGACATCAGCTCCCGTGCCAGCGGATTCACCTGCAGCAGCAGCTCCGCCTCGGGCACCGACAACGACCGGTTGCTGCGCACCGCCGCATCCCCGGGCGGGTTCATCGTCTCGCGCGGGACACCGAGCAGGTCGGCCAGCGTGTGCGGCAGCCGCTCGCGGTCGGCCTCGTCCGAGACGACGACGGTGATCCGGTCCGCGCCGATCAGTCCCGACCAGCGCTGCAGTGTCCGGGGCAGGTCGTTGCGCTGCCAGAACGACGAGTTCGCCTTCGGCGACGGCGGGTCGGCGAGGACGTACCCGAGCCACTCGTCGTACCTCGCCGTCCAGCCGTTCTTCAGGTACTGCTGCCAGGACGAGGGCAGGATGCGGGACAGCGCGCGGAAGGCGACGAGGACGTGGACCCGGTCCGCCCCGAGGCTGTCCACGGCACGTGCGGCCTGTTCGTCATCGGCCTGGCAGAGCCACTCGCTGCTGATCAGCACGCGTCCCCGGATCGGGCGCACCTTGTCCGCGAACCGCGACCACGTCCTGCGGTACACCTCGCTCGGGCGGTTCGGTGCCCACCCGAACTCGCGCTCCACCAAGGCCATGCACGCGCGGTGCTGCTGGCGGTGACCCAGCGGGTAGGTGACGCCGAGTTCCTTCAGCTCGTGGCGGCGCGCCTTCAGCGCGCTCTGCAGCGCGGTCGTCCCGGTCTTGTGCGTCCCGATGTGCAGCACCATCGCCTCGTCGGGTACCTGCGGGGCGAGCCGGTCGGCGGCCGTAGCCGGCCGGGATGAGGACATGCCGTCGGTCATGCGGTTCTCTCGTCGATCCCTCGAGTGGCGAAGCGGCGTCCCGGCGGGAGCCCGCGCGCCATCCTGCTATGCCGGGCCGGCGGCGCCCTCGCCGACCTCGGCCGCCTCGCCGACCGTGACGCGCAGCAACTCGTCGTACGTCGTCGGGAACACGTAGTGGGGATGGCCACCCGCCGCCCATACCTGCGGGAACCGTGACAGGTCGACGTCGACGAGCGTGCGCAAGGGGTGCGGATGCCCGACAGGGGCGACGCCGCCGATCGGCTGGCCGGTGTGAGAACGGACGAACTCGGGGCTCGCGCGCCGCACCCGCGCGGCCCCGACGAGCGCGGCCAGGCGCACCACGTCGGCGCGGTGCGCGCCCGAGGTCAGCACCAGCAACGGCGTGCCGTCGGCGTCGAAGACCAGTGAGTTGGCGATCGCGCCGACGTCGACCCCGAGCTGGGCTGCCGCGGTCACCGCGGTCGGCGCTGGTTCGGGAAGCGCGCGGACCGCGCCGCGCACACCCAGCGCCGCGAGCCGGTCGGCCACCCGGCGGGCGCCCGCGGGAAGACCGGCGACCGCCTGAGGAGCGGCCGACAGCGTGCCGTCGTCCGCGATGCCGTCGGCGGCGTCGGCGGTGTCCTGGGGCTCCATGCCCTCGGAGGGTAGCCGGTACCGCTGTCGACCCGTGGTGGTCGCGCGTTGCGGCTTGACCCGCTGTCGGACCCCGTGTCTAGAGTGGCGAACGTGGTCGAACGTGTGTTCGATGGACCGTCAGCTCGCGGCGACAGGTCCGCCGGACGCCGTTCGGGACGAAGCGGCGCCGGCCGGCAGTGAGGGAAGCACCGACGGCCGGCACCGCGGCGGTCACGCACGCGACGACGAGCGAGAGGACGACATGAGGTGACGACCGAGGTGATGACAGAGGGGACGACGACGGCACGGACGATCCGTGGGACAGCGGAGCGCGTGCCCGGCGCGGCGGGAACGACGCGGCAGAGCCGCGAGCTGTTGGCGGCCGCCGCGCGCAGCCTGCTGGCCGCCGCGGGCGAGCCGGCGGCCAACGACCGGTTCGCCCGTGCCCACTTGGCGGCGTTGCGCGCGAGTGCAGCGCTGCTCGCATCGCTGCCACCAGCGCACGCGCCGCGCGGCGGCCCGCGCAGCGCCTGGGTCCTCGTGGCCGAGGCCGTTCCCGAACTCGGCGAATGGGTCGGATTCTTCGCCGCCGGCGCGGCGGCCCGCGCGGCGGCCGAGGCCGGTGTCCCGGGCGCGGTCAGCGAACGCGAGGCGGACGACCTGGTCCGGGCGGCCGAGGCCTATCTCGCGGTCGTCGCCGCGCGGCTCGGTCAACCGACGCCGGTCACCGGCGACCAGCTGTTGCTGGCGGGTTGAACGATGCGCCGCCTGCCGGTGCTGCTCTAATCCGAGGATGAGCCGCAGCCAGCTGGACCGGCCCGCGATACCGGCCGGTCTGGGGGCCGACGACACCGGTTGTCACGTCCTGCACGTGGACATGGACGCGTTCTTCGCCTCGTGCGAGCTACGTACTCGGCCTGCGCTGCAGGGCCGCCCGGTCATCGTCGGCTCGGATGCGCCGCGCAGCGTCGTACTGGCCGCGACCTACGAAGCGCGCCGCTTCGGGGTGCACTCGGCGATGCCGATGTCGCGTGCCCGCCGGTTGTGCCCGCAGGCGGTCCTCATCGAGCCGACCCGGGGGCTCTACCGGGCGGTGTCCGAGGAGGTCATGGCGATCCTCGGCGAGGTGACCGACCGGATCGAGCCGCTCTCGCTCGACGAGGCGTTCCTCGACGTCGCGCCCGCCGTACGCCGCATGGGCCGCCCGGCCGAGATCGGCCGGCACATCCGCGAGCGGGTACGAGCGGAGCAGGGCATCACCTGTTCGGTCGGGGTCGCCGCGACCAAGCACGTGGCCAAGCTCGCCGGGGCGCACGCCAAACCCGACGGGCTGCTCGTCGTACCGACCGCGCGGGTCCTCGACTTCCTGCATCCGCTGCCCGTGTCGGTGCTCTGGGGGGTCGGCGAGCGCACCGGGCAGAGTCTGGAGCGGCTCGGACTGCGTACCGTCGGCGACCTCGCCCGGGCGCCGGTCGAGACGCTGCGTCATAGCCTCGGCGCGGCGCTCGGCTCCCACCTGCACGAGCTCGCGTGGGGCCGCGACCCGCGGCCGGTGGAACCGCACCGTCTCGACAAGAGCATCGGCGCCGAGGAGACCTTCGCGCGTGACCTGTCGGACCCGGTCGCCGTACGCGCCGAGCTGCTGCGGCTCTCGGAACGGGTCGCGAGCCGGCTCCGACGGCAGCGGGTCGTGACCCGTACCGTCGCGCTCAAGATCCGGTTCGCGGACTTCACCACCGTGAACCGCTCGCGCACGCTCACCGAGGCGACTGATGTGGCGAAGGATCTCTACGCGACGGCGGCCGCGCTGTACGACGCGATGGGCATCGGCGGGCGTCGCGTCCGCCTGGTCGGGGTGCGCGCCGAGTCGCTCGGGCCGGCCGGGCAGCAGGACCGGCAGCTCGCCTTCGACGAGCCGGCGATCGGCTGGCGGGAGGCCGAGGTGGTCGCCGATGAGGCAGCCGTGCGATTCGGACCGGACGCGGTGCGGCCGGCGGCGCTGCTCCGGGCGCCGGACCGGACGAGTGCGGCGGGCCGACACCCGTCCGGCCGCGAGCCGGACGGTCACTGAGGCACTCCGCCCGGTGGATACGTGGCGGTCCGACTGTCCTCGAGCGGGAACGCTGCCTATGCTTGGGTATAGGACCGTTCCGTGACCAAGGAGGAGCCGTGCCGCTCTCCGAACACGAGCAGCGTTTGCTCGAGCAGATGGAACGCGCCCTCTACGCCGAGGATCCCAAGTTCGCGACCTCGTTGCAGTCACCCGCCGACCGCCGCGGCGCCCGCCGCCGGTCGGCGATCGGTGTCGTCGGCGCCCTGCTGGGCGCCGGGCTGCTCGTCGCCGGCGTGGCCTGGTCCTACGTCGTGGTCGGCGTCCTCGGATTCGTCGTGATGCTGGCCGGCACGTTCTTCGTGGTGGCCTCCGTCGGACGCGCTCGACGTCCGGTCTCCACCGCCGACGCGGCCGGCGTATCCGGCGCGAGCGCCGGACCGGTCCCCGGTCCGAGCAAGGCGCCACGGCGAGGCGGGTTCATGGACCGGGTCGAGGAGCGGTGGCGCCGCCGTCATGAAGGCGGGCACGACCTGTAAGGCCTACCGCTCCCGAGAATCGAACGACGCTGTCGGACGCCCTGGGCGCCGGCAGCGTTAGCACGTCAGGCCCCGTCGCGGGATCGTTCGGACAGCGTCCGTCTCACTCCCGACGCAGCGCCGAGGAGGGGAACCACCGCGCCCGCCAGCGCTGGCGGGCATCCAGCCGCCGCAGCGCAGCCGCCCGGACCGTGCGCAGGTCGCGAGCCACGTCGTCCGCGGCGACGGGCCGCCCGGTGGGGGCGTACCGCGTCCGCTCCACCATCGCGGTGAGCCTGTCGATCGCGGCGGAGGCGGGCGGGTCGACCCAGTACGCGCTCTTCAGCCGGCGGGCCGCCTGCCGTGGGGTGTCGGCGTCGGACCAGCCGCCGCCGGTGTCGCGGACGGTGTCGCGCAGCTCGGCCCAGCCGCCCTCCGCCAGCGCCAGGCCTTGTGCGGCGAGCCGGGTGCGGCGCCGGCGCACCCGTACCGTGCCCGGCACGGCGGCCAGCGCCACCGCCAGTGCCAGCAGCCCGAGCAGCGTGGTGCGCCGTACCCGGTCACCGAGCGGCTCGGCGGCGGCAGTCGCAGGGTCGGTGTCGACCCGCTCGTCCGGGGTCCGTGCCGGGTCGTCGGTCGGCTCCGGCTGCGCGCGGTGCCGGGCCTCCAGCTCGGCGAGGGTCTGGGCCCGGGCCCAGCGCGGCACCGCGACGTTGCCACCGTCGGTGCTCGCCCGGGGGGTCGGCTCGAAGCGCACCCAGCCCACTCCGGGGAAGAGCAGCTCTGGCCAGGCGTGCGCGTCCTGGGAGCTCACGTGCCACACGCCGCTCGCATCCCGCGTGCCGGGAGTGAAACCGACCGCGACCCGGGAGGTGATGTTCAGCGCCCGCGCCATCAGCGCCATGGTGGCGGCGAACTGCTGGCAGTACCCGACCCGGTCGCGCAGGAACTGCTCGATCTGGTCACCGGTGGGATCGCCCTTGACGTCCACCGAGTAGGTGAACTCGGTGCGCAGCCACCACTGGATCGCGAGCGCCTGCTCGTACGGCGTCGGGTGACCCTCGGCGAGGATCTTGGCCTGGTCGACCAGGTCCGTCGGCAGCTGCGCCAGCGCCTGCTGGTTGCCCCGCTCCCGGGTGTCCGACCTGTTGATCCGGGACGCCTCGAGCTGGGCCAAGGTGGGTGCCGGCTCCACCGCGTCCACCGCCCAGGAGAGCCCCTTCGTCGTGGTCTGCACCGAGAACGCGGTACCGGTGGCGAGGTCCCAGTGCCAGTCGTCGGGAGCGACGATCCGGTCCACCGGGTAGGGCAGCGGGAGGTACGGCGAGGCCAGCCGCGTCGCGAAGAACTGGTAGTCGGCCGTCCTGCGGGCCACGTCGGCCCCGAGCGAGACGGGCGTGATGACGCCCTGGGACAGCACGGGTGAGTCGTCGGCGGAGTACGCGTGCGGGATCCACTTCTCGCCGTCGAAGGTCTCCGCGACGACGGCGCGCAGGTACGCGGGGGAGTCACTCGTCGTGCGGTACGTGAACAGCTCGACGTCGCGGCCCTGCTGCAGGTCGCGGCGCATCGACACGAACGGGTCAAGCGCGACCGTCTGCGGGTCCGGCGCCGCGTCCACGGCGCCGGAGGACCCGCGGCCGCCGAGCACGGCGTCGGTGAGGCCGGGCACGAGCGGTGGCACGACGAGCGCGAGCAGCGCGGCGAGGGCAGCGAGCCGGATCCCGGGCCAGAGCCACCCGCCCGGCCGCAGGCGCGCCGTCGCGTACCCGGCGCGGGGGACCACCCGGCCCCAGTGATCGACCTGGCGACGGGTGTCGGCGAACAGCATCCCCACCCACCCGATGCTGATCAGCACGAACGCCCACCACGGTGCACCGTCCGGCAGGGCGGCCGCCGGTACGGCGTACATCGCGACCAGCGGCGCACCGGCCAGCACCGGCATGCGCAGGGTGACGGCGAGCACGTGGGTGCACAGGGCGCAGACCCCTACCCCGAGGGTCACCAGCGCGAGCAGCCCCGGCTCGACGGGCACCGGCGCGACGTAGGTGTTCGCCGCTGCGACCCCGTCCTGCAGCAACGTGCGCAGCGTGTCGAGGGCGGCGGGGGAGGGCAGGAACCCGAGCGGCGCGTCCGGGACGTACGCCGCCGTGAGCACCACCGCGCACACCAGGGCCTGGGCGATCGGGACGAGGAACAGCGGGGCGCGCAGTTGGGCGAGGGCGCCGCCGGTGAGCGCGACGGCGACGAGCGTGGCGAAGGGCCAACCCAGCCACGGTCCGTCGAGCAGCGGGGCGAGCACCAACGCGGCGAGCGCCACGGCGGCAGCCGCCACCGCGGTCGGCCACCACCCGTCCGATCCGCGCTCCGGCGCGGCGGGCGGGGTCGCGTCCGAGCGCGCCGGTGCCGGTGTGCCGGTGCCGGGGCGCAGTCCGGTCAGCTGGGTCGTCACCGCGCTGCCTGCTCCCGGGTGTCCAGGACCCCCGCCGCAGCGCCGTGCCCGCGCGCGAGCGCGCGCCAGGCCGCCGCCAGGTCGTCACCCGGTGCGCAGACCGCGACCCGCCAACCGGCACCGTGCAGGACCGCGGCGTTGCGGCGCAGCCGGTCGGTGTCGGTGCGCGACGGGTGCGGGCCGGGCCACTTGCCGGTGTCCGCGAGCAGCGCGAGCGCCGTGGCGCGGCCCCGGCGCAGGGTCGCGACCGCCGAGGTGAGCGCCGGGTCCAGGTCGCCGAGCACCGCTACGACGAGCCCGTCGCGTGCGCTCTCCCGCACCGACGCGTCGGTCAGCCCGGGCACGGGGCGCCCGGTCTCGTCCACGACTGCGAGCGCCTCGAGCACGGCGTGCTCGGCCTGGCTCGGCGCGAGGCCGTCAGTCGCGACGTGGGTGTCACCGCACAGCGGGTTGCCGTCCAGATCCAGCAACCGCAGTGCGTACCCGCGCTGGGCCAGGTGGCAGCACACGCTGGCAGCGGCCGTCACGGCCCATTCGAACGAGCTCGCGGGCCCGTCGCCGCGGTGCGCCACCGCCCGGGTGTCGAGCAGCACGGTCGCCCGCGTACGCCACGGGGTCTCCTCCTGGCGCACCATCAGGTCGCCCACTCGCGCCGTCGACTTCCAGTGCACGCGGCGCAGCTCGTCACCGGTGCGGTACTGGCGCGGCACGACGTCGTCCTCGCCGCTCGCGGCCACGCTGCGCGCCGTCGAGTCCCCGAGCCCGGACCATTCGCCCACGAGCGGGACGCGCGGCAGCGGCCGGACCGCCGGTACGACGGTGAGGGAGTCGGTCACCGTGAAGCGCCGCCTCATCCGGCACAGCCCGAAGGGGTCGGCGAGCTCGACCTGCAGCGGCCCCACGTCGTAGCGCCCGCGCAGCGGCGCCTGCAGCTGGTAGGTGATGTCGCGGTGCGTGCCCGCGGGCAGTTGGTCGACGACGAACCGTTGCGGGCGGCCGAGCTGCCAGGGCAGGTGGTCCTCGAGCAGCAGCAGCCCGGTGCGGATCCGCGAGACGTTCGACAGCCGTACGACCGCGCTGCTCGGGCTGTCGACCGGGACTCGCGCCGGGCGCAGGCCGCGGGCGCTGGAGAGCTGGTAACGGGTACGGGCGAGCATCACGAGCGAGAGCACGGGCAGCAGGAGCAGCAGCAGACCGACCCGCATCAGGTCGCGCTGGCCGAGGACGACGCTGACCAGGACGACGGCCGCGCCGAGCCCGAGCAGCCAGCGGCCGCGGCTGGTGAGGCTTCCGAGGGCGTCGCGCACAGCAGCTGCGCTCACATGCCTGCCGGCGGGACCCGCACCGTGCGCACCAGCTCCTCGACCACCTGGGCCGGGGTCCGGCCGGCGATCTGGGCGTCGGTGGAGAGCAGCAACCGGTGGGCGAGCACGGGCACCGCGAGCTGCTGCACGTCGTCGGGCAGCACGTGGTCGCGGCCGTCGAGCGCAGCCGTCGCCTTGGCCGCCCGCAGCAGGTGCAGCGTCGCCCGCGGGGAGGCGCCGAGCCGCAGGTCGTGGTGGTCGCGGGTCGCGGCGGCGAGGTCCACCACGTATGCGCGGACGCTTCGCGCCACGTGGATCGTGCGCACCACCTCGACCAGCTTGACCACCTCCGCCGCGTCGGCGACCGGCGTGAGGTCGTCGAGCGGGTTGGTCGCGGCGTGCTCGGCGAGCATCTCCATCTCCGCCGCCGCCGACGGGTAGCCCATCGACACCCGTGCCATGAACCGGTCGCGCTGGGCCTCCGGCAGCGGGTAGGTCCCCTCCATCTCGATCGGGTTCTGGGTCGCGATCACCATGAACGGGCTGGCGAGCTCATGGGTGCGCCCGTCGACCGTGACCTGGCGCTCCTCCATGCACTCGAGCAACGCGGACTGGGTCTTGGGGGAGGCCCGGTTGATCTCGTCACCGAGGACGACGTTGGCGAAGACCGCGCCAGGGCGGAACTCGAAGGCCCTGCTCTCCTGGTTGAACACGCTCACACCGGTGAGGTCGCCAGGGAGCAGGTCCGGGGTGAACTGGATGCGACGCACCGAGCAGTCGAGCGCCCGCGCCAGCGTCTTGGCGAGCTGCGTCTTGCCGACCCCGGGAACGTCCTCGATGAGCAGGTGCCCCTCGGCGAGGAGCACGGTCAGCGCGGTGTCGATCACCTGCGGTTTGCCTTCGATGACCGTCTGCACCGCGCTGCGGATCCGCCCCACGGCGGGCAGCAGGTCGGCCAGCCGCGCCGGGTCCGGCGGGGCCGCTGACGGCGCGGTTCCGGGTACGGGGTGAGGCACGAGCGGCTCCGTCCGGGGTCGTCGTCAGCAGTGCCGGCGCCGGCCCGAGGGTGCGGACCGCGCGGTCGCGGCGCCGGTCGGGCGCCGATCGGGCGCCGTCGCACAAGAGTACGGCGGCGCCCGCTGCACCGCGCCCTCCGTACCGCACGGACCTGGTCCGGCACCGCACGAGGAAGTGGAACAGGTGACCGCCTGGTGGAACGCGCGGTAGACTGTGGTGAGATGCACCCGCGCCGGACGTGTGCGGTCCGGGCGCGACCGCATCAGCCACGAGAGGACCTGCCCGATGACCGTCCACCCGGCCCAGCTCGGACGCTTCTTCGACGACTACGAGGTCGGCGACGTGTACCAGCACCCGTTCGGCCGCACGATCTCCGAGGCCGACTGCACCTGGTTCACCCAGCTGACGTGCAACACCAACCAGAACCACTTCAACCACGACCTGGCCCGCTCCAACCCGATCACCGAGGGCCGGGTGATCGTGAACAGCGGGTTCACCGTCGCGCTGGTGCTGGGCCTGTCGGTGATCGACACCAGCCAGAACGCGGTCGCGAACCTGGGATGGACCGACATCAAGCTGACGCACCCGGTGTACATCGGTGACACCCTCTACGCCGAGAGCATCTGCACCGGCAAGCGGGAGTCCTCCAGCCGGCCGGGGATGGGCATCATCACCATGATCACCCGCGGGCTGAACCAGGACGGGGACGTCATCTCCACCTGGACCCGGTCGGTCATGATCCCCAAGCGCGAGACCGGCATCGGCCAGGACTACTTCCCACAGGCGAAGGCCGGACCGATGACGCTGGAGCAGGACAAGAAATAGTCCCCGCCTTCGCGCCCGTACCGAACAGGAGTGCCGAGTGCCCGAGAAGTTGCCGCTGCAGGACATCCGCATCATCGCCGTCGAGCAGTACGGCGCCGGACCGTGGGGCTCGCTGCACCTGGCAGAGCTCGGCGCCGAAGTGATCAAGATCGAGGACCCGTCGGTGCGCGGCGACGTCGGCCGGTACGTGCCGCCGTACGCCGAGGGTGAGGACTCGCTGTTCTTCGAGGCGTTCAACCGCGACAAGCGCAGTCTGTCGCTCGACCTCGCGACCCCCGAGGGGCGCGCGGTGTTCGAGGACCTGGTGCGCGGCGCCGACGCGGTCTACTCCAACCTGCGCGGTGACGTGCCAGAGAAGATCAGGATCAGGTACGACGACCTCAAGCACCTCAACCCGCGCATCGTGTGCTGCTCGCTGACCGGGTTCGGGATGACCGGGCCGCGACGCACCGAGCCGGGCTACGACTACATCCTGCAGGGGCTGGCGGGCTGGATGGACGTCACCGGTGAGCCCGACGGTCCGCCGACCAAGTCGGGACTGTCGATGGTCGACTACTCCGGTGGGTTCATCGCCGCGATCTCGCTGCTCGCCGGGATCCACGCCGCCCGCCGCGACGGGGTCGGCGCCGACTGCGACGTGTCGCTGTACGACACCGCCGTCGCGATGCTCAACTACCCCGGCACCTGGGCGCTGAACACCGACTTCGTACCCCAGCGGCCGCGCCACTCGGCGCACCCGTCGCTGGTGCCCTTCCAGGCGTTCCAGACCAAGGACTCCTGGATCATCGTGGGCTGCCCCAAGGAGAAGTTCTGGCAGCGCCTCGCCCCGGTCGTCGGGCACCCGGAGTGGGCCACCGACCCGCGGTACGCGACCTTCGCCGCGCGCGGGGAGAACCGCGAGGAGCTGCTCGCGGCGCTCGAGGAGATCTTCACCACGCGCACCTCCGACGAGTGGCTCTCCGAGCTGTACCCGGCCGGTATCCCCTGCGGGCCGATCAACACGGTGCGGGACGCGTTCGAGGAGGAGCACACCCATGCCCGGGAGCTGATCGTCGAGACCGAGCACCCGCGGTTCGGCACCGTGCGCCAGCCGCGTACGGCGGTCAGCGTGGGGCCGGTGCGTACCGAGCACCGCCGCGCCCCGGGACGCAACGAGGACTTCGGCTACGTGACCGGTGAGCTGCTCGGCTACGACGACACGCGGATCGCCGAGCTCGTCGCCGCCGGCGCCTTCGGCGACCCCGCGACGACGCCGTACCTGCCCGCTTCCGGTTCATGAGCGCAGCGAGCACCCCGACGGCGGCGGAGCAGCTCGCCGGCTGGGCCGCGGGCCTGGCGTACGACGACATCCCGGCCCCGGTACGGGCGGCCGCGCGCCGGCACCTGCTCGACGGCGCGGGTACCGCCCTCGCGTCGGCTCGCGCGGGCGTGGTCGACGCCGCGGTGCAGGTCGCGCTCGGCCTGGGCGGCCCGGCGGAGGCGACCGTGCTCGGCCGCGCCGAGCGGATCTCCGCGCCGGCAGCCGCTTTCGCGAATGGTGCGCTGGTGCACGGCCTGGACTTCGACGACACCCACGCGGGTGGGCTGGTCCACGCCACCGCGATCGTGCTGCCCGCGGCGCTGGCCGTCGGCGAGCAGATCGGCGCGGACGGCCGCGAGCTGCTCACCGCCGCCGTGGCCGGCTACGAGGTCGTCTGCCGGGTCGCGGCCGGCAGCCCGCACGGGTTCCACGCCCGCGGCCTGCACGCCACCCAGGTCGCCGGGACGCTGGCGGCTGCCGCGGTGGGCGCCCGGCTGCTCCGCCTCGACGCGGCGACGACCGCGAACGCCCTCGGCATCGCCGGCTCCTCCTCCGGCGGGCTGCTGGAGTTCCTCTCCACCGGGGCCTCGACCAAGCAACTGCACCCCGGATCCGCCGCGATGAACGGCATCCTCGCCGCGCGCCTCGCCGCCGCCGGAGCGACCGGCCCGGTCACCGTGCTCGAAGGCCCACACGGCATCTATGCCGCCCTCTCCGCACGGCCTGCCGACCTCGCCGCGGTCACCGGCGACCTGGGCCGGCGGTGGGAGACCACCCGGATCACGATCAAGCCCTACCCGTCCTGCCAGCTCATGCACGCGACGCTCGACGCGGTGCGCGCGCTGCCCCCGCTCGACCCGGAGCAGATCACCGAGGTCGTCGCGCAGGTCCACCCGGACTCCGCCGCGGTCGTGTGCGAGCCCGCCGACGTCAAGACCGCGCCGCGTACCTCCTACGACGCGAAGTTCTCGCTGCCGTGGTCGGTCGCCGCGCTACTGCTCGACGGTGACCTCGGCGTGGGCTCGTACGCCCTCGACTCGGTGCGCCGGCCCGCCCCGGTCGCGCTCGCGGCCAGGGTCCGCACCGAGCTCACCGCGGGCGAGGGTGTCGCAGCCGACGCGTACGGCCACGTCGTCGCCCACCTCGCCGACGGCACCACCCGCGAGGGCCGCGTGCCGTGCAGCTCGGGAGGCCCCGACGCGCCGCTCTCCGACGACGCGCTGCTGGCCAAGTTCCGCTCCAACGCCGGTCCGGAGGCCGCGCCGCTCGCAACGGCGCTGCAGTCGCTCGGCGAGGATCCCGCCGTCACCCCGTCCCGTATCGCCGCGGCCGCGGCCGCAGCCCTCGAGGTTCCTAGGAGTTCCGCATGACAGCGCCGTTCCGGGCGATCGAACCGGCCGAGTTCCCGTGGTTCGACTACCGCGGCTTCACCTTCTCCCTCGGCCTCGAACTCGACGGGCACGTGATCGACTCCGGGCACTCCGGCTCGGCCTTCGACCCGGAGAAGGGCAAGCCGGCGATCTCGGGGGGCATGGCCGACCAGGCCCGCACCTCGTACGCCAAGCACGCCGCGATCCTCGGCGCGGGCGGGCTCGACCTGGCGCAAGCGACCCGGGTCGTCGAGAACGTCACCGCCGCCGGGCTGCCGCACTACGAGCAGGCCGCCGCCGTACGGGCGGAGGTGTTCGGCGAGCACCGTCCGGCGGTCTCCACCGTGATCATCGACCGGCTGGTCCGGCGCCAGGCGCTCATCGAGATCGAGGTGCACGCCTCGCCCGGCGGCGGGCAGGCGCTCGTGACCGGTCCGGACCAGGACTGGTCGCGCGAGACGGTACGTACCGGCCACGACGGCGAGGTGTACCTGCCCACGCTGCTGCCGCTGGACGCGCGCGGCGAGGTGGTGGCTCCCGGCGACCTGGCGGAGCAGTACCGCTACTGCCTCGAGCGCGCCGGGGCGCTGCTGGAGCGCGCCGGGCTGTCCCTCGCGAACGTCGTGTCGACCGCCGACTACACCCTTCCGGGTGCCGAGGCCGACCGCTCCGGCATCGATCGGGTGCGCCGCGACCTGCTCGCGCCGGCATTCCCCAGCAACACCGCGCTCACCATGGCGGCGCTGCACCGTCCGGGAGTGCTCGTCTCGCTGGAGGTCGTCGCGAGCACCCACCCGCGCCAGGCGATCAACCCCGGGTGGGACCGCTACGACGAGCTCACCCAGGTGCCGGCGACGCGAGCCGGAAACACCCTGTACCTCAGCGGTTTCGCCGCCATCGACCAGGAGAGCGGAGCGCCGCTGCACCCGGGGGACCTCGCTGCCCAAGCGGAGGCGACCTACGGCGCGCTCGCGCAGACCCTCGCCGCCGCCGGCGCCACACCGGCGAACCTGCTCACCACGATCGAGTACGTGACGGCGGCGGGCCTCGGCGACTATCGCGTCGTCGCCGACGTGCGCAAGGCCGTGCTGTCCGACCCGTACCCCGCCTCCACCGGCATCGTCGCGGGCGGGCTCGGGCACGAGTCGCTGATGCTGGGGGTGCAGGCGACCGCCGTCCTGCCGGCGGCGCCGGCATCATGAGCGCGCTGCTCACCGACGCGCTGCGCGCCCGTATCGGCGAACGTGCCGTCTACACCGCGCCCGAGCCGCTGGGACGCGCCGCGATCCGCTACTACGCGGTGGCCGTCGGCGACGACAACCCGCTCTACACCGACCGGTCGTACGCCCGCGACCACGGCTACGAGGATGTCATCGCGCCTCCGACGCTGCTGGCCGAGACCAACCAGTACGTGCTCGGGTGTCCGGACGGCGACGGGTACCTCGGGCATTCCTGGCACCTGGACGTGCCGCACACCCGGGCGGTGCGCGGTGGCAACGCCTACGAGTTCGGCAAGCCGGCCGGTCCCGACACCATCGTCACCGCGACCTGGACCATCACCGACATGACCGAGCGGACCACCTCGCGCGGCGTCCCGATGCTGATCGTCACCAGCGAGGCGCGCTACACCGATCAGCACGGGGAGCTGCTGCTCACGAACGTCGAGACCCTCATCCACACCGCGCTCGGAGGGGAACGATGACGGGCGCCGACATCGCCGTCGGTGCGGCCGTACCGCACCTGGAGCGGACCATCACGCTGACCGACATGGTCGCGTACGCCGGCGCCACCTGGGACTGGCATCGCATGCACTACGACCCGGACTTCCTCACCGCCAAGGGGTTTCCGGGACCTGTCGTCGACGGGCAGGTGTTCGGTGCGCTGCTCGCCGAGCAGCTGCAGGACTGGCTCGGGCCGCGCGCGGTGCTGCGGACGCTGGACTTCCGCTTCAAGAACCTGGTGTTCGCCGGTGAGACGGTGCGCTGTACGGCGCAGGTGACCGCGGTCGAGCCCGACCCGGACGGCGACGGCGAGCTGGTCACCGTCGCCTCGACCGTCGAGGTCATAGGTCCCGACGGCGAAGCCCTGCGTACCGCCGTCACCCCCGCCGGCGCCACCGTGGCGGTGCGCCGATGACGTTCCGGGTGAATGTGGCAGGACTCCGCTCTTACCGGAGTCCTGCCACATTCATCCGCAATCTCGAAGGAGGGTCATGACGGGGATCGCGCTGGTGGGCGCGGCCGAGTGCGACCTGGGCAAGACCGGGCGCTCGGTGCTCGAGCTGCAGGTGCAGGCGGTGACCCGGGCGCTCGCCGACGCCGGGCTCACGCTCGCCGACGTGGACGGGCTGGCGACCAACGCGGTCGGGCGGTTCTCGACGACCGAGCTGGCCGACCAGGTCGGGCTGCGCCCGGCCTGGGTCGACTCGTCGTTCGTCGGCGGGTCGGCGTTCGAGGCGTACGTCGCCCGGGCGGCGCAGGCGATCACGGCCGGCCAGGCGTCGGTCGTGGTGGTCTCGTTCGCCAGCAACCAGCGCTCGGCGAAGTCGCGCTCGCTCGGTGGGCTGCTCGAGGACCACCTGCCGGCCGCCCAGTTCGAGACGCCGTACGCGCCGCTCTACCCGCTGTCGTACTACGCGATGGCGGCCCAGGCGTACCTGCACCGGTACGGCCTGGGCCGCGAGCACCTCGCGCACGTCGCGGTGAGCGCCCGGGACTGGGCGCTGCGCAACCCGAAGGCGTTCCGGTACGGCGCCGGGCCCCTGACCGTCGACGACGTGCTCGGCTCCGACATGGTGTCCTCCCCGCTGACGGTCGCCGACTGCTGCCTCGTCACCGACGGCGGGGGAGCGGTCGTCGTGACCTCCCTGGAGCGGGCCCGCGACCTGGCCAAGCCCGCGGTGCGCCTGCTCGGGTACGGCGAGTGCACCGACCACACGAACATGAGCACGCTGGACGACGTGCTCGACGTCGGGGCGGCGCGCGCCGGGCGGGCGGCGTTCGCGCGGGCGGGGCTCACCCCCGCCGACGTCGACGTCGCGCAGGTGTACGACTCCTTCACGATCACCCCGCTGCTCTCGCTGGAGGCACTCGGCCTGGCCGAGCCCGGACAAGCGGGAGTGCTAGCCGCGCTAGGGGAGTTCGGCCCCGGCGGCTCGCGGCCGCTCAACACGGCCGGCGGCGGGCTGTCGTACTGCCACCCTGGCCAGTACGGCGTGCTGCTGCTGGTCGAAGCCGTCCGTCAGCTGCGCGGCGAGTGCGGCGATCGGCAGGTGGCCGGCGCCGAGGTCGCGCTCGCGCACGGCACCGGCGGCATCCTGTCCCACCACGCGACCGTTCTGCTGGGGGTGGACCGGTGACTCCAGAGACCGATACCTACCTGCCGCCGAGCGACGAGCTGAGCGCCCCCTGGTGGGACGCCACCCGCGAGCACCGGCTGCTGCTGCAGCAGTGCACGGCCTGCGGCCACCGGCAGCACCACCCGCGTTACGTCTGCACCCGTTGCGGCGCAACCGATCTCGGATGGACGCCGTCAGCGGGCAATGGCGTCGTGGACACGTTCACCGTGGTGCACCGCGCCCCCCGCGCCGGTGTCGAGACGCCGTACCTGGTGGCGCGCGTACGCCTGGACGAGGGGCCGGTGCTGCTCACGAACCTGGTCGAGGTCGAACCGCGCGACGACGCGGTCAGCATCGGTACGCGGGTCACGCTGAGCTGGCGGGACCTGCCCGACGGCCGGGCGCTGCCAGTGTTCGCTCCGGAGGGGGACGCGTGATCCCCGCCGTCGTGAACGAACGCGGCAAGGTGCACCTCGTCGACCTGCCGGAGGTACCTGGCGCGGGCTGGCCGGACCCGGTCGAGGTCGAGCTGCTCGCCGCCACCGTGCAGCCCAAGGACCGCCAGGTCGCGCGGGGGCAGGTTCCCGTGCCGCTGCCGGAGTTCTTCGTCGCCGGCACCCAGGCCGTCGTACGCCGCGCCGACGACGGGTCCCGCTGGTACTGCCGCGGCCCGATCGGCGTGCGCGGCGGCCCGCAGGCCGGGGCGTACGCGGCCCGATTCCTCGCCGACGCCTCGTGGCTGGTGCCGCTGCCGGAGGAACTCGACGTGCTGCGGGCGGCCGCCGGCGCGGCGGCGCTGTCCGACGCGCTGCACGCGCTGCGGGACCTGGCCCGGCTGGCGGCCGGCGAGACCGTGCTGGTGCTCGGCTCGTCGACGGGTGTCGGCGCGGCCGCGGTGTCGGCGGCGCTGGCCGCCGGGCATCCGGTGATCGCCGCGACCCGCGATCCCGCGATGGTGCCGGCGCGGGACGGGCTGACCGTGCTCGGTTACGACGACCTGCCCGCGCAGATACGCGCCGTCACCGGTGGTGCCGGCGCCGACGTGGTCGTCGACACCGTGGGTGGCGCGTACACCGCACGGGGCCTGCACTCCGGCCGGCGCGGCGGGCGCCAGGTGCTGCTCGGCTACCAGGCCGGCACCGAGCTCGGCCTGCTGGCCCGGGACTTCCTCGCCACCGGGATGTGGCTGGTGGGCATGAACGCCGACGCGGTCCCGTGGGACCGCCAGCGCGAGCTCACCGAAGAAGCGCTGCGGTTGCTGGCCGCCGGCGCTCATGTACCGGACCCGATCGTGACCCGGCCGCTCGCCGAAGGCCCCGACGCGCTGCTCGGTCCGGCGCCGCGGGGGCGCACACTCTTGCTCGGGCCGGCGTACGACCACCAGGGAGATTGAGATGGACTTCGAACTGTCCGACGAGCAGCAGATGTTCCGCGACACGCTGCGTTCCTTCGTGGAGAAGGAGATCACGCCGGTCGCCTCGGAATGGGAGCGCGAGGGCCGCTACCCGACCGAGATCGTGGAAACCATGAAGGAGATGGGCCTTTTCGGCATCACCATCTCCGAGGAGTACGGCGGTCTGGGCCTGGACATGGTCTCGTTCACGCTGGTGTTCGAGGAGATCTCCCGCGGCTGGATGGGCGTCGCCGGCATCCTCGGCTCGCACTCGCTGGCGTGCTGGTGCATCGAGAAGTACGGCACCCCGGAGCAGAAGGCGAAGTACCTGCCCGAGCTCGCGACCGGGGAGCGGCGTTCCGGGATCGGGCTGACCGAGCCCGGCGCCGGCACCGACCTGCAGGGCATCCGCACCATCGCCGTACGCGACGGCGACCACTACGTCATCAACGGCACCAAGACCTGGATCACCAACGCCCGGTACGCGAACCCGTTGCCGGTGCTGGTGAAGACAGACCCGACCGCGACCCCGGCGCACAAGGGCATGTCGGTGATCCTGGTGGAGGCGGGCACGCCCGGCTTCGAGGTCCAGAAGGACCTGCCCAAGCTCGGGTACAAGGGCACGGAGTCCTGCGAGGTGCTGCTCGACAACGTGCGCGTCCCGGTGGAGAACCTGCTCGGCGGGGTCGAGGGCCGCGGCATGCAGCAGGTGCTGTCCGGCCTGGAGACCGGCCGGCTCAACGTCGGCGCGCGCTCGCTCGGGGTCGCGCAGGCGGCGTACGACGCGGCACTGAAGTACAGCCGGGAGCGGGAGGCGTTCGGCAAGCCGATCAGCGACTTCCAGGCCATCCAGCTCAAGCTCGCCGACATGGCCACCAAGATCCAGGCGGCGCGGCTGCTGCTGTACTGGGCGGCCTCCGAGGCCGACAAGGGCAAGCGCGTCGACATGCAGTCCGGGATGGCCAAGCTGTTCGCCTCCGAGGTGTGCGCCGAGGCGACGCTGGAGGCCATGCGGATCCACGGCGGGTACGGCTACTCGCAGGAGTTCGTCGTCGAGCGGCTCTACCGCGACGCGCCGCTCATGGTCATCGGTGAGGGCACCAGCGACATCATGCGCAGTGTGATCGCCCGTTCCCTCGTGTCCGGCAAGGAGTCCATCGGATGAGCGCCCGTTCCTACCTGTACGTGCCGGGGGACCGGCCAGACGTCCTGGCCAAGGCCGCCGGCCGGGGCGCCGACGCGCTCATCGTCGACCTCGAGGACGCGGTGCCGGCCGACGGCAAGGACGCGGCCCGCAAGGTCGTCCGCGAGTACGTCACGGCGGCCCCGGTCGCCGGCTCCGGGCCGGTCGAGCTGTGGGTACGCGTCAACGGCGACGGCGTGGCGCCCGAGGACATCGTTGCGGTCGCCTCGCCGTCCGTCACCGGGTTCTGCCTGGCGAAGGCCGAGAACGCCGAGGAGGTACGCGCCGCGGCGGACGCCTGCGCGGCGGCGGAGCGGGCACTGGGCCTGGGCGACGGCGCGTTCCTGCTGGCGCCGCTGCTGGAATCGGCGGCCGCGGTGCTGGACGCGCGTACCATCGCCGGGGCCTCGCCCCGGGTGTCGCGGCTGCAGGTCGGCGAGGCGGACCTGCGTGCAGAGCTCGGCGTTACCCTCGGCGCCGACGAGCGCGAGTTGCTGCACGTACGGTCCTCGGTCGTGCTCGCGTCCGTGGCGGCCGGCATCGAGCCGCCGGTCGGCCCGGTGTCGACGAACTTCCGCGACCTGGACGCGCTGCGCGAGTCCACCCTCGCCATCTCGCGGCTCGGCTACCGCGGCCGGGCCTGCATCCACCCGGCCCAGCTCGCCGTCGTCAACGAGGTATTCACCCCGTCGGAGGAGGAGGTCGAGGCGGCGCGCCGGCTGGTCGCCCGCTTCGAGGAGGTGACCGCCGCCGGCAGCGGCGTGTTCACCGACGAGTCCGGCCGGATGGTCGACCTCGCCGTCGTACGCCAGGCCCGCCGCGTCCTCGCCTCCGCCCGCTGAGCCATTCCGGATGAATGTGGCAGGACGTCGCTAAGAGCGGAGTCCTGCCACATTCATCCGGAATCGGGGTCGTCCACAGCTCCGGAGCTGGTTCCGCCGTCCACAGCCGTGCTCGCCGGAGTAGCGCGCGGGGCGCACACCGCTCGACGCTCGCCCCATGCCGAGAAGAGCAGCGTGGGACCGCGTGGCGGTCGAGCAGGTGGCGCATCGACAACACGGGTTCATCACAGCAAGGCAACTGGCCGAGCTCGGCGTACCGGGATCCAGCTTGTACGACCGTAGGGAGGTCGGGGGCATGTTCAGCTTGGTGCTGCCGGCCGTGCACCGACTCGGTGCGCAGCGGGAGCTGTCCGAGGAGGAGCGCAACCAGGCCGCGCTGCTCTATGTCGGCTGCGGCGCACTTCTGACGGGACGCAGCGTGCTGATGCGCCATCGGGTCCGGGCCGCCTCGGACCCCGCCGTCCGGCCGGCGGACCGCGTCCACACCCTCGTGGGCTGGCAGCGACAACGCTCGTCCCACGACTTCGTCATGGTGGAGCGGACGTGGCGGTTCCCTCGGTCGATACGCGTGCGCGACGGGCTACCCGAGGCGCCGATGGCGCGCGCGGCCATGGACGCGTGCCGGCGTTGCAGCTCCCAGGACGCGGTCACGGCGATCCTCACCGAGGTCGTGCAGTCGGGCCTCGCCACCGTCGACCAGTTGCAGCGCGAGCTCGCTGAGGGGCAACGGCGGGGGAGCCGGTTCCCGCGGCTGGCGCTCGAGGCGATCGCAGACGGCGTCCGCTCTGTGCCGGAGGGACACCTTCGCGAGGCTGCGCTTGCCAGAGGCCTGCATTCGCTGCGCTACAACCAGTACCTCTACCTGCCGGACGGTCGATTCATCGCGCGCCCTGATGCGTACGACCCGGCCACGGGCACCGCAGTCGAAGTCGACAGCCAGGAGTTCCATTACCGGGCGGCTGACTGGAAAGCGACCATGGAGCGGCATGCCTGGATGACATCGTGCGGCCTGGCGGTGCTGCATTTTCCGCCGAGCCGGCTCGTTGACGACGTCGACGGGTGTCTTGACCAGATTGCGCTCACGATCGCCAGTCGTGCGCACGTTCCAGCTCCGAACCTGATCATGCGCGATACGGCGCTGCGGCTGGAATGAATGTGGCAGGACGCCGCTAAGAGCGGAGTCCTGCCACATTCATCCGGAATCAGGTACGGGTGGCGGTGAGGAGGGCCGTGGCGGTGCCGCCCTCGAGGAGGTTCTCCACGGCACGTACGAGCTCCTCGACGCGGGGCTCGGGCAGGGCCCGCGCGGCGTTGAGCCGGAACTTCACCAGCAGGTCGGCGCGCGAGAGTGGGTGCTCGGGACCCCCGCGCGAGGAGTCGACGCGGTGCTCGAGGACCGCACCGTCGGTCGTACGTACGCGCAGCACGGCGGCGAACGCCCGCGGGAAGATCTCGCCCGCGCGCTCGTCCGCGACGAGCGTCGCCTTGTCGGCGAGCGCCAGCACGACCGGGTCGGCGTACGTCTCGCTGGTGAAGTCGTCGAGGTAGAGCCCGAGCCCGCCACCGCCGAGCAGCGCCCGGGCGACGGTGAACGGTCCGGAGAACTTCGCGTGGTACGCCGAGCGGGGGCGCACCTTCTCCTCCCGGGGCTCGGCGATGGTACGCAGCACCGGCGCGGCCACCCCCAGCTCGACCGACGCGATCTTCTCGGGGTCCAGCCCACCGGCCCGCAGCGCCAGCGCGCAGTCGATCGCGGGGTGGGTGAAGTGGTTGGAGGGGTAGGGCTTGTAGACCGTACGGAGCAGCTCCCAACGCTCGCCGAGGTCCGAGAGCATGGCGTCGGCGTCGTAGCGCCCGTCGAGGTACGCGGCGAAGAACCCGAACCGGCCCTCGAGCACGGTCGGCGGGCCGGAAACGCCCTCGCGCGCCAGCACCGCCGCGACCACCCCGCCGTGGGCCGCCCAGCCGCAGTGGATCCGCTTGACCGTCCCGCCGGTACGATTCGCCTCGATCACCCCGGCCCCCATCGACGCGGCGATCCCCATCGCGTCGGCGATGCGCTCGGCATCGAGGCCGTACAGCAGCCCGGCGGCGACCGCGGCCCCGAAGGTGCCGCAGATCGACGTGGCGTGAAAGCCCTTCTCGAAGAACAAGGAATTGCGGATCTCGACGATGTAGCTCGCCATGCCGAGCCGGTTGGTCACCTCGATGCCGGCGGCGACCGCGGTGAGCAGGTCCTCCCCGGAGGCGCCGGTCGCCTCGGCGACGGCGAGGGCCGCAGGTACGACCGATGCGGCCGGGTGCAGCACGGACGGCAGGTGGGTGTCGTCGAAGTCGAGGACGTGGGCGAGCGTGCCGTTGACGAGCGCCGCGGAAGGAGCGGGAAGGCGTTCGGCCGAACCGATCACGCCGGACTCGGCGACTCCACCCCACGCCTGTACGGCCCGCAGCACGGCCTGGTCGGGGTCGGTTGCCCCCGCACTCTCCGCCCGGCCCGCGAGGCAGTTGCCCACGACGTCGAGGATCCGGCCGAGCACGTCCTCGCGTACCGCTGCCGGAGTGCCCTTGTCCCGACACCTGACCGCGAACTGCGCGAGCTGCTGCACCGGGGTCAGGGTGATCTCCTGCGGTGTCGTCGCAGCATTCGTCGTCGCAGCATTCGTCGCCACTGCATTCGTCGTCACAGCATTCATGGTGTGCCTCCGGAGGGGACGAGCGCGAGCGGGCGCACCGGTGCACCGGTCGCGCCGACCACCTTGAGCGGCGCGAGGACCAACCCGAACTCGGTGGCGCCGGCGTCGAGCAGCGGCCAGAGCCGCATCGTCTCGACGATGCTGATGCCGTGCTCGACGAGGAACATCCGGTGCACCGGCAGCAGGGCGTGCCCGGCACCGGGCTTGATCTGCTCGAAGGCGATCGTCTCGGCACCTGCGAGGCGTACGCCGTGCTCGACGCACCAGCCGGCGGCGCTCTCGTCCGGGCCGGGTGCCCCGTGCTCGCCGCCGACGAAGGCGGCGCGGTCGTCCCAGCGGCGCGACCAGCCGGTGCCGATCAGTACGGCGTCGCCCGGTTGCACGGTCACTCCTGCCTTGTCGGCGGCGGCCTGCAGGTCGGCGCCGGTGACCGGCGCGCCGGCGGGCAGTACGTCGACACCGTGCACTGCCGTGACGTCGAGCAGCACGGCGCGTCCGACGTACGGCGGGAACGTGTCGATGCCCAGCTCGGAAAAGCCTTCGTGGGACTGGACGGACGCCGCCTCGATCCCGCCGTGGAGCAGGCCCTGGTGGGAGACGTGCGCGAACGCGTCGACGTGGGTCCCGACGTGGCCGCCGGTGACGATGATCTCGTTCGCCGCCGAGCTGCCGTCCGCCCGCACGTAGTCCCCGTGCCGGCGCTGCAGCGCGAGCTGGAACGGCGGATGGTTCGGCGACTGCGGCATGCCGCGGAACATCGGCTGGGCCAGGTCGTGCACCGCCACGTCGGCGAGCGCCGCGAACAGATCGGGCACCGGCCGGGCCCCATTCGCGGTCTGCGTGGACTGCGTGGACTGCGTGGACATGGTCCCCCTCACACGATCTTCTCGGCGGCGAGTCCGTCGAGAGTGGCGTCGTCCAGGTCGAGCAGCTCGCGCAGGACGGTACGGGTGTCAGCGCCGTGCGGCCGGCCGGTCCACCGGATCGAGCCCGGTGTCTGCGAGAGCCGGTAGAGCACGTTCGGCATCCGGACCGGCCCGAGCGTCGGGTCGTCGGCGGTCGTGATGCTGTCGAGCGCCTGGTACTGCGGGTCGGCGAAGATGTCGGTGATGTCGTAGATCGGCGAGACGGCTGCCTGCGCGTCCTCGAACGACTTCACGACCTCGTCGACGTCGCGCTCGGCGATCCAGCCACCGACGTACTCGTCGAGCAGGTCGGCGTGCTGCACCCGCGTCGCGCCGGTGGCGAACCACGGCTCGTCGATCACCTCGGGGTGGCCGACGAGGGTCATCACGCGTTCGGCGATGGACTGCGCCGACGTCGAGATGGCCACCCACCTCCCGTCGCGCGTGCGGTACGCGTTGCGTGGGGCGTTGTTGACCGAGCGGTTGCCGCTGCGCTGCTGGACGATGCCGAGCTGGTCGTACGCCTGCGCCTGCATGCCCAGCACGGTCAGGATCGGCTCGATGATGGCGAGGTCCACGACCTGGCCGCGCCCGCTGCCCCCGGGCCGGTCACGCTCGTACAGCGCGGTCATGACCGCCTGGGCCGTAGCCAGGGCGGAGATCCCGTCGGCCATGCCGAACGGCGGCAGCGTCGGAGGTCCGTCGGGCCAGCCGTTGATCGCGGCGAACCCGCTCATCGATTCCGCGAGCGTGCCGAAGCCGGGGCGGGAGGCGTACGGCCCGAACTGCCCGAATCCGGTGACGCGTGCGACGACCAGCCGCGGGTTGGTCCGCGCCAGCACCTCGGGGCCCAGCCCCCACCGTTCCAGCGTGCCGGGGCGGAAGTTCTCGATCAGCACGTCGGCCTGGTCGGTCAGCGCGTGCAGCAGCTCGGCGCCGCGCGGGGTGTTCAACGCCAAGGTGATCGTGCGCTTGTTGCGCCCGAGGGAGGTCCACCACAGCGGCACGCCGTCCTTGGCCGGACCGTGCGCGCGCGCCGGGTCCGGCCGCGTCGGGTGTTCCACCTTGATCACCTCGGCGCCGAAGTCGCCGAGGATGGTGGCGGCGAGCGGGCCGGCGAACACGGTGGCGACGTCGAGCACCCGCAGTCCGGCCAGCGCTCCGGGCGCCGGGCGGCCGTTCTCGGACGTCATCGTGTCGCCTCCTTCCGGGACAGATCTGGAACAGCGTGCCGTCTTGTGGAACAGTATGCCGTGCCGCCCCGGCGGGGCGGAAGCCCGACGCGAAACGAGGTCCGGTGTGACACGGCTGCAGACCCTGCTCAAGAACGTCACCGTCGTACGTCCCGGAGCCGGCGCTCCGGACGGCGAGGCGCTCGACATCGGCATCACCGACGGCCGGTTCGTACGCGTCGAGCCCGATATCCCCGCGAGCGACGCCGACGAGGTCGTGGACGGCAAGGGCCGGCTCGCCTTCCCGGGTGCCGTCGACGCCCACCAGCACTGGGGCATCTACAACCCCCTCGAGTCCGACACCGACACCGAGAGCCGGGCGAGCGCGCAGGGCGGGGTCACCACCGGCATCACCTACATGCGGACCGGCCAGTACTACCTGAACCAGGGCGGGCCGTACGCACAGTTCTTCCCGCAGGTGCTCGCCCGCTGCGAGGGCCGGTCCTACACCGACTACGCGTTCCACCTCGCGCCGATGATGTCGGAGCACATCAGCGAGATCCCCTCGATCATCGAGGACTTCGGCGTCACCTCCTTCAAGATCTTCATGTTCTACGGCAGCCACGGGCTGCACGGCCGCTCGGCGGACCAGAGCCAGTTCCTCATGATTCCCGAGGGCGAGCGGTACGACCTCGCGCACTTCGAGTTCGTGATGCGCGGCGTGCAGCAGGCCCGCGAGAAGCTCACCGAGCTCGCGCCGTACGTGTCGCTGTCCCTGCACTGCGAGACCGCCGAGATCATGACGGCGTATACCAAGCTCGTCGAGCAGGACGGCTCGCTGTCCGGGCTGCGCGCCTACAGCGCCTCCCGGCCCCCGCATTCCGAGGCGCTGGCGATCACGATCGCCGCGTTCCTCGCGGACGAGACCGAGCTGCCCAACATCAACCTGCTGCACCTGACCTCCCGCAAGGCGATGCGCGCCGCGATGCTGATGGCCACGACGTTCCCGCATGTCGACTTCCGGCGCGAGGTGACGATCGGCCACCTGCTGGCGAGCTGCGACAGTGCGTCGGGCATCGGCGGAAAGGTGAACCCGCCGTTGCGCCCGCAGGAGGACGTCGAGGCGCTCTGGGAGCACCTGCTCGCCGGCGACATCGACTGGGTGGTCAGCGACCACGCCTGCTGCAAGGACGAGGCCAAGTTCGGTGACCCCCGCGACGACGTGTTCGCCGCGAAGTCCGGCTTCGGCGGCGCCGAGTACCTGCTGCCCGGGCTGGTCAGTGAAGGGCGGCGGCGCGGTTTGTCGTTGCAGCGCATCGCCGAGCTCACCTCCGCGAACCCGGCGCGCCGGTTCGGGATGACCCGCAAGGGGGACATCGCCCCGGGGTACGACGCAGACCTCGCCCTCGTCGATGTCTCCGGCAGCTGGACCGTGCACGCCGCCGACTCGCTGTCGGTGCAGGAATACACGCCGTTCGAGGGGTTCGAGCTTGGCGCGCGCGTCACCGATACCTGGGTGCGCGGGAACCGCGTCCTGCACGAGGGCAACATCGTCGGGAGCCCCGCCGGACAGTACGTGCGCCGCCCGCAGGGCTGACCACACCGCCCGGACGAGTGCGCCGCACGTGTGGTGGACGTCGTGCTCGTCCGGAGGTACGCCGAAGCGGCGATCGTGCAGTCGGTAGTTCGGCCGTAGTCGGGTAGTCGGTGGTCCGGCCGTAGTCGGGTAGTCGGTGGTCGAGCGTAGTCGAGACCACGTCGCTGTTCATGGTCTCGACTGCGCTCGACCGACGGCTGGTTGCGTCTGCTCTTTCGACTCAGATCACTGTCAGGAGAACGTGGTCTCGACTGCGCTCGACCACCGGATGGTCACCTCGCTCGACCACCGGATGGTCGCCTGGTCCTTTCGGCGGTGGGTCGGTCGATGCGCCACGGTATGTCCCCGAAGCGGGTGGGCTCGGCCGCCCCCTCGGTGGTCGAGCGTAGTCGAGACCACGTCGCTGTTCGTGGTCTCGACTGCGCTCGGCCGACGGCTGGCTGCGTCTGCTCTTTCGACTCTGATCACTGTCAGGAGAACGTAGTCGAGACCATGATGACCAGCGTGGTCTCGACTACGCTCGACCACCGGGTACTCGCACGGTCTTTCACGCGCCGACGGGTGCGCCACCAGGCCCAAGTGACTCGACTGCGCTCGACCACCGGATGGTCGCCTCGCTCGACCACCGGATGGTCGCCGCTCTGGTATGACGCGAAACGGCCGGCACCGGGGCTCACCCGGTGCCGGCCGTCTCGTGCGTCGTCGTTACATGCCGTCGCCGTCCCAGCGACCGGCGCTGCGCGAGCGCACCGGCAGCGAGGAGATGATCGGCGCGGGGATCCGGTCGCCCTCCTTGTGCGGGCGGCCCGCACCCCAGTTGTGGGCATGCTCGTCGGTCCGCTCGTCCGGGTGCTCGAGGTCGCGCGCCGGCGGCAGGCCGAGCTCGGAGTAGTCCGGGGCGTGCCCGCGGCTCCACGGCTCGTTGTGGTTCTCGCCGTGGATGTGGTGCGGGTCGTGACCGTTGTCGTGGTCGTGGGTGTGCCCGTGGTCGTGATCGTGGTCGTGGGTGTGCCCGTGGGCATCGGAGTCGTGACCGCCCTGCAGACGGGCGGCGTCGAGCATCTTGGCCAGGGCGACGAGGCTGCGGTCGGAGCCGGTGCCGTGCTGGACGTACTCGGCGTCGTGCTTGCCCTGCTGGGCCTGGAAGTTCAGCGCGTCGGCGAGGTACTGCTTGCCCTTGTCGCTGCGCCAGTCGTCACCGCCGAGGTCGTGCGAGGACTGCGAGAACGTCATGCGGGTGCCACCCGGGCCCCAGTTGACCGCCTGGCCGCCCCAGCGCACCCACTCGTTCTGGGTGTACCAGTTGAGCAGTTCGCCGTCGGAGCGGAGGAACATCGTGAACCCGCCCTCCATGCTGCTGAAGTGGCCGTGCTTGACGCGCGCGGGGCGGAAGAAGTACGTGCCCTCGTCGAGGTCGCCGAAGTTGTATTCCATCTTGCCCTGCAACGAGTACGACTCCTCGTAGCACGGGTGGAAGGCGAGCCGGTGGTCGGCCCAGCCCTCCTGGGCGTGCACGATGCGGGTGTAGAAACCGGTCACCGGGTCGACGTGCAGGTACTTGATGAACATGCCGGGCATCGGACCGGGGTTGGGCACCGCGTCGTACTGCATCGCCTCGGTGTCGATCACGATGACGTCCTCGCGCGCATCGGCCCAGCGCGGGGCGGCGAGCGAGTCGACCGGGTCGAAGCCGGCGTCGCCGTACTCCCGGTAGTGCAGGATCTTCGTGCCCTCGGCGAAGGTGATCGCGTCCGTCGGAACTCCCTTGGGAGCGAAGACGTAGCCGCCCTTGCCGATGGTCCGGTCGCCGTACGTCATGGAGCCCTCCATGACGTAGTACTCGGTCGTCGCGTGGTGGATCCCGGCGCCCCGGCCCCAGCGGGTGTGGAAGTCGACACGCAGCGACGACGACCCGTCCTCCTCGTCGACCGACAGCCGGCGCTCGCTGGCGCGGCCTTCCGAGCCCGGGAGCTCGGCGGCGTGCCAGACGTAGTCGTTCTCGTGGATCAGTTCGACGTGCGGTCGCATGCGCGGGGCTCCTTCGACGTGGTGTACCGGTAGGCGGAACGCTGTTCCTGCAAAGTGTGTCGCAGCGGCGGAACGCTGGCAAGCGCAGGGGCCGCAGTGCAGCGAGCCGCGGCCGGGAGAAGTGCGCCGGGGGCGCCGCGCCTCACGCGTGGTCTGCGCCCCGGTCGCGCAGCTCCCGCTTGAGGATCTTGCCGGCGGCGTTGCGCGGCAGTGCGGGCGTCGCGAACACCTGCCGGGGGATCTTGTACGACGCCAGCAGCGGCCGCAGGTACGCGTCGAGCGCCGGCTGGTCCAGCTCGGCTCCCGGCGCCGTCACGACGTACGCGACGACCTGCTCGCCCCACGTCTCGTGGGGCAAGCCGACCACGGCGACCTCGCGCACGGCCGGGTGGGTCATCACCGCCTCCTCGACGTCGCGCGGGTAGACGTTGACACCCCCGGAAATGATCATGTCCTTCTTGCGGTCGACGATGCTGATGTAGCCCTCGTCGTCGCGGATGGCGATGTCCCCGCACGTCAGGAAACCGTCCGGGGTGGTGCAGGCGGCGGTCGCCTCGGGGTCGTGCAGGTAGCCGTTCATGAGGTACGGCGAACGGCTGAACAGCTCACCGGGCTCGCCCGGCGCCACCTCACGCCCGGAGTCGTCCACCACCCGGATCTCGGTCGCGTGCCACGCGTGCCCGACGGTGCCCGCCTTGCGGCGGGCGTCCACCGGCCGCAGGTCGGTGATGATGCCGCCCTCGGTCGAGCCGTACAGCTCGTGCACCCCCGTCTCGGGGAACGCGTCCAGCACCCACTCCTTGAGCGCGACCGGAAGCGCGGCGGCGTTGAAGTACAGCGTGTCGAGGCTGGCGAGGTCGGCCTTCGCGATGACGTCGTCGCCGAGCGCGCGCAGCATCTGCGCGTGCGTCGGGACGAGGAACACCGACTGCGCGCGGTGCCGCTCCACGAGCGCGAGCAGCTCCTGCGGGTCCCAGGAGCGCAGCATCACCACGGTGCCGCCGGTGTAGACGGGGGCGTATCCGAACGCGAACCCGGCGCCGTGGTACATCGGCGCGACCGCGACCGAGGTACGCCCCGTGCCCAGGCCCCACTCGAGGGCGCTGGCGAGGAAGGTCAGCGAGCGCGAACGGTGGGAGATGACGACGCCCTTGGGCTTGCCGGTGGTGCCGGAGGTGTAGGCGACGGCGAACGGGTCCAGCTCGCGGACCGGGACACGCGGGTCGTCCGCGCGCGCCACGTCCGCCAGCGCGGCCTCGTACGACGGGCCGAGGGACTCGCCGCCGATCGAGAGCACCGTCGCGGGGACGGCATCGGCCGCGACCGCCGCGAGCGCGTCGTCGAGGATCAGCGCACGCGACTGGGAGTGCCCGAGCACGTAGCCCGCCTCGGCGGCCGTCATGCGCGGGTTCAGCGGCACCATCACCATGCCGGCCTTGGCGATGCCGGCGGCGGCCTCGCAGTACTCCAAGCGATTGCCCAGCAGCAGCCCGATGTGGTCGCCGGGGGACAGGCCGCGGGCGAGCAGCGCCTGCGCCAGCCGGTTGCTGCGCTCGTCCAGCTCGCCGTAGCTCTGCACGCGGTCGCCGTCCAGGACGGCCGGGCGGCGCGGTCCGGCCGCGGCGAACACCCGCACCCCGTCGGCGATCGACAGCGGAGCGCCGCCGGCGGCCAGCCGGCCGGGCGGGATCGCGTTCGGCTGGGCGGGCGCCCCCTCGTCGCGGGCGTGGGGCGGCTCGGTCGTGGTGTGCGGCATCGGATGGCCTCCTCGTCGCCCCGATGAAACACCGTTCCACGCCCGTGGGGCAACCGCCCCACCCAGCGGCGTACGGCGGGAGGCCGGCGTTCGGCCGCCGGCGGGCGATTTCCCTCCACTTCCCTCCACCGCGCTGACCTGCGCCGATGACCGTCGACCCGCGACGAACTCCGCACGCTGCGGCGGTACCCGTGGAGTGTCGTGGTTGACGGTGGAGGGAAGTGGAGTACTTTGGCGTCCTGCGGAGCAGGGTGGTCCGGCTCCGGCGCGGCAGGGAGGTGGTGGGCGTGTTCCTCGGCACCCACTTCCCCCGGCTGGACGACAAGGGCCGGCTGATCCTTCCGGCGAAGTTCCGCGACGGGCTCGCGGGCGGGCTGGTCCTCACCAAGGGACAGGAGCGCTGCCTGGTCTGCTGGCCGCGCGCCGAGTTCGACGCGTACGCCGAGACGCTGCGGGTGGGCAGCCTGACCAGCGAGCGGGACCGGGCCTACCGCCGGATGCTGTTCGCCACCGCGCACGACGACGTGCCCGACAAGCAGGGCCGGGTCACCATCCCCCCGGCGCTGCGCGAGTACGCCTCGCTCGGCCGCGACATCGCGGTCGCCGGGCAGGACACCCGGCTCGAGATCTGGAACGCCCCGGCCTGGATCGCGTACGAGGCCGCCCAGGAGCAGGCGTTCGCCGAGCTCGACAGCGAGGGGGACCCGATGCGCTGAGCACCCACCTGGCGGGAGCCCGTACCCGTGGTACGAGGCCTCCCTCCGTCGCCGGCCCGCTGACTCACCTTCCCCGGAGCCAGAGGGCCGCGCTCCGCAAGGGCCGGCCGGCCTTGCGGCGCGGCGACGGGAGGGGACCTGGTCCCACGGACGGACCGCCAGCGCCGCCCCGAACTTCCACCGCGAGCGCGCCCGACGGGTGCGAGGAGGTCCGACGTGACAGTTCCCGACCACGGCCTGCCGGCCGACCCCGGCACAGCGGTACGCACTCGGCACCGCATCCCCACCGCCGTGCACGCGCTGGCGCTCGCCGTCGCCGCGGCCGCGCTGTCGGTCGGCTTCCTGCTCGCGGTGTCCGACCTTGTCGGGCGCATCACCGGGACCCGCTGAGGTACCGGAGCTCACGCCATGCCGACCCCCGCCCACGTGCCGGTGATGCTCGAGCGCTGCCTCGCGCTGCTCGCCCCAGCGATCACGCGCGACGGCGCGGTCGTCGTCGACGCCACGATCGGGCTGGGCGGCCACAGCGAGGCGCTGCTGTCACGCTTCCCGGGACTGCACCTGGTCGGGCTGGACCGCGACCCGGAGGCGCTCGCGCGCTCCCGTGAGCGCCTCGCCGACCACGCCGACCGCATCACCCTCGTGCACGCCGTCTATGACCGGATGCCCGCGGTGCTCGCCGACCTGGGGCTGCCACAGGTGGACGGCGTGCTGTTCGACCTCGGCGTGTCGAGCATGCAGCTCGACGTGGCCGAGCGCGGCTTCGCGTACCGCCACGACGCCCCCCTCGACATGCGCATGGACCCCACGCACGGGCCGACCGCCGCCGAGGTCCTCAACACCTACCCGACCGGCGAGCTGGCGCGGGTCCTCGCCCGGTACGGCGAGGAGCGCTTCGCCCGGCGCATCGCCGCCGCCGTGGTACGGGCCCGCGCCGAGGCCCCCTTCACGACGAGCGAGCGCCTGGTCGAGGTGATCCGCGACAGCGTCCCAGCGCCGGCCCGCCGTACCGGGGGTCACCCGGCGAAGCGGACCTTCCAGGCGCTGCGGATCGAGGTCAACGACGAGCTGCAGGTCCTGGAGCGCGCGCTGCCCCGCGCCGTCGATGCGCTGGCGGTGGGCGGGCGGATCGTGGTCCTCAGCTACCACTCGCTCGAGGACCGGATCACCAAGTCTGTCCTCACCGCCCGATCCCGGTCGCAGCTGCCGCCCGACCTGCCGGTCGTGCCGGCCGACGACCAGCCCGAGCTGCGGCTGCTCGTCCGCGGCGCGCAGCAGGCCGATCCGCAGGAGATCGCGGCCAACCCCCGCGCCAAGTCGGTCCGCCTGCGCGCCGCAGAACGCATGAGGCGGGCCGCGTGAGCCGCCTCCCGACACGTCGACACCGCGCGGTGCGGACGGCGAACCCGGCAGCGAACCAACCGGAGTCAGCATGAGCGCTCTCGAGCACCCGCCCACCGGTCGTCGCAGCCGGATCCCGCGCGCTCCGCGGCTGCGGCTGCTCACCCCGCCGGCGCCGACCGTCGCCCGCCGGGGCGTGTTCGCCGCGGTGATCGTGGGGCTGGTCGTCGTCGGCATGGCGATCCTGCTCGTGCTCAACACCTCGCTGGCCCAGGGTGCCTTCGACCTGCAGCGCCTCTCGGCGCGTAAGTCCGAACTCCAGGTGCAGGCCGAGGCGCTGCAGAAGCAGGTCGCCCGCGCCCAGTCGCCGACGGCGCTGAAGGCGCAGGCGGACCGGCTCGGCATGGTGCCGGTGCCGGTGCCCGCGTTCCTGCGGCTCTCCGACGGGACCGTCCTCGGCGTACCGACTCCCGCACCCGCCGCGCGGCGCACCGCGGCGCGCCGGACGGCCCGGCCTCCCGTGCAGTTCCAGCAGAGCCGGCAGACCCAGCCCTCGGGCGGCACCACTGCTCGGCGGGCCGCGCCGCCGCCGGCGGTCACCGGTCCCGAGGGTGCCGAGCAGCAGGCACCGCCGGCCGGACCCCCGGCAGTCGACGGCCCCGAGGGAGCCGAGCAGGACGCGGCGCGCCGGGCCGACCGCCGTTCGCGCGGCCCGGGTGCGGGCCACCAGCAGGGCGACGGCCGGCAGCAGGGTGATGGCGCGCAGCAGGGCGATGGCGCGCAGCAGGGCGATGGCGCGCAGCCGACCGACCAGCCGCCCGTGACGGGCCAGGGCGACGGGGCGAGCACCCGATGACCCGGACGGTGCACCGCCGTCCCGCCCGGCGGTTCCGGCCCGGAAACCCGCGGTTGCGGCTGCGGGTCGCGCTCGTTGCCGCGCTCATGCTGCTGTCCGTGGTCGGGGTGCGCGTGCTCGAGCTGCAGACGATCCAGGGGCCGACGCTCGCCGCCGCCGCGGCAGCGGACCGTACGCGCACCGTGACGCTGCCGGCCGAGCGCGGGCAGATCACCGACCGCAACGGGACAGCGCTCGCGACGACCGTCGAGGCGCGCAACGTGACGGCCGACCAGACGCTCGTCGAGGACCCGCAGGCGGCGGGGGAGGCGCTCGCCGGCGTGCTGGGCGGCGACCCGCAGGCGTACGCCGAGCGGCTCACCGGCGAGCGGCGGTTCGTCTATCTCGCCAAGGACGTGACCCCGCAGACCTGGGAGCGCGTACGCGAGCTCGCCATCCCCGGCGTGTTCAGCGAGCCGACCAGCACCCGGGTGTACCCGGCCGGTGACACCGCAGCCAACGTGGTGGGCTTCGTCGGCGCGGAGGGCAACGGCCTGGGCGGCATGGAGTACGGCTTCGACACCGAGCTCGCCGGCGTACCGGGGACCCTGGAGTACCAACGCTCGGCGCGCGGGCAGGAGATCCCGACCACGGCGCAGGACGGGACGCCCGCCGTGCCGGGTCTCGGGGTCCAGCTCACGATCGACCGGGACGTGCAGTGGAAGGCGCAGCAGGCGATCGCGGCCGCGGTACGCGGGGCCCGCGCCGACTGGGGGCAGGTGACCGTGATGGCCCCGCAGACCGGCGAGATCGTGGCGCTGGCGACCGCCCCCACGTTCGACCCGAACCGGCCCGCCGACACCGCGGTCGCCGACCGCGGCAACCGGGCGGTGAGCGACGCGTACGAGCCCGGCTCGACGAGCAAGATCATGACGATGGCCGCCGTGCTGGACCAGCACAAGGCGAACCCGCGCTCGCGCTTCGTCGTCCCGCCGACGCTCACCCGCGGCGGTCACGTGTTCCACGACTCCGAGCCGCACGGGACGCTCAAGCTCACCCTCGCCGGGATCCTCGCCCGTTCGAGCAACATCGGCACCATCCAGGCCGCGGAGCGGATCGGCGGCAAGACGCTCTACTCGTACCTGAAGAAGTTCGGGATCGGGGAGCCGACCGGGCTGCGGTTCCCGGGTGAGAACCGGGGGGCGCTCCCGACTCCCGCGCAGTGGTCCGGCACCACCTTCCCGAGCCTGGCGTTCGGCCAGGGGCTCTCGGCGAACTCGGTGCAGATGGCGAGCATCTACGCCACCATCGCCAACGACGGGGTGCGCGTCGCACCCAACCTGGTCAAGGGCTTCGTACGCGCGGACGGCTCGGTGCAGCCGGCGGCCGCGCCCGCCTCGTCCCGGGTCGTCAGCGCCGCGACCGCGAGCACGGTGCGGCGCATGCTCGAAGGTGTCGTGTCCGACCAGGGGACCGCACCGCAGGCGACGATCCCCGGCTACCGGGTGGCGGGCAAGACCGGGACCGCGCAGCGCGTCGACCCGGACTGCCGCTGCTACAAGGGATACGTGTCCTCGTTCATCGGCATGGCGCCGGCCGACGACCCCCAGCTCGTCGTCGCCGTGTCGCTGTCCAACCCGCGCAACGGCAAGTACGGCAGCGTCCTCGCCGCACCGGTGTTCAAGAAGGTCATGACATTCGCCCTGCAGCAACTGCAGATCGCGCCGACCGGCACCGCGAGTCCGCGGATCCGGACCACCTGGTGAGCGAGGGTAGCCTCCT
This sequence comes from Candidatus Nanopelagicales bacterium, assembly GCA_017848795.1. GTDB lineage: Bacteria > Actinomycetota > Actinomycetes > S36-B12 > CAIYMF01 > JAFIHG01. The sequence goes on along the minus strand of JAFIHG010000047.1, from coordinate 14,130 downwards.
GTCGTGCCCGACCGCGTGACCGATCTGCTGCGGCCCGCGCCCACTCCTCGGGCGCTGGTCGGCGAGGACGGCGTCCTCACCGGCCTCGGCGTCGCTCCCGCCACCGAACGCGACGCGGCGCTGCTGGCCGCGCTGCGGGTGAGCGGGGTCACCCACGACTCCGGGCAGGTACGTGCCGGTGACCTGTACGCCGCGCTCCCCGGTGCCCGCACCCACGGCGCGCGGTTCGTCGCGCAGGCCGTGCAGCGCGGCGCGGCGGCGGTGCTGACCGACCCGGTCGGCCAGGAGCTGGTCGCCGACAGCGGGCTCCCCACCGCGGTCCACCCCTCACCGCGCAGCGTCCTCGGCGAGGTGGCGGCGCGGGTCTACGGGCGCCCGGCGGAGGACCTGCTGCTCGTCGGGGTCACGGGGACCAACGGCAAGACGACGCTGACCTACCTGCTCGACGCCGCGCTGCACCGGGCCGGTCACCGCACCGGCGTGATCGGCACCGTCGGGACGCGGATCGCCGACCAGGCGGTCGCCACGGCACGCACCACCCCCGAGGCGACCGACGTGCACGCGCTGCTCGCCGTGATGCGCGAGCAGGGCGTGACGGCGGTGGCCATGGAGGTGAGCAGCCACGCGCTGGTGCTGGGACGGGTCGACGGGCTGTGCTTCGACGTCGCGGTGTTCACCAACCTCTCCCGCGACCACCTCGATTTCCACCGTGACCTCGAGGACTACTTCGCGGCCAAGGCCCGGCTGTTCGAGCCCGCCCGTTCGCGGCGGGCCGTGGTGTGCGTCGACGACGCGTGGGGGCGCCGGCTGCAGCAGAGCATCGGCGCACCGCTGCAGACGTACGGCGTCGAGGCGCCCGCCGACTGGAGCGCGGAGGCGGTGACGGACCGCCCCGGGGGCAGCACGGTCCAGGTCCGCGGCCCGCACGCGACGGTGATGACGCTGCAGGTCGGGCTGCCCGGAAGATTCAACGTGGCCAACGCGATCGGCGCGCTCGCCGCCGCGGTGGCCGCGGGGATCGAGCTGCCGGTCGCCGCGTCCGGGATCTCCGCGTGCACCGGCGTACCGGGCCGGATGGAGCGGGTCCAGGACCCCGATCCGGAGCGGGCGCTCGTGGCGTTCGTCGACTACGCCCACACCCCGGAGGCGGTGTCCCGCGCCATCACCGCGGTCCGCACCGGCTCGAACGGTCGGGTCCTCGTCGTGCTCGGCGCCGGCGGTGACCGCGACACCGAGAAGCGCCCGGAGATGGGCCGGGCCGCGGCCGCGCTCGCGGACCAGGTCGTCGTCACCGACGACAACCCGCGCTCGGAGGACCCGGGCGCGATCCGGGCCACGCTGCTCGCCGGCGCGCGCTCGGTGCGCAGCACCGGGGTCCAGGAGGTGGCGGACCGCGCCGGAGCGATCGCGGCCGCGGTGGCGGCTGCCGCGCCCGGCGATGTCGTGCTGGTGCTGGGCAAGGGCCACGAGCAGGGCCAGGAGGTCGCGGGCCGGGTGCATCCCTTCGACGACCGGGCGAGCCTCGCCGCCGCGCTCGCCGGGCGGGCGTCGTGATCCCCACGAGCGCGCAGCAGCTGGCAGAGGCGACCGGTGGCCGACTCGTCGGCGTCGCTACCGACCCGGCGGCCCCCGACGGGCCGGTCGTCGCGGGCGTGTCGCTGGACTCGCGGACCGTCGGCCCGGGCGAGCTGTTCGTCGCCGTCAAGGGTGAACGGCACGACGGCTACGACCACGCGCCGGCCGCTCACGCGCGAGGGGCGGTGCTCGTCCTCGCGGACCGGCCGGTCCCGCAGGCGCCCACCCTCGTCGTGGCGGACCCGGTGCGGGCGCTCGGCCGGATCGCCGCATCGGTGCTCGCCCGGCTGCGCGCGGCCGGAGCGCTGCAGGTGGTCGCCATCACCGGCTCGGTCGGCAAGACCGGCACCAAGGACCTGCTCGGCCAGCTGCTCGGCGAGCGCGCGCCGACGGTCGCGCCGTACGGCTCGTACAACAACGACATCGGTCTGCCGACCACGGTGCTGCGGTGCGACGAGCGGACGCGCTACCTGGTCCTGGAGATGGGCACGCGCGCGCCCGGCGACATCCGGCGGCTCACCGCGATCGCCCCGCCCGACATCGGGGTGGAGCTGGGCGTCGGCTCGGCCCACGTGGGGGAGTTCGGCACCCGGGAAGCCATCGCGCGGGCCAAGGCCGAGCTGGTCGAGGCGCTCTCCCCGCAGGGCGTCGCGGTCCTCAACGCCGCCGACCCGCTCGTCGCCGCGATGGCCACCCGCACGCCGGCGCGGGTCGTCACCTTCGGGCGCGACGTGCCGGCCGACGTCCGCGCCACCGACGTCGAGCTCGGCCCGATGGCCCGGCCGGCGTTCCGGCTCCATGTCGGCGACGCAGGGTCGGCAGCGGTCCGCCTCGCCCTGCACGGGGAACCGGCGGTCGAGCACGCGCTGGCCGCGGCGGCCGTGCTGTGCGCGCTCGGCGAGCACGATCCCGAGCCGATCGCGGCCGCCCTGTCCCGGGCCACCGCGCGCAGCGCGAGCCGGATGGCGGTCGCGACGACCCCGGGTGGCGTGGTCGTCATCGACGACGCCTACAACGCCAGCCCGGAGTCGGTCGCCGCCGCGCTGCGCTCGCTCGTCGCGATCGCTGGCGCGGGAGGGCCTGCGCGGACCTTCGCGGTGCTCGGCGAGATGCGCGAGCTGGGCGCGCAGAGCGCGGCGGCGCACCACCGGATCGGTGAGCTCGCGGCCGAGCTGGGAATCTCGCGGGTCCTCGCGGTCGGGGACGGCGCGGGCGGCATCGTCGCGGGCGCGGGCCCGAGCGGCTGCGACGCGGTGGCCGACCCGCACGCCGCACTCGAGGTGCTGCGCGCCGAGCTGCGGGCCGGGGACGTGGTGCTGGTCAAGGCGTCGCGCGCGGTCGGGCTGGAGCGGGTCGCGGCTGCCCTGCTCGCGGACGAGCGGGTCACCGCATGAAGCTGGTGATCTTCAGCGGCGCGGTGTCGCTGCTGGTGGTACTGCTCGGCACCTCGCTGCTCATCCGGTTCCTGACCGGTCGCGGGTACGCCCAGGCGATCCGCGTCTCGACCGACGACGAGCCGTACCCGGAGCACGGCGGCAAGCACGGCACCCCGTCGATGGGCGGGCTCGCGATCATCGCGGGCATCCTCGCCGGTTACCTCGGCGCGCACGTGTTCGGCTGGCGCGCGCCGAGCGTGTCGGGGCTGCTCGCGCTGCTGCTGTGCGTCGGCCTGGGACTGGTCGGCATGGCCGACGACTACCTGAAAATCTTCAAGCAGCGCAGCACCGGACTGCGCGGACGCACCAAGCTGCTCGGGCAGGCCGCCGTCGCGCTGGCGTTCGCCGGGCTCGCGATCGGGTTCCCGGACGTGGACGGCCGTACGCCCGCATCCCATGCGGTCTCGTTCTTCCGCGACACCAAACTGGTGCTGCCCACCGCGCTGTTCGTGGTGTGGGTGTGGTTCCTCGTCACCGCGACGACGAACGCGGTGAACCTGACCGACGGGCTGGACGGGCTCGCCACCGGCGCCGCGCTGCTGCCCTTCGGGGCGTACACGCTGCTCTCGGTCTGGCAGTACGGGCACGACTGCATGTTCGGCCAGCCGCGCTGCTACGACGTGCGCGATCCGCTCGACCTCGCGGTATTCGCAGCGGCGTGCGCCGGCGCCTGCCTCGGCTTCCTCTGGTGGAACACTGCTCCCGCCCGGATCTTCATGGGCGACACCGGGTCGCTCGCGATGGGCGGGGCGCTCGCGGCGCTCGCGATCCTGAGCCGCACCGAGCTGCTGCTGCCGATCCTCGGCGGGCTCTTCGTGATCGTCACGCTGTCGGTGATCGGGCAGGTCGGCTCCTACAAGCTCACCGGGCGACGGATGTTCCGCATGGCGCCGTTGCACCACCATTTCGAGATGAAGGGCTGGCCGGAGGTCCAGATCGTGGTGCGGTTCTGGATCATCCAGGGCATCTGCATCGCCGCGGCGCTCGGCGGGTTCTACGCCGAGTGGGTGCGGCAGTGACCCCCGAGCAGGTCGGGACGCTGCACCGGGCGAGCGACTGGACGGGCCTGCGGGCCACCGTGGTCGGCATCGGCGTCGCGGGGTTCGCCGCGGCCGACGCGCTGCTCTCGGTCGGCGCGGCGGTCACGGTGATCGACGCGGCCGATGGCGACGGCCAGCGCGAGCGGGCGCAGATCCTCGCCTTGCTCGGCGCGGACGTCCGGCTCGGTACGGACGCGCTGCCCGCCGCCACCCAGCTGCTGGTCGTGTCTCCGGGTCTGCCGCCCGCGGCACCGGTCATCCGGGCCGCGCAACAGGCCGGCATCCCGGTGTGGGGCGAGCTGGAGCTGGCCTGGCGGCTGCGCCCGGACGGCGCGAGCGAGTGGCTGCTCGTCACCGGGACCAACGGGAAGACGACGACGACGCTGATGCTCGCCTCGATGCTCGCGGCCGCCGGCGTCGCGACCGACGCCGTCGGCAACATCGGCCGCTCGCTGGTGGACGCGGTGATGCACGGCCCGCACGGCGGCGCGCTCGCGATCGAGGTCGGAGCCCCGCAGCTGCCGTTCGTGACGAGCCTGACCCCGTGTGCGGCCGCCTGCCTGAACTTCGCCCCCGACCACGTCGACCACTTCGGCGGGCTCGCGGGCTACCGGGCCGCCAAGGCCCGGGTGTACGAGGGCACCCGGGTGGCCGCCGTCTACAACGTCGCCGACGCCGAGACCGAACGCATGGTGGAGCAGGCCGATGTGAGCGCCGGCTGCCGGGCGATCGGCTTCACCCTCGGCGTACCGGCGCCCTCCATGCTGGGGGTCGTCGACGACCTGCTCGTGGACCGGGCCTTCCTGCCCGAGCGGCGCGATTCCGCCCAGGAGCTCGCGAGCGTGCACGACGTGACGCCGTTCGCCCCCCACAACGTGCAGAACGCGCTCGCCGCAGCCGCGCTCGCCCGGGCGTACGGCGTACCCCCGGCGGCGGTACGGGACGGGCTGCGCGCCTTCCAGCCGGCCGGCCACCGCATCGCGGACGCCGGCGAGGTCGCCGGTGTGCGGTACGTCGACGACTCCAAGGCGACGAACGGGCATGCGGCGCTGAGCTCGCTGCGCGCGTACGAGAACGTGGTCTGGATCGCCGGCGGGCTGGGCAAGGGCCAGCAGTTCGACGAGCTCGTCAGTGCCGTACGCCCGCGGCTGCGCGGGGTGGTGCTGCTGGGCGCCGACCGCGCCGATGTGGCGCACGCCCTGTCACGACACGCGCCCGAGGTCCCCGTGATCGAGGTGTCCCGCACGGACACTGGGGCCATGCAGGAGGTCGTCACCGCCGCCGCCGGGCTCGCGCGCAGCGGGGACACGGTGCTGCTCGCGCCGGCCTGCGCGTCGTGGGACATGTTCACCGACTACGCGGCGCGCGGCGACGCCTTCGTGGCGGCGGTGCACGCGCTGCGCGCGGAGCGCGCATGACGAGCACGCCGACGGTCGCGCCGGTCGCACCGCACAGCCGGCTGCGGCGGGCGCGCCACCCGCTGACCAACTACCACGTGCTGCTCGGGGCCACCGTGCTGCTGCTGGTGCTGGGCCTGGCGATGGTGCTCTCGGCATCGACTGTCGTCAGCTTCCGCACGCTCGGCTCGCCGTACACGTTGTTCCTGCGCCAGTTGCTGTTCGCCGGCGTCGGCGTCGTCGCGATGGTCGTCGCCTCGCGGCTGCCGGTCGCCTTCTACCGCAGACTCGCCTACCCCGTGCTGCTCGGCGCGCTCGCCCTGCTGGTGGCCGTGCTGCTGGTCGGCGTCAGCGTGGGCGGGCAGCGCAACTGGATCGAGCTCGGCGGCCCGTTCCGCTTGCAGCCCAGCGAGTTCGCCAAGCTCGCCCTGGTGCTGTGGTGCGCGGACCTGCTGGCGCGCAAGGCGCCGCTGCTCGACCAGTGGAAGCACCTGCTCATCCCGCTGCTGCCCGTCAGCCTGCTGATCGTCGGGCTGGTGCTCGCCGAGGGCGACATGGGCAACGTGCTCGTGCTGATCCCGATGGTCGCCATCGCGCTGTTCGTCGCGGGCGCCCCGATGCGGATGTTCGTGCTGGGGGGCGTCGCCGTCGGCGCGCTGGTGGTCGTGGGCAGCCTCTCGGCGGCCTACCGGATGGACCGGTTCCGCGGCTGGCTCGATCCCGAGTCCGACCCGACCATGCTGGGCTGGCAGGTGCTGCACGGCAAGAGTGCCCTGGGCGGTGGCGGCTGGTTCGGCGTCGGGCTCGGCGCGAGCCGGGAGAAGTGGGACTGGCTTCCGGCCGCGCACACCGACTTCATCTACGCCGTCGTGGGCGAGGAGCTCGGCGTCGTCGGTTCGCTGTTCGTCGTGGCGCTGTTCGCGGCCATCGTCGTCGCGGCACTGCGCGTCGCGCTGCACACGACGGACCGGTTCGTACGGATCGCCTCGGCCATCGCGGTGGGCTGGCTGCTCACCCAGACCCTGCTCAACCTCGGGGCCGTGCTGCAGCTGCTGCCGATCACCGGCGTGCCGCTCCCGCTCGTGTCGTACGGCGGCAGCTCGCTGGTGCCGACACTTTTCGCCTTGGGGATGCTCATGTCCTTCGCCCGGCACGAGCACCGGACCGCCCGTCGCGCCGCGGCGCAGCAGGACGCCGCCGTGGACCTGCGCAGCCGGTGACGCCGGTGCACGTCGTGGTCGCCGGCGGGGGCACCGCCGGTCACATCGAACCCGCGCTGAACCTGGCCGACGCGCTGTGCGCAGCGGTCCCCGGGGCCGTGGTGACGGCGCTGGGCACGGCCGGGGGACTGGAGACCACGCTCGTACCGGCGCGCGGCTACCGCCTCGAGCTGATCCCGGCGGTGCCGTTGCCGCGGCGACCGGGACGCGACCTGCTGACGCTCCCGGCGCGACTGCGCGGCGCGATCCGGGCGGTACGCGCCCTGCTGGCCCGCGAGCGTGCGGACGTGCTCGTCGGGTTCGGCGGCTACGTCGCGACCCCGGCCTACCTCGCCGCCCGCGGCCGGGTCCCGATCGTCGTGCACGAGGCCAACGCCCGCGCCGGGCTGGCCAACCGGGTCGGCGCCCGGCTTACCCCGTACGTCGCCGAGACCGTCGCCGGGAGCCTGCCGCGGGCCCGGCTGGTGGGCATCCCGCTGCGCTCGGAGATCGCGACGCTGGACCGGACCGGCCGCCGGGACGGGGCCCGCCGGGCGCTCGGCCTCGACCCGCAGCGCCCCGTGCTGCTCGTCTCCGGCGGATCGCAGGGGGCGCGGCGGATCAACGAGGCCGTCCGCGCGGCCGCGCCCGCACTGGTGGAGCGCGGCATCCAGCTGCTGCACGTCGTCGGACCCCGTAACACCGACCAGCTGTACGACGGGCTGCCCGGCTACCGCACGGTCGGCTACGTCGAGCGGATGGCCGACGCGTACGCCGCCGCGGACCTCATGCTGTGCCGGGCCGGCGCCATGACCTGCGCGGAGCTCGCCGCCGTCGGGCTGCCTGCGATCTACGTCCCGCTGCCGATCGGCAACGGCGAGCAGCGCCTGAACGCCCTGCCGGTCGTCGAGGCGGGCGGCGGGGTGCTCGTCCCGGACGCGGCCCTGGGCGCCGGGCGCGTCGTGTCGGAGACGCTGCGCCTGCTCACCGACCCGGCGCGGCTCGCGGCCGCTGGGAGGGCCGCCGCGGGATTCGGCCGCCCCGACGCCGCCACGGCGCTCGTGGAACTGGTACGGCAGGCTGCCGGTATGGCCGAGGTGGAGGACGAGGGCACGTGACACAGCAGACGCCGACCACTCCTGCCACGCCGGGTCCGGCGGTGGCCGAGCTCGGTGCGGTGCACGTCATCGGGGTCGGAGGAGCCGGCATGTCGGGCATCGCCCGGGTGCTGCTCGCGCTCGGGGTGCCGGTGTCGGGCAGCGACGTCAAGGACTCCCGGCGGCTGTCCGCGCTGCGCGCGCTCGGCGCGCAGGTCCACGTCGGGCACGACGCGGCCAACCTCGGGAACGCCTCGACGGTGGTGGCCTCCACGGCGATCCGGCCCGACAACGTCGAGCTCGTCGCCGCGGCCCGCCGCGGGCTGCGGGTGCTGGGCCGCGCGGAGGCGCTCGCACTGCTGATGAGCGGTCACCGCGGGGTCGCGGTTGCGGGCACGCACGGCAAGACCACCACCACGTCGATGCTCACCGTCGCGCTGCAGACCTGCGGTGCGGACCCGTCGTTCGTGATCGGCAGCGAGCTGAACGAGTCCGGCTCCAACGCCCACCTCGGCAGCGGGACCGACTTCATCGCCGAGGCCGACGAGAGCGACGGCGCGTTCCTCGCGCTGCCCGCGTACGCCGGCGTCGTCACCAACGTCGAGCCGGACCACCTCGACCACTGGGGCACGGTCGAGGCGATCGAGCAGGCGTTCGTCGATTTCACCTCGGGCTGCAGGGACAACGGCGGGTTCGTCGTGATCTGCGCCGACGACCCGGGTGCCGTCCGGCTCCTGGAGCAGGCGCGTGCGGCCGGTGTCGACGTCCGCAGCTACGGTCAGGACCCGGGTGCCGACTTCCGCATCGAGCTGCGCGGCACCGGTCAGCGCGGCTGGCGCTTCGACACCGTCGCGCGCGGCGTGCGGCTCGGCGTCATCGAGCTCGCGGTGCCGGGTGTCCACAACGTCCTCAACGCGACCGCCGCGCTCGCCACGGGCATCGGGCTGGGCTACCCGGCGTCCGACCTGCGCGACGGGCTGGCCGCGTTCAGCGGGACCCGCCGGCGCTTCGACTTCCGGGGGACCGCCGACGGCGTGATGGTCTACGACGACTACGCCCACCACCCGACCGAGATCGCCGTGACGTTGCGCGCCATGCGCGAGCAGCTGCCCGGCAGCCGGCTCGTCGTCGCGTTCCAGGCCCACCACTACTACCGGACCGCGCTGTTCCTCGAGGAGTTCGGAGCGGCGCTCGGGCTGGCCGACGAGGTGGTGGTGCTCGAGGTCTTCGCACCGGGGGAGACCCCGATCCCCGGCGCGTCCGGGATGTCGATGGCGGCCAAGGTCCCGCTGCCCGAGGGCAGCGTCGCGTTCGAGCCGTCGTGGAGCCGCGTGGCCGCCCAGCTGGCCGGCCGCGCACGCCCCGGTGACGTGGTCATGACGCTCGGCGCGGGTGACATCTCGCTGCTCGGTCCGGAGGTGCTCGACCTGCTGCGCGCCCGGGAGGCAGCCCGGAGCGAGGCGCGGTGACCGTCACCGATCCCGAGCGCCGCGTCGTCCCCTTCGACGAGGCGGCCCGGCGCCGTACCGTCCCGGCCCGCCCCCGGCGGCGGGTGCTGCTCGCGGTGCTGCTGCTGGCCCTGGCAGGCCTGCTCGGCTGGCTGGTGTGGTGGTCGCCGGTACTCGCGGTGCGCGAGGTCCGCGTCCTCGGGACCGCCCAGGTCTCCGCGGACCAGGTCCGGCAGGCGGCCGGGGTGCAGCTCGGCACCCCGCTGGCGCGGGTGTCGGCGTCGGAGGTCGCCGCCCGCGTGGAGGCGATCGGCGCTGTCCAGGGTGCCGAGGTCCGCTACGGCTGGCCGAACACCCTCGTGGTGGTGGTCACCGAGCGGACGCCGGTCGCCACCGTCATGATCGGCGGCGAGCGGCTGCTCGTCGACGGCACGGGGGTGTCGTACGCCCTCGACGGCCCGCTGCCCGCAGGGCTGCCGGATGTGCAGGGCGCTGTCGGCGCGCGCGCTGCGGCGGCCGGGGTGCTGAGCGCGCTGCCGCAGGACCTCGCCGCTCACGTCCGGTGGGTGCGCGCCACCAGCGTCGACGACGTGGTGCTCGGCCTGCGCAGCGGCACCCGGGTGCGGTGGGGCGCCGACAGCGACGGGGCGCGCAAGGCGGCGGTGCTCGCGGCACTGCTGCCCCAGCGCCCGCGCCAGATCGACGTCTCGGCCCCCGACCTGCCCACCACCCGAGGTGGGCGCCTACCGCAGGCCCCCGCGGGTCAGTAGCCCCCGCCCCGTCCGCGTGTCCCTGCTCGAAACGTCGTCAACTCCGCGAGTTGACGACGTTTCGAGCAGGGACACGCGCAGTGCAGCGGGACCGCGTACCGGCCGGCTGCGGTGCCCGGTCGTGCTCGCGCGCAGACCGGGCTTGCCGCTGCCCGCCGCGGTGCCCTACCCTCCACCGCAGCCGGAGGGTGACATAACTCTGAACCTATAGCAGAGCATGAGGGTTCGTCCAGGCGGGCGACCGACGGAAGGATCGGCACGTGGCGGCTCCGCAGAACTACCTCGCCGTGATCAAGGTCGTGGGTATCGGCGGTGGCGGCGTCAACGCCGTGAACCGGATGATCGAGGTCGGCCTCAAGGGCGTCGAGTTCATCGCGATCAACACCGACGCCCAGGCGCTGCTGATGAGCGACGCCGACGTCAAGCTCGACATCGGCCGCGAACTGACCCGCGGCCTCGGCGCGGGCGCCGACCCGGAGGTCGGGCGCAAGGCGGCCGAGGACCACAGCGAGGACATCGAGGAAGTCCTCAAGGGCGCCGACATGGTGTTCGTCACCGCGGGCGAGGGCGGCGGTACGGGCACCGGAGGGGCGCCGGTCGTCGCGCGCATCGCGCGCTCGCTCGGCGCGCTCACCATCGGCGTGGTGACCCGGCCGTTCGGGTTCGAGGGCCGGCGGCGCAGCGGGCAGGCCGAGAACGGCATCGAGGAGCTGCGGGCCGAGGTCGACACGCTGATCGTCATTCCCAACGACCGGCTGCTCTCGCTCGCCGACCGGAGCATCTCGATGATCGACGCGTTCCGGCAGGCCGACCAGGTGCTGCTGCAGGGCGTCAGCGGGATCACCGACCTGATCACCACCCCGGGCCTGATCAACCTCGACTTCGCCGACGTGAAGAGCGTCATGCACGGCGCCGGTAGCGCGCTCATGGGCATCGGCTCGGCGCGCGGCGACGACCGCGCCGTGTCGGCGGCCGAGACCGCGATCTCCAGCCCGCTGCTCGAGGCGAGCATCGACGGTGCTCACGGGGTGCTGCTGTCGATCTCCGGCGGTTCGGACCTGGGACTGTTCGAGATCCACGAGGCCGCCCAGCTCGTCACGGACGCCGCCCACCCGGAGGCGAACATCATCTTCGGCGCCGTCATCGACGACACCCTCGGCGACGAGGTCCGCGTCACCGTGATCGCCGCCGGCTTCGACGGCGGGCTGCCCCCTGCGCGCAAGTCGGCCGTCACCACCACCGTGACCAAGCGCGTGGTGGAGGACACGCCGCTGGCCGCCGAGACGGCGCAGGCGCAGTCGGCCGGGACGGGCGAGCCGGCCTCGATCCCCGTCTCGCCCGAACCTCCGGAGCCGCGCCGCGAGCCGCGCCGGATCGTCTTCGATGACGGGGACGACGGCGACGAGCTCGACGTGCCCGACTTCCTCAAGTGAGCCCGCGGCCGGCGTGCACCGCGGCGCGCTAGGGCCGGGTGCCGCGTACGCCTTCCTCGACCGCACCGAGGGCGTCAGCCGCCCGCCGTACGACCGGGGCAACATCGCCGACCACGTCGGTGACGACCCGCGCGCCGTCGCCGCGAACCGCGCCCTGCTTGCGGCGGCCGCTGGCGCCGACCGCTTCGTGACGATGGCGCCGCGGCACTCCTGCGACGTGGCACGGGTCGGGCGGGCCGACGCGGACGCGCAGCGCCGCGGTGCCCCCGCCCCGCCGGTGGACGCGCTGGTGACGACCGAGCCCGGTGTGGCCCTGCTGGTGCCGGCGGCGGACTGTGTGCCGGTGGTGCTCGCCGACGGTGCGGCCGGGGTCGCGGGTGTCGTGCACGCGGGCTGGCGGGGCGTGCGCTCCGGCGCGGCGGTCGCGGCCGTGGAGGCGATGCGCGAGCTCGGGGCGCAGGCGCTCACGGCGGTGATCGGGCCGGCGATCTGCGGACGCTGCTATCCGGTCGACGAGCAGCGCTACCAGCAGGTCGTCGCAGTCGCCCCCGAGGCGGCGGCCGTCAGCACGGACGGGCAGCGGGCCCTGGACGTACGCCGCGCGGTGCACGCGACGCTGGAACGGCTCGGGGTCGGCGTGGCGCTGCTCGGTACGTGCACCCGGGAGGACCCGGCGTGGTACTCCTTCCGCCGCGACCGCGTCACCGGACGGCACGGGGGTGCCGTCGTGCTGGCGCCGGCGTAGCGCGACACACGCCGGACTGACGCCGCAGTGCACGACCGGCCGGCCTCGCTCCGGTAGCGTGAGGGCCCGGGCAGCCGCTCGTTCCGCGGCGGCGTGCTCACCCGATGTAGTGGTCCACGACGAGCCCGGGAGCGTGCGGAATGGGCGCGATGCGCAAGATGGCGGTCTACCTCGGCCTCGTGGAGGACGAGCTGGACGGCTACGTCGAGGAGCCCGAGGACTACGAGTCGAACTCCCGCAGCGCCCGGCCGGAGCCGGTGCGCGCCGGAGCCGGGCGGCGCGAGGAACCGACCGCGTCGTACGCCGCAGTGCGCGAGGTGCGTCCCGCGGCGGTGCCGGTACGCAGCTCCCGCCCGGCTACGCCGTCCCGGCTCGACCTGCGCGACCCCGATCCGGCGCCGTTCGACGAGACCGGCGGCGACAGCTACCGGATCACGACGCTGCACCCCCGCAGCTACAACGACGCGCGCCGGATCGGCGAGGAGTTCCGGCTCGGCACCCCGGTGATCATGAACCTCACCGAGATGGACGACGACGACGCCAAGCGGATCATCGACTTCGCCGCGGGGCTGATCTTCGGCCTGCACGGCAGCATCGAGCGGGTGACCAACAAGGTCTTCCTGCTCTCGCCGGCCAACGTCGACGTCGCGGCCGAGGCGCGCCGCCTCGCGCAGGACGGCTTCTTCAACCAGTCCTGACGCGAACGCGCACACCCGGCGGGCGACGCCCGCCCGGCCCCGGTCGCACCGACCCATGGCAGCACCCGAGACAGGGATCCCATGACAGGGATCCACGGCAAGGACGGAGACGATGACCCCGGTCGGCCAGACGATCGTGTCGATCCTCTGGCTCTACGTACTGATCCTCATCGCGCGGATCGTCGTCGACTACGTGATGATGTTCGCCCGGGACTGGCGCCCACGCGGCGTCGTGCTCGTCCTCGTGGAGCTGGTCTACACCGTCACCGACCCGCCGCTGCGGCTGCTGCGCCGGTTCATCCCACCGCTGCGGATCGGGGGGATCGCCCTCGACCTCGCCTTCCTGGTGCTGTTCATCCTGCTGCAGGTGCTCATCGCGATCGCCTACCGGTTCTGATCCGTCCACCGGCGCGTACCACCCCTGTCGTTTCCACTGCCGCGTCCACGCGCCGCGCTCCCACCGATCCGGGCACTCGGCTACTAGGCTGCGTCCCGTACGCGCACCGCGACCCACCGTGGTCGTCCTGACAGAGGGTGGATCTTCATGGCACTGACCGCGGAGGACGTCCGCGCCAAGCAGTTCTCGACGGCGAAGCGACGCAAGGACGGCTACGACCCGGACGAGGTCGACCAGTTCCTCGACGAGGTCGAGGCCGAGATCGGGAACCTCACCCGCGAGAACGCCGAGCTGCGCGGCCGGCTCGCGGCTGCCGAGGCGAGCGCTGCGGCGGCTGCCCGGGCCCCGGCTCCCGCGCCCGACGCCCCGCCCGCTGCCGCGCCGCCGCAGGAGTCGGCGGTACGGATGCTCGAGCTCGCGCAGCGCACCGCCGACGAGCACCTCGCCGGAGCGCGCGCGGAGGCCGACCGGCTGGTCGCCGAGGCGCGCGACCGGGCGAGCGCGCTCAGCCGCGACAGCGAGACCCAGCGGGTCGCGCTCGAACGGCGCGTGGAGGACCTGCGCGCGTTCGAGAAGGAGTACCGCAGCCGTTTGCGCCAGCAGCTCGAGGGACTGCTCAAGGATCTCGGCCACCGGGGCGGCGAGACCGCGGCGGCGAGCCCGGCGCCCGCGGCGTCGGCGCCACCCGCTCCGCCCACGCCAGCAGCGCCGTCGGCACCGCAGACCGGGCACACCCCGCCGCAACCGCCTGCCCCGCAGCCTCCGGCCGGGCCGCCGCCTGCGGCGCCGTCGGCGCCGGCCCCTGCGGCGGGGTGTGCCCGGTCTGCGGTGCCGACGGCGCTGCTGGCGTGGGCGGAGCGGGTGGCGCCGACGCCGCGGGCGCCGGGCTCGCCGC
>JAFIHG010000046.1 GCA_017848795.1 Candidatus Nanopelagicales bacterium | reverse complement strand
GGCGTCGGTCGCCTGCTGGTCGATCTCACCCGTGACCGGGTCCAGGACCGGCTGCGGACCCAGCGTCCCGTCCCGGTACCAGCGGTCCACGATCCGGTCCAGGGCGGTACTCAGCAGGGCGTCGGACTCGGCTGAGAGCATCCCGCGCACGTCGGTCTCGTTGCCCACCCTCGTGAGGCGCAGGTGCTGGGCGTGGTAGGCCTCCTGCTCATCGGCGCTGGCCCCGTCGGGGAACACCGTCGCCAGGATCCGGGCAGCGGCGGCGCGGACGTGGTCGGCGTTCTCGCTCTGTGCGATGTCGAGCAGCACCTGCTGACACTCCCCGAACACCAGCGCCGTCAGTTCGGGGTCGGTGCGGGTCTTCTTCTCACACGCCACCAGCCCCAGGCTGATCTCCCGCACCCCCGCCCCCACGATGCGTCCGGCGAGCCACGCCGACCGGGTCGCCGCGAACTCGGGACGTTGCAGATCCCGCGACCGGGCCAGCAGCCGGGCCGCGTCCCGATCCCCACACCGCGTCGTGGCCTTGAGCCAGGCTTTGGTGGAGACGAACCCGCGCCCCCGCAGCACGCCCGAGTCATGCGTACGACCCAACGCCGCCGTCGCCGCGGCCGTCGCGGCATCCGCGGCCGCGAGCAGGCCTGCGGTCAGTTCCGGCAACGCCTCGTCCGCGGTATCGATCAACACCCCAGCAGCAACCGCTTCATTCACCAGAGCAAGATCTGCTCGCGCCCGATCCAGCGCGGCGTGCACCTCCCGCGGTCCGACCGCCGGCGTCTGCAACATACGAACAACTGTAGGAGGGGGGTCCGACACACGACCCGAAGACCACCTGTCGCTCACACGTGTGTGCGTTCGCGTATGGCTACCACCGAGGCTCCCGGCGGTTGGCCAGGACTCCGTCAGAAATGCACAGGCGTAGGAGTTCGATTGCGACACAATGCGTGACGGCGCAAGGGACGGCGACCTGCATCACCCTGATGCGACTGATCGTTTCAGAAGCGATCTGGCTGCTGGTCCGATCGAGGATGCGCTCTACTACCACCCGGCGAGCTACGGACCTGTGATCGCAGCGCATTGTGAGGCCGATCCACTATGGGCCGCCACAGTGGCTGGCGTGTGGCTTGATGACGTGTCACACGCTGCGCTTCCGAACGAGCTGCGTCGACGCATCGGCATCCATTCCATGCGAATGTCGCCGAGTGCACGAAACATCCGAAACGGCCAAGACGAGAACAGCGCGAACCGCGACGGCGCACAAGACTAGGCCGCGGTGTGGCACAGCCGTACGCTTCGCACCAGAGTCCACATCCGCGAGCGGTGGCTCGTCGCGATCGACATAGCGGGGACCACGGCGGCTCAGTGCAGGGCGCGCAGCCAGCTCGAGCCGCGCTGGCCGAGCGTACGGAAACGCTCCCATCTGGCACCGGCGAGCACCAACAGTGCGCCTGCGGCCGCGAACGACATCCACTGCGGCAGGAAGCGCCCGAGGTCGATCAGCTGCACGCACGCCACGATCAGCAGCGCCGCCGCTGCGGGGACGACGATCCCGCCCCAGCCTCGCCAGGCGCCCAGTGCGACCAGTGAGGCGGTCACGATGACCAGGCCGACGACCCGCGACTGGTACGCAGTCGATGCCTCGGCGGCGCCCGGAGCCCAGCGTGCGAACGCGTCGTGGGTGACGGCGAGCGTTGTCGGCAGCAGTAGCAGCGCCGACGCGGGACCGAGGGCGAGGTAGGTACTTGTCGGGTGCGGGCGGCGCAATGCCCAGCTCAGCGTCCCTGCCGCGGCAGTGATGAGGCCCATGGCCAGGCCGTACGCCTCCGGACTCCAGCCAGCGGTGAGACCGGGCAGCCGGCTCGCAGGTAGGAGCGCCGCGAGCAGCAGGCAAGCGGAGAGCCACACCGTCCACCAGGACTGGCGGCGCCGCAGCGCCTGTCCTGCATTCGCGGCGGCGAGCAGGACCAGGCACAGCACGACGGCGACCCGGACCTCGTCCCTGCCCGAGGGGACGCCGGATTCGGTCGCGCCGAGCCAGATCGCGAGTCCGGTACCGGCCGCGAGCAGCGCCGGCAGCGAAACCGTCGATGTTCCACGGTGACCCGCTGCGATCCGGGTCGCGCGCTCGCTGAGAACCACGAGCAGCGCAGAGAGCGCGGCTCCGGCGACCAGTCCCTGCCAGCGGGTGCGTTCCTCGCCCCACGGGGCGGCAGCGAAACCGACCGCTGCACCGAGCAGGACCGGCGCGGCACCCGTGAGCGCGGTACGTGACGAAGCGGGTAGCAGGGCGCGCCCCCACCGGGCGAAGGCCGCGGTCCCGATCAGCGCCAGGGCGGCCCATGGTCGGACGTCGGCGGTGGCGCTGCCCGACACGAACGCGACGAGCACGGCCACCGCGACCAGCCCGAGCGCGGCCCACTGCGGGTACGGCTGTCCGGGCAGCACCCGTACCAGCGCGCCCGCGCCGGCGGCGGCGAGCAGCAGGACCAGGCACGCGAGCGAGGACTGCGCCGGACCCGCGGCGGGCGTCTGTTCCGCGACGAACCCGGCCGCGACGCAGCCGCCCAGGAACACCGCCGATCCCGCGATCGGCGGCCAGCTCGCGACGCCGAAGTGGTGGGCGAGCGGCAGCAGGACGACCCCGCCGACGAGCAGCACGGCGGCGAGCCACCACGCCCACGATGTCGTCGCCAGCCGCACCGCACCGTCGGCGGGCGCGAACGCGGCGAGCGCGAGCGTCAGGACGGCGCCGCACCCGGCGGCCACTTCCCCGACAGCGCGCATCCGAGGCACCAGCCGTACGCCGGCGCCGGCGAGGACGAGCCCCGCGAGCAGGCTGGCGAGGAGCGCCGAGGTCGCTCCGAGCGGATCGACGGCCAACGTCCGGGTGGCGAGCGTGCTGATCGCCAGCAACGCCGCACCGACCGTTCCCAGTGCCGTCGCCGTTCCCGCAAGACGCGGTTGCAGGGCGCGTCCGGCCAGCAGGGTCGCCGCACCGATCACGTACAGCGTGACGAGCTGGCCGATCGGGCCGAGCAGTTCCCAGGCGAACGCGACGAAGAAGAGCCCGGCGAGCACCAGCAGGACGGCGCCGCCGACGAGGAGCAGCGTGCCGGCGGCACTCACGGGCTGCGGCGAGCCGTCTGCCATTGAGGCCGGCACACCGACCGGGGTAGCACGGGGCCGCTGCGCCGGGGAGGGTCCCCGCACGCTCCACCCGGCAGGCAGGTCGCCTGCCACCAGGCGCGCGCGCAACCAGTCCGCTGTCGCACTCGCCCACCCGGCCCAGGCCACCAGGCCGGCGAGCTCGACGACCGCTGAGCTCGGCATCGCCAGCCCGCACTCGGGGCAGGTCAGCATCACCGGGTACGAGGCTGGGGGCAGGGCGCTGCCGCAGCGCGGGCACGGCAGCTGGGCCTCACCACCACCCAGGGGCTGCTCCGTCATGCGATCATCCTGGCCGGTGCGCATGCGCCGAACGCCTCTGGACGCGCCGCGGCGGGCAGCCGCCGCGCGAGGTCCGGACCGACGGGAGGAGGGCGCTCATGCTCTCGATGCGCCAGCTCGCCCGGTTCCGGGCCGACGCGGACTTCCGGATCGGCGCGAGCCCCACCGACTGGCTCCCCGACGAGGCGCGTGACCTGCCGAAGAGCGAGGCCAAACGGCGTACCGCCCAGGTCCTCGACGATGCACGCGACCGGCTCGACGAGCTGCAGCAACGGCTGTACGCGCAGCACCGTGACGCGCTGCTGCTGGTGTTCCAGGCGATGGACGCCGGCGGCAAGGACGGCACCATCCGGCACGTCATGAGCGGCGTGAACCCGCAGGGCTGCCAGGTGTACTCGTTCAAGGCGCCGAGCGCCGAGGAACAGGACCACGACTACTTGTGGCGCTGCCAGAAGGCGCTCCCCGAGCGGGGGCGCATCGGCATCTTCAACCGCTCCCACTACGAGGAGGTGCTGGTCGTACGGGTGCACCCGCAGCTGCTCGGTGCCGAGCGTCTGCACGGCGCGGAACCTACGATGTCCTTCTGGCAGCAGCGGTATCGACAGATCAACGACTGGGAGCGCCACCTGCACGAGAACGGTACGCGCGTGGTGAAGTTCTTCCTCCACGTCAGCAAGGACGAGCAGCGCCGGCGCTTCCTGTCCCGGCTCGAGGACCCGACGAAGAACTGGAAGTGGGCCGCCGACGACCTCGCCGAGCGGGCGCACTGGGACGCGTACCAGCAGGCGTACGAGGACGCGATCCGCGCGACCTCGACCGCGCACGCCCCGTGGTACGTCATTCCCGCCGACCGCAAGTACGTCATGCGCGCGCTGGTGAGCGCGATCGTCGTGCGCGAGCTCGAGGCGCTCGACCCGCAGTACCCGCAGGTGACGGCGGAGCAGCGCGAGCAGATCGACGCCGCGCGTACGGCGCTCGCGGTGCAGGACTGAACGCTCAGGACTGCCAGGACGCCCACAGGGCGGCGTACGGCCCGCCGGCGTCCACCAGCTCGGCGTGCGTGCCGAGCTCGCTGATCCGCCCGTCCTCGACGACCGCGATCCGGTCGGCGTCGTGCGCAGTGTGCAGCCGGTGCGCGATCGCGATCACGGTACGGCCGGCGAGCACTGCCGACAGCGACTGTTCGAGGTGGCGGGCGGCCCGCGGGTCGAGCATCGAGGTCGCCTCGTCCAGCACCAGCGCCTGCGGGTCGGCCAGGGTGAGCCGGGCGAGCGCCACCTGCTGGGCCTGCCCCGGCGCGAGCGCGAGCCCGCCGGAGCCGACCAGCGTGTCGAGCCCGTCGGGCAGCGCGGCCACCCAGTCGGCCGCGTCGACCTCGACCAGGGCGGCGCGCAGCTCGTCGTCGCTCGCGCCCGGACGCGCGAGCGAGAGGTTCTCGCGCAGCGTGCCGACGAAGACGTGGTGTTCCTGGTTCACCAGGGCGACATGGGTCCGTACCCGTTCCGGCGCCATGCGCGACAGCACCGCGCCGCCGATCGCGAGCCTGCCGGTACGCGGCGCGTAGATTCCGGCGAGCAGGCGCCCGAGGGTCGACTTGCCCGCACCGGACGGACCCACGAGCGCGAGGCGTTCCCCGGGGGCGATCTGCAGGTCGATGCCGTGCAGCACGTCACGCGCCTTGTGATAGCCGAACCGCACGTCGTCGACGACCAGCTCCCCGCTCGCCGGTTCCGGTTCGTCGTCCGCGGTGCGTGGCGGCACCTCCCGGACGCCGACGAGCCGGGCGAAGGAGGCCTGCCCGACCTGCAGCTCGTCGTACCACATCAGCACGGTGTCCAGCGGTTCCACGAGCAGCTGCGAGTACATGACCCCCGCGGTGAGCTGACCCACCGAGATGACGTCCCGCGACAGCAGCAGCGTCCCGAGCGCGAGCATGCCGACCAGCGGGAGCACGTAGCCCACCTCGATCGCGGGGAACCACCAGCTGCGCAGCCACAAGGTGTAGCGCTCCCATGACACCCAGCGTTTGATCCGCCGGTCGGTGAGCGCGATGCGCTGCGGGCCGAGCCGGTAGGCGTCGATGGTGGCGCCGGCGTCCACCGTCTCGGAGACCGAGGCGCTCACCGCGGCGTACGTGGCGCTCTCCGCGCGGTAGGACTGCGGGGCCCGGCGGAAGTACCACCGCGACGAGATCAGCATCGGGGGGACGGCGAGCAGCCACGCGAGCGCGAGCTCGGGTGACGTCACGACGAGCGCACCGAGGACCAGCACGCCGGTGACGAGCGCGAGCGTGAGCTCGGGGACGGCGCCGCGTACCGCCTCGGTCAGGCGGTCGACGTCGGTGGTGGTGCGTGACACCAGGTCGCCGGTGCCGGCCCTCTCGACGACGCCCGGCGGAAGGTCGACGGCACGGCTGAGGAAGTCCTCGCGCAGGTCGGCGAGCACTTCCTCGCCCAGGACGCCGGAGCGCAGCAGCGTCATGCGGGTGAACAGGGTCTGCACCACGAGAGCCGCGAGGAAGATCAGCGCGCTGCGGTCGATGATCTGCGCCGCCGTGCCGGCCGTGAGCCCGTTCACCAGGTCGCCGAGCACCCAGGGACCGACCAGGCCCGCACCCGCGGCGATCGCGTTCAGCACGATGATCGTGAGGAAGGCGCGCCGGTGGCGGTGGAGCAGCTCGAGCGCGTAGCTGCGGACGGTCGGCTGCGCGGCGACCGGCAGCGCCGTCCCGCTTTCGGTGCTGGCGGTCACCGCGTCCTCTGGCGGCCTCACAGCGCCGACACCTCCTCCCGCACCACGGCGGCCCGGTACGCGTCGCTCGTGACGAGCAGCTCACGGTGGCGCCCAGCGGCGAGCAGCCCGCTCGGACCGAGCAGCACGACCTCCTCGCACCGGTCCAGCAGGAGCGGGGAGCTGGTCAGGACGACGGTCGTGCGCCCGTGGCGCAGCTGCGCCACCGCGTCGGCGATGCGTGCCTCGGTGTGCGCGTCGACCGCGTTCGTCGGCTCGTCGAGCACGAGTACCGGCGGGTCCACCAGCAGGCTGCGCGCGAGGGCGAGGCGCTGGCGTTGGCCTCCGGAGAGCGATCGGCCGCGCTCGGTGATCCGCGCGGACATTGCGTCGCTCGTCAGCGGGTCGGTGTCGACGACCGCGTCGAGCACGTCCTGCGCCGAGGAGGCCGCGATGGCCTGCGCGATCGACACCCGGCCGCTTCGCGGTACGTCGAACAGCTCGCGCAGCGTTCCCGACAGCAGGGCCGGATCCTTGTCCTGCACCAGGATCGCGGAGCGCAGCGCCTGCTTGTCGAGCTCCGGCAGGGCCAGGTCCGCGACGGTCGCAGCGGCTCCGTCCCCGGCGCCTCCCTGCAGGTGGTCCAGCAGCCGGTGGGCGACCGCCGGGTCGGTGCAGACCACGCCGACGAGCCGGCCCGGGTGCAGCTGCAGCCCGGACGGGTCCCGTACGACGCTCGTCGCGAAGTCGGGCGCCGTGGCGTCGGTGGCAGGTGGCGCGGTGGGCGTGATCCGCAGCAGCGTGACGATCCGGCGCGCGGCGACGTACGCCGACGTCCAGCGCCGCGCCGCCTCGGTGAAGGTGCGCAACGGGATGACCAGGAACGCGGCGTAACCGTAGAAGGCCACGAGCTCACCGACCGACAACGTGCCGGCCACCACCTCCCGGGCGCCGAGCCAGGTGATCGCCACGAGCAGGGCACCGGGCAGCGCGACCTGCAGCGAGTCGAGGATCGAGCGGACCTGCGCGACCTGGACGGCGGCGCCTCGTACCCGTTGCGACTGCTGGACGAACCGGTCCACGAACATCGCCTCGCCGCCGATGCCACGCAGCACCCGAAGGCCGGCGACGGTGTCGGCGGCGAGCGCGGAGGCACGTCCGACCTGTTCGCGACGGCGTGCTTCGCGCCGCTGCAGCGGGCCGAGCAGCGGGCCGATCGAGAGCCCGAGCAGGGGCACCCCCACCAGGACGAGACCGCCGAGCATCGGCGAGGAGGTGAGCAGCAGCACCGCGACCCCGAGGAAGGCGACGACCGAGCCGACGAAGCGGGCTGCGACGTCGAACGCCGAGCCGATCTGCTCGACGTCGCTCGAGGTGACCGTGACGACCTCGCCGGTCGCCACGTGACGGTTCAGGTCGGCGCCGAGATCCGCCGCGTGCCGTACGACCAGTTGCTGGGTACGGCTGGCCGCGCTGATCCAGTTGGTGACGGCCATGCGGTGGCGCAGCACCCCGGCACCGGTCTGCACGGCGCCGAGCAGCAGCACCGCGCCGACGGCCCGCAGCGTGCCGGCGTAGTCGGCGGCCGCGGCCGCGCCGATCGCGAAGCCGAGCGCGGCGGGGACCAGGCCCTGCGCGACCATCCAGATCGTCGCCCACAGGAATCCCAGGCCGAGCGTCCCCCACTGCCGCCGCGCGATCCACAACAGGTACCGGCCGGTGGAGGCCAGCTCCGGGCGACCGGGCTCCGGGAAGGGCAAGCGCGCCAAGGAGGTCCACCCGGCGGGCGCGCGAAGGGAGGGGGTCGGGCGCCGGGACACTCTGTGCAGGCTAATCCGCGGAACCGGTCGCCAGCGAGCCGGTTTCCGCCCGGTCGGCGGCGGCCTTCCGCCGCCCGAGCGAAGCGATGCGGGGCGTGAGCCCGGGACACGGCGGGCAGGCTCCGGGCCGCACGGCCGCGTGATCGCTACGGTTCACCCCATGAGCGACCCGAACCAGCCCGACCAGCCGAACCCGTACCAGCCGCCGGAGCCGGGCGCGGCGCCACCGCCGCCACCACCACCACCACCACCGGCGCAGCCGACGTACAACGCCCCGCCGGCGTACGGCCAGCCGCAGTACGGCCAAGCGCAGTACGGCCCACCCGGCTATGCCGGAGCCGCCCCGCAGAACGGCGCCGGCACCACCTCGCTGGTGCTCGCGATCATCGGGCTGCTCTGCTGCGGCATCCTGTCGATCATCGCGGTCGTCATGGGAAGCAAGGGCAAGAAGCTCGCCGCGCAGGGGCTCGCGACCAACGGTGGAGTCGCCCAGGCGGGTTTCGTGATCGGCTGGATCGGGATCGCGCTGTGGGTGCTGGGCCTGATCGTCAACGGGGTCCTGCTGGCCACGAACAACGGCTCGTTCAGCTACAACATCGGCACCTGAGCGCGCGTCCCGCCGTCCCGGACCGGGTCCGGGCGGCGGGCCGGTCGTGGTGCTCCGGCTCGCAGACTGAGTGGCGGCGCTGGCTAGCATGGGGCGTCCCGCTGCCGTACGCCGAAAGGCTTTCGTGAGCACACCACATCGGCCGGTCCTCGTCGTCGACTACGGAGCGCAGTACGCGCAGCTGATCGCGCGCCGGGTGCGCGAGGCGCGCGTGTACAGCGAGGTCGTGCCCGCGACCGCGACGGTGGCCGAGCTGCTCGCCCGCGATCCGGCGGCGATCATCCTCTCCGGCGGTCCCGCCTCCGTCTACGCCGACGGCGCCCCTCAGGTCGACCCGGCGCTCTTCGCAGGCGGAGTCCCCACGCTCGGCATCTGCTACGGGTTCCAGGCGATGGCGCAGTCGCTCGGCGGCGGCGTGACGCGCACCGGGCGTTCGGAGTACGGCCGTACCGCGTTGCAGGTCACTGGCACCGGTTCGCGGATCTTCGCCGGCCTGCCCGAGGAGTTCGCGGTCTGGATGTCGCACGGCGATGCGGTGAACCGCGCACCCGACGGGTTCGTCGTCACCGCGACCACGGCCGGCGCTCCGGTCGCCGCGTTCGAGGACACCGCGCGCGCCCTCGCGGGCGTGCAGTTCCACCCGGAGGTGCTGCACACCGAGCACGGTCAGGACGTGCTCGAGCACTTCCTGCACGACCTCGCCGGCATCGCGCCGGACTGGACACCCGCGTCGATCGTCGACGAGCAGGTCGCCGCAGTGCGCGCCGCGGTCGGTGATGCGCAGGTTCTCTGCGCGCTCTCCGGCGGGGTCGACTCGGCCGTCGCCGCCGCCCTGGTGCACCGCGCGGTCGGCGACAACCTCACCTGCGTCTTCGTCGACCACGGCCTGTTGCGCAAGGGGGAGCGCGTGCAGGTCGAGCGGGACTACGTCGCGGCCACCGGCATCCGCCTGAAGGTCGTCGATGCGTCCCGCCGCTTCCTCGCCGAGCTCTCGGGGGTCACCGACCCGGAGGCGAAGCGCAAGATCATCGGGCGGCTGTTCATCCGGGTGTTCGAGGACGCCGCGCGCGAGGTCGTGGCGCAGTCCGGGGGCAGCGTCGAGTTCCTGGTCCAGGGCACGCTCTACCCCGACGTCGTCGAGTCCGGCGGGGGCACCGGCGCGGCGAACATCAAGAGCCACCACAACGTCGGCGGGCTGCCGGAGGACCTGCAGTTCACCCTCGTCGAGCCGCTGCGCGCCCTCTTCAAGGACGAGGTGCGCCAGGTCGGGCTCGAGCTCGGCCTGCCGCCCGCGATGGTCTGGCGTCACCCTTTCCCCGGGCCGGGCTTGGGGATCCGCATCGTCGGCGCGGTCGACGCCGAACGGTTGGCCGTACTGCGCGAGGCCGACGCGATCGTGCGCGAGGAGACCACCGCCGCGGGGCTCGACCGTGACGTCTGGCAGTTCCCCGTGGTGCTGCTCGCCGACGTGCGCAGCGTCGGGGTGCAGGGCGACGGACGCACGTACGGCCACCCCGTGGTGCTGCGCCCGGTGTCCAGCGAGGACGCCATGACGGCCGACTTCTCCCGCCTGCCGTACGACGTGCTCGCCCGCATCTCGACGCGCATCACGAACGAGGTGCCCGAGGTGAACCGGGTCGTCCTCGACATCACGAGCAAACCGCCCGGCACGATCGAGTGGGAGTAGCGCCGGCACGGCCTTCATCGGGCAGCGCCCCCCGAGGGCGTCGGGTACGGTCTGGCTGACTCGTGAGTCAAGGTCCCCTAAGGAGCAGCATGTCGGTCAAGGTGCAAGGGGTCGTGGCGCGCAGCAAGGGCGCGCCCGTCACGTTGGAGACGATCGTCGTGCCGGACCCGGGGCCGGGGGAGGCGCGCGTGAAGGTGGCGGCGTGCGGGGTGTGCCACACCGACCTGCACTACCGCGAGGGCGCGATCAACGACGAGTTCCCGTTCCTGCTGGGCCACGAGGCCGCCGGGATCGTCGAGTCGGTCGGCCCCGACGTCACCGAGGTGGCACCCGGCGACTACGTGATCCTGAACTGGCGCGCCGTGTGCGGCGAGTGCCGGGCGTGCCGGCGTGGGCGTCCCTGGTACTGCTTCAAGACCCACAACGCCACCCAGAAGATGACCCTCGAGGACGGCACCGAGCTGACCCCCGCCCTCGGGATCGGCGCCTTCGCGCAGATGACGCTCGTCGCGGCGGGCCAGTGCACCAAGGTCGACGACGCGGCGCCACCGGAGGTCGCCGGGCTGCTCGGCTGCGGCGTGATGGCCGGTATCGGCGCCGCGATCAACACCGGCGCCGTCACCCGCGGCGACTCGGTCGCCGTGATCGGCTGTGGCGGCGTCGGTGACGCGGCCATCGCCGGGGCGCGGCTCGCCGGCGCCCGGAAGATCATCGCGGTCGACATCGACGACCGGAAGCTCGAGCTCGCGAAGGGCTTCGGTGCCACCGACACCGTCAACTCGCGGCAGACCGACCCGGTCAAGGCGATCCAGGACCTCACCGAAGGCAACGGCGCCGACGTCGTCATCGAGGCCATCGGGCGGCCGGAGACGTACGAGCAGGCGTTCTACGCACGCGACCTCGCCGGCACCGTCGTACTCGTGGGGGTGCCCAGCCCCGACATGCGGATCGACATGCCGCTGCTGGACTTCTTCGGTCGCGGCGGTGCGCTGAAGTCGTCCTGGTACGGCGACTGCCTGCCCGACCGCGACTTCCCGATGCTCGTCGACCTCTACCTGCAGGGCCGGCTGCCGTTGCAGGACTTCGTCTCGGAGAAGATCGGCATCGGGGACGTCGAGGCGGCCTTCGAGAAGATGCACAAGGGCGACGTGCTGCGCTCGGTCGTGATGGTGGGCTCATGAGCGCGCGGATCGACCACGTCGTCACGAGCGGGGTCTTCTCGCTCGACGGTCAGGACTTCGACGTCGACAACAACGTCTGGCTGGTCGGGGACGACACCGAGGTGCTCGTCGTCGACGCGGCGCACGACGCCGCGGCGATCCGCGAGGGCATCGCTGAGCGGCGGGTTGTCGCCATCGTGTGCACCCACGCGCACAACGACCACATCGACGCCGCGGGGGACCTCGCGGACGCGACCGGCGCACCGGTGCTGCTGCACCCGGAGGACCGGATGCTGTGGGACGTCGTACACCCGGACCGCGAGCCCGCCCCGCTCGCCGACGGGGACGTGCTCGAGGTCGCCGGTACGTCGCTGCGCGTGATGCACACCCCCGGGCACTCGCCCGGAGGAGTGTGCCTGTACGCGCCCGACCTCGGCGTGGTCCTCTCCGGGGACACCCTCTTCCATGGCGGGCCCGGAGCGACGGGGCGCTCGTTCAGCGACTTCCCCACGATCCTGGACTCCATCCGGGAACGGCTGCTCACGCTCCCCCCGGACACCCGGGTGCTCACCGGGCACGGTGACGAGACGACGATCGGCGCGGAGGCGTCCTCGTACGACGACTGGGTCGCCCGCGGCCACTGAGTTGTTCGCCTCCAACGGCGCCCCAGGCGCCTCGCCGGCGGGGTCCCTCGCCCAGGTACGCGTGTCCCTGCTCGAAACGTCGTCAACTCGGGGAGTTAGCGACGTTTCGAGCAGGGACGCGGGAGCCTGAGGGCCGATTTTTCGACAGGTTGTCGGTAACGTAGGGTCGGTCGCATGGAGATCCTGCGCAACGTGTTCCTCGTCCTGCACATCATCGGCGTGGCTGCGCTGCTCGGCGGGTTCTTCTACACGATGTCCGCCCGGCCCAAGACCGTCCCGCTCGGCCAGCTGCACGGCGCGCTGACGATGCTCGTCACCGGGCTGGTGCTCGTGGGGCTGCACCAGGCGGACAAGGCCGGGCTCGGACCGGTCGACAACGCCAAGATCGGCACCAAACTGGTGATCCTGCTGGTGCTGACCGGCCTCGTGCTCTGGGGCCGGCGCCGCTCGTCCGTACCCACCGGGGTGTGGGCCGGCATCGGGCTGCTCGCGATCGCCGATGTCGCGATCGCGGTCTTCTGGTGAACCCGTCCGACGGGTGAATTACACTGCTGTAGTTGGCCGAAAGGACTAAAGGCCGCCCCGTCCAAGAGACGATGCTGCACCAATGCGTTCGGTGGTTTCCCGCGTCGTCGTCCTTGCCGGTGCGAGTGCTCTGGCCCTCAGTTCCCTCGTCGTTCCGGCGGCGCAGGCCGCCAAGAAGGCGCCGGTCCCGACCACCAAGAAGGTGTTCACCGCGTCCATCGACCCGTACGCGGAGTACAACGGCCAGACCCTGTGCGACCCGGTGTCCAAGCCCGGGCTGGTGCACCTGGCGGACCTGCTGCGCCAGACGTACGGGAACTACAGCATCGGCATCGTGCGCGACTGCGGCATCGGGGGGGTGAGCGAGCACAAGGAGGGCCGCGCGATGGACTGGATGGTCAGCAAGCGCGTCCCGGCGCAGAAGGCGGCCGCCAAGGCGTTCCTCGACTGGCTGCTCGCCCCCGACCAGTTCGGCAACCGGGCCGCCATGGCGCGCCGCCTCGGCGTCATGTACATCGGCTGGAACAACAAGATGTGGCGCGCGTACGACCCGAACCGTGGCAAGAACGGCTGGGACGACCTCAAGAGCTGCACCACGAACCCGGCGATGAAGGCGACCGGCTACGACACGTACTGCCACCGCAACCACATCCACCTCTCCTTCTCCTGGGACGGCGCCGACGCGCTGACCTCCTTCTGGGCCGCCCGCCCGATGACGACGCCCGTCTGCGACCGCCGTACCTCGCCCTACCGCGTCGCGGGCCTGGGCAGCGCCGCCGAGCCGCGGGTGCTGCTGGACACCGCGACCGGTGCGGGCACCGCCGCGGGTACGCCGTGCCGGCTGGGCACCGACCGCTGGGCGGGGGACGACCGGCAGCTCGAGCTGCAGGTGCCGGTGCAGAAGGCGACGACCGTCCGGCTGCGCGTCGACCGGTACGCCAGCAACGCACCCGGCACGCTCACCGTGAAGTCCACCAAGGGCAAGGCGACGGTACGTGCGGGCACCGCGTTGCCTCGTACGGTCGATCTCCCGGTGGCGAAGAACGGCCGGATCACGCTGAGCACGAACGCCGGTGAGGCGTCCGTCCGCGTCCTCGGCCTCGGGGCCGCCGGAGGCACGCCGCCGCCCCCGCCCAGCGATCCGCCGAGCGACCCGCCCAGCGATCCGCCCAGTGACCCGGGCGGGAACGTACTGACCCGGATCTGGTTCGAGGCTCCCGTGACCGTCGAGAGCGGCAAGTCCCTCACGCTGTCCGGTTCGGTGTCGGGTGCGCCCGCGGGTGCCGTGGTGAAGCGCTACCTCAAGGTCGGCAAGGGGCAGTGGGCGGCGCGGGGCGAGGCGGTCGCTCCGGTGTCCGGCAAATGGACGATGAGCGCCGCCGCGCCGTCGCCGCAGAAGCTGCGCTACCGCGCGGTCGTGCTCGTCGCCGGCAAGCAGGTCGCCCGCTCGGCCAAGCGCGTCGTCCTGGTGACCGCGCCCGGCAGCCCGCCGCGGACGTCGTTCGGTGCCCCGGCGAGCGCGAAGCCTGGTGCGACGTTCGTGCTCAAGGGCAAGGTCAAGGACAGCCCGAAGAACGTGACGCTCGTGCGCTACCTGAAAGTCGGCGACGGGTACGAGACGCGGGGCAGCGCGGTCGCGCCCGCCGGCACCAAGCGCAAGTGGCGGATGCAGGTCGCAGCGCCGTCGAGCGCCGGGCCGCTCACGTACCGCATCGGCGTGCTGTTCCGGGGGCAGGTCATCGGATGGTCCAAGGTCAAGACGGTGGGCGTCGGCTGAGCCGGCTGCACCGCGCCTGACGGCCAGGTCCGGCGGGCGGAGGCGTCGGCGGCGCCACCTACACTCGAACGCGATGAGCACGCTGTTCGACGACCTCGCCCTCCCCGAGCCGGCGGGCGAGCCGGCGGCACGTGACGATGGGGCAGGGCTGGGCGTACGGGTCGACCCGGCCTCGCTCGTGGCGGACCTGAACCCCTCCCAGCGGGCCGCGGTCGAGCACCGCGGCGGGCCGCTGCTGATCGTGGCGGGCGCCGGGTCCGGCAAGACGCGGGTGCTCACCCGGCGGATCGCCCACCTGCTCGCGACGGGGGACGCGCGTCCGGGGCAGATCATGGCGATCACCTTCACCAACAAGGCCGCCGGCGAGATGCGCGAACGGGTCGAGCAGCTGGTCGGGGGCCGGGCGCGGGCGATGTGGGTCTCCACGTTCCACTCGGCGTGCGTGCGGATCCTGCGCCGGGAGGCCGGGCGGCTCGGCATGCGCAGCTCGTTCTCGATCTACGACGCGACCGACTCGTTGCGGCTGATGACGCTCGTCTGCCGTGACCTCGACCTGGACCCGAAGCGCTATCCGCCGCGCTCGTTCGCCGCGCAGGTCTCGAAGCTGAAGAACGAGCTGGTCGACCAGGAGACGTACGCCGGGCGGGCCGCGACCCATCACGAGAAGACGCTGGCCGAGGCGTACGCGGCGTACCAGCGGCGGCTGCAGGCCGCCAACGCGTTCGACTTCGACGACCTGATCGCCAACACCGTGTGGTTGTTCCAGGCGTTCGCCGACGTCGCGGAGCACTACCGGCGCAGGTTCCGGCACGTGCTCGTGGACGAGTACCAGGACACCAACCACGCGCAGTACGCCCTGGTGCGCGAGCTCGTCGGGGGGCCCGGCACCCACGAGGTCGGTGTGCCGCCCGCACAGCTCGTCGTGGTCGGAGACTCCGACCAGAGCATCTACGCGTTCCGCGGCGCGACGATCCGCAACATCGACGAGTTCGAGCGCGACTACCCGGACGCGACGACGATCCTGCTCGAGCAGAACTACCGCTCCACCCAGACGATCCTCTCCGCGGCCAACGCGGTGATCGCCAAGAACGCGACGCGGCGGCCGAAGCGGCTGTGGACCGACGCGGGCGACGGCGAGCGCGTCGTCGGCTACGTCGCCGACGACGAGCACGACGAGGCCGCGTTCATCGCCGGCGAGATCGATCGGCTGCACGACGAGGACGGCATCCCGCCGCGCGAGGTCGCGGTGTTCTACCGCACGAACGCCCAGTCCCGGTCGCTGGAGGAGGTGTTCATCCGCGTCGGGCTGCCGTACAAGGTCGTCGGAGGGGTGCGCTTCTACGAACGCCGCGAGATCCGGGACGCACTCGCGTACCTGCGATCGGTCGCGAACCCCGAGGACGACATCTCGTTGCGCCGCATCCTCAACACGCCGCGGCGCGGCATCGGCGACAAGGCGGAGGCGGGCATCGCGCGGCTCGCCGAGCGAGAGCGGATCACCTTCCCGCAGGCGCTCGCCCGGGCCGAGCAGGCGCCGGACCTGGCGTCCCGGTCGCTGCAGGCGATCCAGTCGTTCACGCGGATGATGGACGGGCTGCGTACGCTCGTCGAGGCCGGTACGGGTCCTGCGACGCTGCTCACGGCGGTGCTCGAGCAGACCGGCTACCTGCGCGAGCTGCAGGCGAGTAGCGACCCGCAGGACGAGACCCGCGTCGAGAACCTCGCCGAGCTGGAGTCCGTGGCGCGCGAGTTCGAGACCGACGAACCGGACGGCACCCTCACCGACTTCCTGGAGCGGGTCTCCCTGGTCGCGGACTCCGACGAGATCCCCGACGCCGACGAGCACGGCGGGGTGGTGACGCTGATGACGCTGCACACCGCCAAGGGCCTGGAGTTCCCGGTGGTGTTCCTGACCGGGCTCGAGGACGGCGTGTTCCCCCACATGCGCTCGATGAGCGATCCCAAGGAGCTCGAGGAGGAGCGCCGGCTGGCGTACGTCGGGATCACCCGCGCTCAGCAGCGGCTCTACCTGACCCGCTCGGTGGTCCGTTCCGCGTGGGGCGCGCCCTCGTACTTCCCGGCGTCCCGCTTCCTCGACGAGGTTCCGGTCGAGCTGGTCCGGTGGGAGCGGGAGGACCCCGTCGGCGCGGGTCGTCCGCCCTCGGCCGGCGGGTACGGCGCGGCGCCCTCCCTGGTGGCGGCCGCTGCGCGCCCCGGCACCCGCTCGCCGGGCAACCGCCCGGTCGTCTCGCTGTCCGCGGGCGACCGGGTCACGCACGACAAGTTCG
Source organism: Candidatus Nanopelagicales bacterium (assembly GCA_017848795.1). Classification (GTDB taxonomy): domain Bacteria; phylum Actinomycetota; class Actinomycetes; order S36-B12; family CAIYMF01; genus JAFIHG01. The sequence continues at coordinate 62,610 of JAFIHG010000046.1, read as the reverse complement.
GCCTCGGCACCGTCGTCTCGACCTCCGGGGTCGGGGAACGGGCGGAGGCCACCGTCGACTTCGGCACCGAGGGCGAGAAGCGGCTGCTGCTGCGTTATGCCCCCGTCGAGAAGCTGTGAGCCGACCCCCGCGCCCACCTGTTGATCATGATGTTGCGGGTCTCATTCGGCGAATGAGACCCACGACGTCATGATCAACGGCGCTTCGGGCGCAGCATCACATGATCAACGGGAGGGTCGTGCCCCCGCGGATCGGTCGCCGGTCTTGCGGACGGATCTTCGGCGCGCGCATGCTGTCCCCCGGCCGGAGGAGGCTCGCATGTCATACCTCGACGGGGCACCACCGCAGTCACCTTCGGCAGCGCTCGCGGCGATGTGGGCCGAGGACGAGTCGCAGTGGGGGTTCCTGCCGAACTTCGCGCGGACCTTCGGCGTACGCCCTGGCGTCTACGCCGCGTGGCGGGAGTTGAACAGCGGCATCAAGGCGTCGATGGGTGCGCGGCGCTACGAGCTCGCGACGCTGGCTGCGGCGCTCGAGCTGCGTTCGTCGTACTGCGCGCTCGCGCACGGTCGCGTACTCGCCCGGCAGCTCTTCGACGACGCGGAGGTGGCGCGGATCGCGCGCGGCGAGGAGACTACGGCGCTCGACGAGGCCGACCGGGCCGTGATGGAGCTGGCGCGGGCCGTCGTACGCGGTGCGGAGCGGCTGACGCAGGCCGACCTCGCACCCGTGCGGGCGTGCGGCCTGGCGGACGACGAGATCCTTGACGTCATCCTGGCCGCTGCTGCGCGCTGCTTCTTCTCCAAGGTGCTCGACGCGACCGGCACGCTCCCGGACCACGTCTTCCACGACCTCGACGACTCGTTGCGTACCGCGTTGGCGGTGGGACGCCCGATCGAGGGCGCGCGTACGCACCCGGCCTGATCACGCGCTGCGCCGCGTCCCACCTGTTGATCATGATGTTGCGGGTCTCATCGGGCGAATGGGACCCACGACGTCATGATCAACGGTGCTTCGGGCGCAGCATCACATGATCAACGGGAGGGTCGCGCGCCCGCGGCGCTCGAGCCCGGCGTCGCGGTCCGTGCGGTCGCGGTACGGCGGCGCGCGGGAGAGCTGGTGATGGACGTAGCGCCGGTCGCGACCGTGTGGCCCTCGTGGTCGAGGTGCGCCAGGGTCGTGCAGATCTCGTGCACCACGCGGCCGTCGACCGGCAGCGACAGGTGTCCGACCCCGCGGACGAACACGTTGCGCGCGTTCAGATCCGGGTGCTCGATCTTCGCCGACTGCTTCGGGATGATCAGCTGGTCGAGGTCCGACCACACCGACAGGAAGCGGGTACGGCAGCCGGGCGCCGGCCCGGCGAGGTCGGCGATGATGTCGCTGTCGGGTCGCAGCTGGCGCACCAGCGGGTGGGGGAAGTAGCGCGCCGGGGTGGTGCCGGCGTGCGGGGTTCCCAGGGTCACCAGCGTGTGCACGCGTGCGTCGCCGCCGAGGCGCTGGACGTAGTAGCGCGCGATGAGCCCGCCCAGCGAGTGCCCCACGACGTGGATGCGTTCGTACCCGGTCTCCTCGCAGAGCTCCTCCACGACGTCGGCGAGGCGAGTGGCGACCGCCCGGATGTCGTCGACGAGCGAGTGGTAGTTGAACGCGCCGACCACCCCGAACCCGCGCCGGCGCAGGCCGCGGCGCAGCACGGTGAAGATCGAGCGGTTGTCGACGATGCCGTGCACCAGCAGGATCGGCGTGCCGGCCGCCTCCACGTCACCGACGAGCAGCCCCCGCTGCACGGGCGGCAGCGACTGGGTCTGCATCCGGCCGAGCACGTCGAGGGTCCGTTCCTCGGCGACCCCGAACGGGTACATGACCAGGTGCCCCGCGATCCACGCGGCCTCGAGCAGCGCACCTCGTACGCCCGAGGGCGACAGCAGGGCGCGGCGGGCGTTGTTACCGACACGGCACGCCTGGGCGAGCGCGTCCGAGGCGCGGTCCACCAGCCCCGGCTGGTCCCGCGACACGGTGCCCCCGTCCCGCTCCGACACGCCTGGCAGCGTACGAGACGGAACCTCGTTCCGCAGAACGGCGCACCCTGCTGAGACCGGGTTGTGACAAAGCGACCGGTACGAGGGCTGTCGGTCCGCCGGGGACGTACGCGCACTAGGCTCGCGCCGCACCGCGGTGAGGGATGTCCACCCCCGGCGACCGCAGCCGCTGAAGGAGAGGGCGCAGCGTGGATCTGTACGAGTACCAGGCCAAGGATCTCTTCCGCGCACACGGGGTGCCGACCCAGACCGGCGAGGTGGTCAGGGACCCGGACGCCGCGCGGGCGGCCGCCGAGCGGATCGGCGGCGCGGTCGTGGTCAAGGCCCAGGTCAAGACGGGCGGTCGCGGCAAGGCGGGCGGGGTGAAGCTCGCCGGCACGCCCGAGGAGGCGGCGGACAAGGCGCAGGCGATCCTCGGGCTCGACATCAAGGGCCACGTCGTCCACCAGGTGCTCGTCACCGGAGCGGCCGACATCGCCGAGGAGTACTACGTCTCCTTCCTGCTCGACCGCGCGAACCGCACCTATCTCGCGATGGCGAGCAAGGAAGGCGGCATGGAGATCGAGCAGCTCGCGGTCGAGCGTCCCGAGGCCCTCGCCCGGATCCCGGTCGACGCGATCACCGGCTGCGATCGCGCGAAGGCCGAACAGATCACGGCGGCGGCCGGGTTCGACGCGGCGGTACGCGACCAGATCGTCGACGTGCTGCAACGGCTCTGGGACGTCTTCGTGAAGGAGGACGCCACGCTCGTCGAGGTGAACCCGCTGGTGAAGACGCCCGACGGCGACGTACTCGCCCTCGACGGCAAGGTCACCCTCGATGCCAACGCGGCCTTCCGCCACCCGGATCACGCCGACCTCGTGGACGTCGCGGCGACCGACCCGCTCGAGGCGCGCGCGGCCGAGAAGGGCCTGAACTACGTCAAGCTCTCCGGATCGGTGGGGATCATCGGCAACGGCGCTGGGCTGGTGATGAGCACGCTCGACGTCGTGGCGTACGCCGGTGAGGACTACGGAGGCCAGAAACCCGCGAACTTCCTCGACATCGGCGGCGGGGCGTCCGCGCAGGTGATGGCGGACGGCCTCGAGATCATCCTCGGCGACCCCGAGGTCAAGGCCGTGCTCGTCAACGTCTTCGGCGGCATCACGGCCTGCGACGCGGTGGCCAACGGCATCGTGCAGGCGCTCGAGCTGCTCGCGTCCGGCGGCGCACCGGTGACCAAGCCGCTCGTCGTACGGCTCGACGGCAACAACGCCGCCGTCGGCAGGAAGATCCTGCAGGACGCGGGAAATCCGCAGGTCGAGCTCGTCGACACGATGGACGACGCCGCGCGCCGCGTGGCCGAGCTGGCACAGGGGGCCTGACCCATGGCGATCTTCCTCACCGAGAACTCCCGGGTGGTCGTGCAGGGCATGACCGGCTCCGAGGGCACCAAGCACACCGAGCGGATGCTCGCGACGGGTACCCGGATCGTCGGCGGCACGAACCCCAAGAAGGCCGGCACCACAGTGTCCATCGGCGGTGCGGACCTGCCGGTGTTCGGCACCGTGGCCGAGGCGATGACCGAGACGGGCGCCGACGTCAGCGTCGTGTTCGTGCCGCCCGCCGGCACCAAGGCGGCCGTCGTCGAGGCGGTCGATGCAGGTATGCCCCTCGTCGTCGTCATCACCGAGGGCGTCCCGGTGCACGACACCGCCTGGTTCTTCGAGTACTCCCAGCAGCGCGGGCACACCCGGATCATCGGGCCGAACTGCCCGGGCCTGATCAGTCCCGGCAAGTCGAACGCCGGGATCATCCCGGGCACCATCACCCAGGCCGGGCGGATCGGGCTGGTGAGCAAGTCGGGGACGCTGACGTACCAGATGATGTACGAGCTGCGCGACCTCGGCTTCTCGACCTGCATCGGCATCGGCGGTGACCCGGTCATCGGCACGACGCACATCGACGCGCTCGCCGCGTTCCAGGCCGACCCGGACACCGACGCGGTCGTGATGATCGGCGAGATCGGCGGCGACGCCGAGGAGCGCGCCGCGGCGTACATCGCCGAGCACGTCACCAAGCCGGTCGTGGGCTACGTGGCCGGGTTCACCGCGCCGGAGGGCAAGACCATGGGGCACGCCGGGGCGATCGTGTCCGGCTCCTCCGGTACGGCGCAGGCCAAGCAGGAAGCGCTCGAGGCGGTGGGCGTACGGGTGGGCCGTACCCCGAGCGAGACCGCCCGCCTGATGCGCGAGCTCGTCACCGGCTGAGCCCGGTTGGCGGCCGTGGTGCCGGTATACGGGAACCACACCCGCCACAGCGGTCCGCGGCGGCCCGCGCTGGGCTACCGTCGGGCGGTGCAGTCGCGTCGAGGTCGCCTCTCCCTGCTCCTGGTCCCGGTTCTCCTGATCACCGTCGCGCCGTTGGGGTTTCCCACCGCGGGTACGGCAGCGGCGGCGCCGCCGGTCGTACGCGCGCCCGCTGCACCGCAACCGGCCGCCGGCGGCGACGTCCAGGCGAGCGCCCGGCTCGGGTTCGTCCCGACCTGGCACCCCGACGGGCGGCACCGCCCGGCCCGGGCGTGGCCGGCCGCGTGGCCGCGACCTGCGGTGTTCGCCCCGACCGGCGCGGGCCGGCTCTCGGGTACCCGGGTGCTGCTCGACCCGGGCCACAACATCGGCAACTTCGGCCACACCCGGCAGATCGCGCCGGGAAGCTGGCCGCACCTGCGCAAGGGGTGCAACACGACCGGCACCGCCACAAACGCGGGGTTCTCGGAGGCCCGTTACGCGTTCCGTGTGGTCCGGGTGCTGCGCAACAAGCTCAGGGCGCACGGCGCCACCGTCATCGTGACCCGGGACCGCGACAGCCGTACCAGCTGGGGACCGTGCGTGCAGGCGCGCGGCGAGCTCGGCCGGCAGGTACGCGCCGACCTGCTGCTGTCCGTGCACGCCGACGGTGCTCCCGCCAGCGGCCACGGCTTCCACGTGATCGCACCGGCGTACGCCAAGGGCTGGACCGACGACATCGCCCGGCCCTCCGGGCGCCTGGCGCGCAAGGTCGTCAAGGGCATGGTCGCCCGCGGGCTGGCCCGGTCCACGTACCTCAGCTCGACGATCCAGGTGCGCAGCGACCAGGAGACGCTGCGCAACAGCGACGTTCCGGCCGTGATCGTGGAGACGCTGAACATGCGCAACGCCGGCGACGCGCGCCTCGCGTCCAGCAAGTCCGGGCGCGCCCGCATCGCCGCGGGGTTGTACGCCGGCATCCGCCGCTACCTCGCCTGACCCGCGCGACACACCGCCTGTGCTGCGGCCGTTCGGGCCGCCTCGGGTGCGAGCATCGAGCAGTGACTCTCGCCGCGCCGCAGTCCTCGCCGCGGGGAGCCGTCAGCGCTCGCCGCTATCGGGAGGCCCGGCGCCGCGCCCAGCGGCCGCGGCTGACACGCGCGCCGCGGCGCGGGGTCATTCCCACCGGTCTCGTCGCGGCGGCATGGGCCGCGGGCCTGGGACTGCTGGTGTGCGGAGCGCTCGGGGTGCTCGGCTGGGCGCTCGGCGGCACGGCGGCCGCCAGCTTCGACGGGGCGCTGCGCGTAGGCGGAGTGGTGTTCGCCGCCTCCCACCTCGCGCCGGTGGCGCTGCCCCACGCCGCGGTCTCGCTGCTGCCGCTCGGGCTGCTCGCGCTGCCCGCCTGGCTGACCTACCGGTCCGGCCGGTGGGCGGCGCACGCGACGCAGTGCACGGCCGTCTCCCGGCTCGCCGCGCTCGTGGCCGTCGCCTCGGTGGCGTACGCCTCGGTGGTCGCGGTCGTCGCCGCCGGCAGCGCGACGGCTGGCGCCCACGTCGCACCGGGATGGGGGTTCGGGTACGGGCTCGCCGTGGGCTGCTGCGGCTTCGGGGTCGGGGCGGCCCGGGAGTCGCGTTCGTGGCGGGCGCTCGTCCTGCGCGTGCCCGCCCGGCTGCGCGCGGGCGCAGCGGCGGCGACCGTCGCGACCGCCGCACTCGCTGCCGCCTCGGGGCTCGCGCTCACGGTGGCGCTCGCGTTCCAGCTGCCCGACGTCGCCGCGGTCGGCGGCGAGGTGGCCGACGGCGTGACCGGCGGTACGGCGCTGGTGCTGCTCGGGGTCCTGTACCTGCCCAACGTGCTGGTCTGGACGCTGGCGTACCTCGCCGGTCCGGGCATCGCGGTCGGCTCGGTCGTCGTCGCCCCGACCGCTGCGGCGGGCGGCGGCCTGCTGCCCGCGTTCCCGCTGCTGGCCGCGCTGCCACAGACCCCGCCACCGGGCGCGCCGCTCCTGCTGCTGCTGCCGGTCGCCGCCGGCGTGCTGGCCGGCGTCGTGCTGCAGCGCCGCCGGCGACGCGGCCGGGTGCTGCTCGGTGACGTACTGATCACGGCCGCGTTCACCGCGCTCGCCGCGGCCGCGCTCGCCACGCTCGCCTCGGGGTCGCTCGGTGACGGCCGGCTCGCCGTCGTCGGGCCGGATCCGCTGCTGGTCGGGCTGGCCGTCGGCGCGCTCGTGCTCGCCGGGGCGACGCTGAGCGCGCTCGTGGGGACGGTGCTCGGGCCGTACGGCCGGCGGCTCGGGCGGCCGCTGCGTACCCGCTGGCGCGGGCTGCGCCGCCGGCTCTACCACGACGGGGCATAGGATCGCCGCTCGTGCAGTCCCTGCCACACCCCCCTCTCGTTGATCAAGGAGAAGGTGACGTTTTCGATCATCGTTCCAAGATCGAAGTGGGCACCTTCTCCTTGATCAACGAGGGTGTCGGGGTATGACGGCGGGGGAACCGGCGCGGCTCGTGGTGCTGGTGTCCGGGTCGGGGACCAACCTGCAGGCCCTGCTCGATGCCGTGCGCGACCCGGCGTACCCGGCGCAGGTCGTGGCTGTCGGCGCGGACCGCGACGGGATCGCCGCGCTGGAGCGCGCAGCCGAGCTCCCGACCTTCGTGGTGCGCCCCGGCGACTTCCCCGACCGCGCCGCGTGGGACGCCGCCCTGCTCGCGGACGTGGCAGCGCACCGCCCCGACTGGGTGGTGTGCGCGGGCTTCATGCGGCTGCTCGGGCCGCGGCTGCTCGGCGCGTACGAGCACCGCATCGTCAACACCCACCCGGCGCTGCTGCCGGCGTTCCCCGGTACGCACGCGGTACGCGACGCCCTGGCGTACGGCGTACGGGTGACCGGCGCGACGGTCCACCTCGTCGACGCCGGCGTGGACACCGGACCCATCCTCGCCCAGGCCGCCGTACCGGTCGCGCCGGGCGACGACGAGGCGCGGCTGCACGAGCGCATCAAGTGCGCCGAGCACACCCTGCTCGTCGACACGATCGCGGCGCTGGCCCGCAGCGGCTGCACCGTCACCGGCCGAACCGCCACCATCCCCTAGGACGACGGGCAGGTCACCCAGCTTCCAGACTCGGTGAACCACCCCGTCGCGTGAGAAGGAGCCGACCGTGAGCCGACGTGAGATCCGCCGGGCGCTGGTGTCCGTGTACGACAAGGCGGGGCTGGACGAGCTGGCCCAGGGACTCCGCGACGCGGGCGTCGAGATCGTCTCGACGGGCTCGACGGCGGCGCGGATCGCCGGGCTGGGGATCCCGGTCACCCAGGTGCAGGAGCTCACCGGCTTCCCGGAGTGTCTGGACGGGCGGGTCAAGACCCTGCACCCCAAGGTGCACGCCGGGATCCTCGCGGACCTGCGCCGCCCCGAGCACCAGCGCCAGCTCGACGAGCTCGGCATCGCGCCGTTCGAGCTGGTCGTCGTGAACCTCTACCCGTTCGCGCGCACCGTCGCGTCGGGGGCCTCACCCGACGAGTGCGTCGAGCAGATCGACATCGGCGGGCCTTCGATGGTCCGCGCGGCCGCCAAGAACCACCCGAGCGTCGCCGTTGTGACCTCGCCGGAGCAGTACCCGAGCGTCCTCACCGCCGCCCGGGAGGGGGGATTCACCCTCGAGCAGCGCCAGGCGCTCGCCGTGGCGGCGTTCGCGCACACCGCGGCGTACGACGTCGCGGTCGCCTCCTACCTCGGCAACGTCGTCGCCCCGACCGACGCCGGCAGCGGCTTCCCGGCCTGGCTCGGCGGCACCTGGGAGCGCGCAGAAGTGCTGCGGTACGGCGAGAATCCGCACCAGCGGGCCGCGCTGTACGTCGCCAACGACGCACCGGCACCCGGGATCGCGCAGGCCGAACAGCTGCACGGCAAGGAGATGTCGTACAACAACTACGTCGACGCGGAAGCGGCACGGCGGGCGGCGTACGACCAGGCGGGTCCGGCGGTCGCCGTCGTCAAGCACGCCAACCCGTGCGGTATCGCGATCGGCTCGGACATCGCGCAGGCCCACCGCAAGGCCAACGACACCGATCCGGTCTCGGCGTACGGGGGCGTGGTCGCCGCCAACCGGCCGGTCACCGAAGCGATGGCACGGCAGCTCGCGGACATCTTCACCGAGGTCGTCGTCGCCCCCGACTTCGAGCCGCGGGCGCTGGAAGTGCTGCAGCAGAAGAAGAATCTGCGTCTGCTGCGCGCCGCCGCGCCGCCGCCCGCCGGCGGCACCGAGATCCGCCCGATCAGCGGTGGACTGCTGCTGCAGTCGGCCGACCGCGTCGACGCGCCCGGTGACGACCCGGCGAGCTGGACGCTCGCGTGCGGTGCGCCCGCCGACGAGGCGACGCTCGCCGACCTGGTGTTCGCGTGGCGGGCGTGCCGTTCGGCGAAGAGCAACGCGATCCTGCTCGCGAAGGACGGTGCCGCCGTGGGCATCGGGATGGGGCAGGTGAACCGGGTCGATGCGGCGCGCCTGGCGGTGACCCGGGCCGGTGAGGACCGGGCCCGCGGCTCGGTCGCCGCCTCGGACGCCTACTTCCCGTTCCCCGACGGTCTCGACGTGCTCGCGGCCGCCGGGGTGCGCGCCGTCGTGCAGCCGGGCGGGTCCATCCGCGACGACGAGGTCCGGTACGCCGCGCAGGCGGCGGGAATGACCATGTACTACACGGGGACCCGTCATTTCTTCCACTGACACGGCTCGCGCGCCCCGTCGTACCCCCGTCGTACTCGCGATCTACGCATTGGTCGCCGTCGGTGTGGGCGGGCTGTCCGCGGTGCAGTCCCGGATCAACGGCGAGCTCGCGAGCCGGCTGGGCAACAGCCTGCAGGCCGCGGTGATCTCCTTCGGCGGAGGACTGATCGCGCTCTGCGTGCTGCTGGCGGTGCTGCCGAGCATGCGCGCGGGCCTGCGGCGGCTGCGCGCGGCCGTACGCGAGGGCCGGCTGCGCCGTTGGGAGCTGCTCGGCGGTCTCGGCGGCGGCTCGTTCGTCGCCGTACAGACCTTCGCGGTGCCGCTGATCGGGGTCGCGCTGTTCACGGTGTCCGGTGTCGCCGGCCAGACGGCGGCCTCGCTGTACGTCGACCGGGTCGGGCTCGGCCCGGCCGGACGGCAACGGGTCACCGTGACGCGGGTCAGCGCGGCGGTGCTGGCCGTCGTCGCCGTCGGGGTCAGCGTGTCCGACAAGTTCGGCAGCGCCACCTTCTCCCTCGTCGCGATCCTGCTCGGACTCGGCGCGGGTGCCCTGCTCGCGGTGCAGGGCGCGATCAACGGCAAGGTCGCCGCCGTGGCCTGCTCACCGCTGTCGGCCACCGGCGTCAACTTCACCGTCGGTACGACGATGCTGCTGGTGCTGCTCGCCGCCCGTACCCTGACCGGCGGGCCACCCGTGGTGACCGAGCCGCAGCCCTGGTGGCTCTACACCGGCGGTCTCATCGGGTTGACCTTCGTCGCCGTGGCCGCGTTCGTGATCGCCCACCTCGGGGTGCTGCTGTTCGGCCTGTGCCAGATCGCGGGCCAGGTCATCGGTGCGATCGTGCTCGACCTGGCCGTTCCGGTGCCCGGCGAGGGGGTGACGTTCGCGACGTTCCTCGGTGCGGCGCTGACCCTCGTCGCGGTCGTCGTCGGAGCCGGGCTGTTGCAGCGCGCCGGACTGTTGCGCGGACCCGTACCGAACCGCGGCAAGCGTGCCCGGCGTGACAGGATCGCGCCGTGACAGCGGTGACCCTGGACGGCAAGGCGACCGCAGCCGCGATCAAGACCGAGCTCGCGGAGCGGGTCGCCAAGCTCGCCGAGGTCGGCGTACGGCCCGGGCTCGGCACGATCCTTGTCGGCGACGATCCGGGCAGCCAGGTGTACGTCGCCGGCAAGCACCGCGACTGTGCCGAGGTCGGCATCGCCTCGATCCGGATCGACCTGCCGCAGGACGCCACCCAGGTGCAGGTCGAGGACGCGGTGCACGAACTGAACGCGGATCCGGCGTGCACCGGGTACATCGTGCAGCTCCCGCTGCCGGCGCGCATCGACGCGAACCGCGTGCTCGAGCTGATGGACCCCGCCAAGGACGCGGACGGGCTGCACCCGACCAACCTGGGCCGGCTCGTACTCGGCACTCCCGCGCCGCTGCCCTGCACGCCGCGCGGCATCGTCGAGCTGCTGCGGCGCTACCAGGTGCCGATCGCCGGTGCCGAGGTGGTGGTGGTGGGCCGCGGCATCACCGTGGGACGCTCGCTCGGGCTGCTCCTCACGCGCCGGTCCGAGAACGCCACCGTCACCTCGTGCCACACCGGCACGCAGGACCTCGCCGCGCATCTGCGCCGCGCGGACATCGTCGTCGCGGCAGCCGGCTCGCCGTACCTCGTGACTGCCGACATGGTGCGTGCCGGGGCCGCGGTGCTCGACGTCGGCGTCACCCGCACCGCCGAGGGGCTGCGCGGCGACGTCGACCCGGCGGTGGCCGGCGTCGCGGGTCACCTCGCCCCCAACCCCGGCGGGGTCGGGCCGATGACCCGTGCCATGTTGCTCTCGAACGTCGTCGAGGCGGCCGAACACGCCGCGGTCGGCTGACGGAGCCCTTCGCGGGATCGCGGGATGGACCCGGTGCCGACAGGAGCAGCGCAGGCCGCGGGAAGCGACCGCACGCAGAGCCGTTACCGGTTCCGCGAGTGGCCGATCGTGCTCGTCCTGCTGCTCGTGCTCGCCGGGCTCGCGGTCGTCGTGTTCGTGAGCTTCCGCCGCGGCTGCGTGGTGATCGCGGGGGCGGTGATGGTCGCGTTCTTCCTGCGCGCCCTGCTGCACACCCGCGACGCCGGGATGCTCGCGGTACGTACGCGCGCTGTCGACCTGCTGGTGCTCGCCCTGCTCGGCGGCAGCATCAGCGTGCTGAGCTTCTGGGTGCCGACCGGAGGCTGAGACGGCCCCGCGACCGGCTATCTTGACATCGAGAGACCCACCCGGGTCCCGACCCGGACGAGGAGAGCGCGATGCCTGGTACGCCCGTCAACGTCACCGTCACCGGAGCCGCCGGGCAGATCGGGTACGCCCTGCTGTTCCGCATCGCGTCCGGCCAACTGCTCGGCGCGGACACGCCGGTGCGGCTGCGCCTGCTGGAGATCACGCCGGCGCTGAAGGCCGCCGAGGGTACGGCGATGGAGCTCGACGACTGCGCGTTCCCGCTGCTGGCCGGCATCGACATCACCGACGACGCGCGTACCGCCTTCGACGGCGTGAACGTCGCGCTGCTGGTGGGCGCCCGCCCGCGTACCGCCGGGATGGAGCGTGGCGACCTGCTCGAGGCCAACGGCGGGATCTTCAAGCCGCAGGGCGAGGCGATCAACGCCGGAGCGGCTGAGGACGTACGCGTTCTCGTGGTCGGAAACCCCGCGAACACCAACGCTCTTATCACCGCAGCCCATGCCCCGGACGTGCCCAAGGACCGGTTCACCGCGATGATGCGGCTGGACCACAACCGGGCGCTGACCCAACTGGCGAACAAGACCCGTACCAGTGTCGCCGACGTGCGACAGGTGGCGATCTGGGGCAACCATTCGGCCACGCAGTACCCCGACATCACCCACGCACTGATCGGCGGCCGGCCCGCGCCTGACGTGATCGACGACCAGGCGTGGGTCGAGAACGACTTCATCCCCACGGTCGCCAAGCGCGGCGCGGCCATCATCGAGGCGCGCGGCGCGTCCTCCGCGGCGTCGGCGGCGAACGCCGCGATCGACCACGTGCACGACTGGGTGCACGGCACGCCCGATGGGGACTGGGTGTCGGTCGGCATGGTGTCCGACGGCTCGTACGGCATCCCCGAGGGTCTGATCGCCGGCTTCCCCGCAGTCTCCTCGGGTGGTGCCTGGCAGGTCGTACCCGGGCTCGAGCTCGACGAGTTCTCCCGGACGCGTATCGACGCCTCTGTCGCCGAGCTCACCGAGGAACGCGACGCCGTACGCGCCCTCGGCCTGATCTGACGTACGGGACACCCGACACCGGTCGCACCCTGTTTGGGGTGGTGCCCCGGCGGACGGGTCGCTGAACAGGATCGTTAGGCTTTCGGCGCCCGCAGGGGCGTGCGAGCGACCAGGCGCGTACGCCGAGGACAGAGGAGAACCCTCCAGCATGGCGAAGATCAAGGTTGCGAACCCGGTCGTCGAGCTCGACGGCGACGAGATGACCCGCATCATCTGGGCGTTCATCAAGGACAAGCTGATCCTGCCCTACCTCGACGTCGACCTGAAGTACTACGACCTGTCGATCGAGCACCGGGACGCGACGGACGATCAGGTCACGGTCGACGCCGCGAACGCCATCAAGCAGCACGGCGTGGGCGTCAAGTGCGCCACGATCACGCCGGACGAGGCACGGGTGGAGGAGTTCGGCCTGAAGAAGATGTGGAAGTCCCCGAACGGGACGATCCGCAACATCCTCGGCGGCGTGATCTTCCGCGAGCCCATCGTGATGAGCAACGTGCCGCGACTAGTGCCGGGGTGGACCAAGCCCATCATCATCGGCCGTCACGCGTACGGTGACCAGTACCGCGCGACCGATGTGGTCATCCCTGGCGAGGGCTCGCTCACGCTGACCTACACGCCCAAGGACGGCGGAGAGCCCATGGAGCTCAACGTCTTCGACTTCCCCGGCGGCGGCGTCGCGATGGCGATGTACAACCTCGACGACTCGATCCGCGACTTCGCCCGCGCGTCCATGCGGTACGGCCTGGACCGCGGCTACCCCGTCTACCTGTCGACGAAGAACACGATCCTCAAGGCGTACGACGGCCGGTTCAAGGACCTGTTCGCCGAGGTGTACGAGACCGAGTTCAAGGGCGAGTTCGAGAAGGCCGGCATCACCTACGAGCACCGGCTCATCGACGACATGGTCGCCGCCGCGCTGAAGTGGGAGGGCGGGTACGTCTGGGCGTGCAAGAACTACGACGGTGACGTGCAGTCCGACACGGTCGCGCAGGGCTTCGGCTCGCTCGGGCTGATGACCTCGGTGCTGATGACCCCGGACGGCAAGACCGTCGAGGCCGAGGCGGCGCACGGCACGGTCACCCGCCACTACCGCCAGCACCAGCAGGGCAAGCCGACCTCCACCAACCCGATCGCGTCGATCTTCGCGTGGACGCAGGGACTGGCGTACCGCGGCAAGATGGACGGCACACCCGAGGTCACCGACTTCGCGCACACGCTCGAGAAGGTCTGCAAGCAGACCGTCGAGGGCGGGCAGATGACCAAGGACCTCGCGCTGCTCATCGGGCCCGACGCGCCGTGGCTGACGACACAGGACTTCCTCGATGCCATCGACGCCAATCTGAAGTCCGCTCTGGCATAAGAGGTTCTTCATGCGGCGCCACGGCGTCGAGAGCTAGCACCGGGATGCCCGGGCCGATCCTCGAATAGCGGGTCGGCTCGGGCGTCCTTACGTTGGTGAAGGATGCCGCGCTCGCACGGCCGGTGTGGGCCACCGACGGAAGGACCTCACATGCGCCGCCTCGTCCTACTCGCCGCCGCCGTCGTGCTCGGCCTCGCCGGTTGCGGCGGCAGCGGCTCGACGAGCGACTCGCCGCAGCAGACCGACGTCCCCCAGCAGAGCGCATCCGGCGAGTCGGGTACCGCGGGCCCGACCACCGAGTCCACGAGCCCGAGCGCGGAAGGCAAGCGCGATGTCGTCGACGACCCGCCGGACAAGGGCTGGAGCGATGCGCTGGCAGCGGCGCGCAAGGAGTTCACGGGCGACGTGTCGAAGATCGAGCTCGAACCGCGCGACAGCGGCGGCCTCGAGTACAAGATCGAGCTGATGTCGCGCGACACCAAGTACGCGGTGCAGTACGACGCCGACACCCTCGAGAAGTTGTCCGAGAAGAAGGACGACCTCGGCAGCGATGCCGCCAAGAAGCGCAAGGAGACTTTCGACCCGGACGACATGATCGGCCTGGACGAGGCGGTCGGTACGGCTCGTGATCAGCAGGCCGGGACGGTCACCTCGTGGAAGTTGGAGGGCAAGGACACCGGCCGCGTCCAGTACGAGTTCGACATCCTCCCCGACGGCGCGTCGGACGACGTCGAGGTGCAGATCGACGCCACGGACGGCGGTGTCATCCAGGACTAGCCGGCCGCCCGTGTCCGCGTGCCGGTGCGACCGCTGCGCGGTCCTCGGGAGGCGGTCGCGTCGAGGAGTAGCGGTGACGATATGATGAAAACATCAAATCATCATCACAAAGGACGTCCGTGACCGTCGATCCGCCTGTCCATGCCCGTAAGGCCGAACTGTTCAAAGCGCTCGGCCATCCGGCGCGCGTACGCGTCCTGGAGCTGCTCGTCGCCGGCGAACGACCGGTGAGCGAGCTGCTGGACGAGACCGGCTTGGAGGCCTCGCACCTCTCCCAGCACCTCGGGGTGCTGCGACGGGCCGGGGTGGTGGCGGCGCGCCGGGAGGGCGGAAGCGCCTACTACCGGCTGACGGATCGCTCCGTCGCGCGGATGCTCGCCGCGGCACGCGAGTTCCTGCTCGCGGATCTCGCCCGCTCGCACGCCGCGCTCGCGTGAGCGCCGTACCGGAGACCGTCACGACCGCGCCGAGCAACGGCAGGTCGACGACGGTCCGCAACCTGTTCCCCTCCCGCGACGACTACGCGGGCCTCTCCCGGTCCTGGCGCGGTGACGTGATGGCGGGCGTCACGGTCGGCATCGTGGCGCTCCCGCTCGCGCTCGGGTTCGGCGTCGTCTCCGGGGTCGGCGCCGCGGCCGGTCTGATCACCGCAGTGATCGCCGGCGTGGTCGCCGCGGTGTTCGGCGGCTCGCACGTGCAGGTCTCCGGTCCCACCGGTGCGATGGCCGTCGTCCTGGTGCCGATCGTGGCGCAGTACGGCGCGGGCTCCGTCGCGGCGGTGGCGGTACTCGCCGGGGTGATCGTGCTGGCGGGCGGAGTGCTGCGGCTCGGTCGGTTCGTGACGTACGTGCCCTGGCCGGTCGTCGAGGGTTTCACCGTCGGGATCGCGGTGATCATCTTCCTGCAGCAGGTGCCGGCAGCGCTCGGCCGCGACGCGCCGATCGGCAGCACCGCGCTCGCCGGCGCCTGGCAGGCGGTACGGGCCGTCACGGCGGACTCCGTCGCGCCCGTGGCCGTCACCGTCGGCGTCGCCGTCGTCATGGTGGTCGTCACCCGTGTCCGTCGCAGCCTGCCCGCGTCCCTGCTCGCCGTCGTGCTCGCCACTGCCGTCAGCGTCGCCGGCAGCATGTCCGTACCCGAGATCGGAGCGGTGCCTGCCGCGCTCCCGGTGCCGGTGCTGCCGGCCGTCGACCTCGGCATGCTGCGGGCGCTGCTCTCGGCCGCTGTCGCGGTCGCCGCGCTCGCCGCGCTGGAGAGCCTGCTGTCGGCGCGGGTCGCCGACGGGATGAGCGAGCGCCGCCGCTCCGACCCCGACCGTGAATTGTTCGGCCAAGGGCTGGCGAACATCGCGAGCGGGCTGTTCGGCGGGCTGCCTGCGACGGGAGCGATCGCGCGTACGGCGGTCAACGTGCGGGCCGGCGCCCGTACGCGGGTCGCTGCGACGACGCACGCGGTACTGCTGCTGCTCGTGGGCCTGGTGCTGTCACCGGTGATCGCGCGGGTGCCGCTCGCCGCGCTCGCGGGCGTCCTCATGGTGACCGCCGCGCGGATGGTCGACAGGCACGCTATCCGCGCGGTGCTGCGCTCGACGCGGAGCGACGCGGTCGTCCTGGCGATCACGGCGTTCGTGACGATCGCGTTCGACCTCATCCTCGCCGTCGAGGTGGGCATCGCGTTGGCGGTCGTGCTCGCGCTGCGCGCAGTGAGCCGCAGCAGCGGGGCCCGGCGCGAGGGCAACGGGCTGGACGCCGGCGAGCCATCCACGGTGGAGGAGGGTGCCCGGCACGACGCGATCGCCGTGTACCGCCTCGACGGCGCGTTGTTCTTCGGTGCAGCACAACGGTTTCTCGAGGAGTTCGCGACCGTCACGGACGTGCAGGTCGTGGTGCTGCGGCTCTCCGGTGTGCGCGTGCTCGACGCGAGCGGCGCCCGGGCCCTGGAGGAGATCATCGACGACCTGCAGGACCGCGGGATCACGGTGCTCATGAAGGGCGCCTCCGACAGCCAGCTGGCGCTGCTCGACTGCGTCGGCGTGATCCGCCGGCTGGACGGCGGTGAGCGCGTCTTCGCGGATCTCGACCAGGCGATAACGTACGCGCGCCGTGTCGTCGCGGCCGGTTGATGACGTCCCGCGACACCGAGAACAGGAGGCGCCCGTGCTGACGGTTGTCACGGCGAACGTGAACGGCGTCCGTGCCGCCGCCCGGCGCGGTGGCCTGCGCTGGTTGGCCGACGCCGCCGCAGACGTGTACTGCCTGCAGGAGGTGCGCGCCACCGACGAGCAACTGGCAGCAGTGCTCGCCGCCGACGGGCTCGACCACCTGCACGTCGCCCACACCGAGTCCAACGCGAAGGGCCGCGCCGGGGTCGCGGTCCTCACCGTCGCGCAGCCGACGGACGTACGCGTCGGGGTGGGACCTGCCGAGTTCGCCGACTGCGGCCGCTGGGTGGAGGTCGACGTCCAGACACCGTTGGGGCCGCTCACCGTTGCGAGCGCGTACGTGCACACCGGCGAGGCGACCGATGCGGCCCGCCAGGCCGAGAAGTACCGGTTCCTCGACGCCGTCGAGGCGCGGCTGCTCGCCCTCGCGGGCGGCCCGGGTCACGCGCTCGTCGCGGGCGACCTGAACGTGGCCCACACCGAGATGGACATCAAGAACTGGAAGGGCAACCGCGGCAAGGCCGGGTTCCTCGAGGAGGAGCCCGCGTACCTCACCCGGTGGTCCGCCGAGCACGGGTACGTGGACCTCGGCCGGACCCTGGGCGGTGAGGGACCCGGCCCGTACACCTGGTGGTCCTGGCGCGGTCGGGGGTTCGACACGGACGGCGGCTGGCGGATCGACTACCAGCTCGCCACACCGGAGCTGGCGAAGCGGGCGGTGAAGGCGGAGGTGGGCAAGGCGCGGTCGTACGCCGAGCGGTGGAGCGACCACGCGCCGCTCACCGTCACGTTCGGCTGAGCGGCGCACGCACCCGCCGGCTCAGGCGATGCGGGGGTCGCGGTGGCGTGCGCGCACCGCTGCGGCCTCGTCGTCGTCGGGTGCCTGCTGCGCCTCGAGCTCGGCGGACAGGCGCCGCTGGTAGCGGGCGACCTCGGCGGCGCGGGTGGCGTCGTCCCAGCCCAGCACGCCGGCCATGAGCAGCGCGACCCGGCCCGCAGCGGCCAGCCCGCGGTCCCCGGCCTCGAGGTAGATGCGGGTGCGGCGGGTCAGGACGTCGTCGACGTGCAGCGCGCCCTCGTGCGAGGCGGCGTACGCGACCTCGACGGCCAGGTGGTCCGAGCCGCCGGCCAGCGGCTGCGCCAGCGCCGGGTCGGCGACGACCAGCCCGAGCAGCTCGGGCAGCAGCGCGCCGTACCGCGCGGCGAGCCGCTGCAGGTCCTGGGCGCGTACCAGCCGGGCGCCCGGATGCGTGGCAGCGTCCGCCGCCACCCCCTCCGCCGGTGCGGCGCCGAGCAGCGGCACCTGGTCGGTCGACGACGCGGGAAGCTCGACCCCGAGCTGCCCGCCTGCCGCGTCCACCGCGTCGGCCGCCATCACGCGGTACGTGGTGAGCTTGCCGCCGGTGACCGTGACCAGGCCGGGGAGCGCGCTCCGTACGAGGTGCTCGCGCGACAGCTCGCTCTCCGTCTCGCCCTGGTGGTCGATGAGCGGGCGCAGCCCGGCGTAGAGCCCGATGACGTCGGACTCCGCAAGGTCGCTGGTGAGCAGCCGGTTCGCCTCCTCCAGCAGGTAGCCGATGTCCGCTCGGGTGGCGGCCGGATGGGCGTACCCGTGACGCCACGGTGTATCCGTGGTCCCGATGATCCAGGTGCCGCCCCAGGGCAGGACGAACAGCACGGAGGTCTTGGTACGGCTGATCAGCGCGGTCGACGAGTCGATGCGCTCGCGCGGAACGACCAGGTGCACCCCCTTGCTGGGACGCATCCGGACCGGCTCCGCAACCCCGGCGAGCGCCTCGGTGCGCCCGGCCCACACGCCGGTCGCGATCACCACGACCCGCGCGGGGACGCTGAGCTCGGCCCCGGACTCCGCGTCGCGGACGACGGCGCCGCTCACCCGCTCCCCGTCACGCCGGAACGACTCGACCCGAGCCGCCGGCACGACGTTCGCGCCGTACGCCGCAGCCGTGCGCACCAGCTCGATCGTGAGCCGGGCGTCGTCGACCTGGGCGTCGTGGTACCGGATCGAGCCGGCCAGGTCGTCGGGGCGCAGCGAGGGACACGCCTTCAAGGTGGCCGACTTGGACAGGTGGCTGTGCCGCGGGACGGCCGGCGAGATCCCGCCGAGGGTGTCGTAGAGGGTGAGGCCGGCGCCGACGTACGGCCGCTCCCACACCCGGTGACGCAGCGGCAGCAGGAACGGCAGCGGCCGCACCAGGTGCGGTGCGACGGTCTCGAGCAGGATCGCCCGCTCCCGCAACGCTTCGCGCACCAGCCCGAAGTTCAGTTGCTCGAGATAGCGCAGACCGCCGTGCACCAGCTTGCTCGAGCGGCTCGAGGTGCCGGCCGCGAAGTCGCGCTGCTCGACGAGCCCGACCGACAGGCCGCGTACGGCGGCGTCCAGCGCGATGCCGGCACCGGTGACACCGCCTCCGACCACGAGCACGTCCACCCCGGCCGTCAGGCGCTGCAGCGCCCGGGCGCGGTACGCGGGGTCGAGCGCGGGCGGGTGCGGCACACCGGCACGGTACGCGACCGGTGCGCCACCGACCCGGCTGCATCTGCGCGAGCGGCGCGGATCCCCCGAACGGACAACACTTTCGGTCCGTCGGCACCACCCCGGCCGGACTAGTGTCGCCGCATCGGTCGAGCCCACGCCGCCTCCGTACCGCCCCGGCCAGGAGAGATCATGAAGAAGGCCGTCGCCGCACTCGCCGCAACCGTCTGTTGCGCGGGCGCGCTCGTCGGAGTCCCCGCTGCCACCGCAGCGCCGGGCCGCGCTGCGGCAGGGAAGGCGATGTCCGTGGTCGCGGACTGGCAGCTGAACGAGGCGCCGGGAGCCAGGGTGATGGTCGACAACGGGCCGCGACACCTCGACGGCTCGGTCGGCAGCTTGGTCCGTACCGGCGCGAAGGTGAACGGCGCGACCGCGTACAGCTGGTCGTGGGCCAAGCCGAACACGCCGCCGGCGCAACCCCAGCGGCTCGTCACCATCGACAGTGCCGCGCTGAACCCGGGGTCGGCGGACTACGCGATCACGTTCCGGTACCGCACGACCCACCGCTTCGGCAACATCATCCAGAAGGGCCAGGCCACGACGGCAGGCGGCCAGGTGAAGATCGAGCTGCCCAACGGGTACGTGACCTGTTTGTTCAACGGCGCCAACGGTCGGCGCGCGATCAGGTCGACCATCGCGATCAACGACGGGCAGTGGCACACCGTCACCTGCTCGCGCACCAGCGCCGGCGTGACGGTGTCGATCGACGGTACGTACCGGCGCACCATCAAGGGCTGGACCGGGCCCATCTCCAACAGCTGGCCGATGACGATCGGCGGAAAGCCGCGGTGCGACCAGGTCAAGGTCACCTGCGACTACTTCGTCGGGGAGATCGACTGGGTACGGGTCGAGGCCGGCTGATCCGTCAGCGGATCCGGACCCCAGGACGAGGACGAGGACGAGGAGGAGCGGTGCGAGGTACGAGGGCAACAGCCGCCGTGATCGGGTCGGCCACACTCGCCATGATCTCTGCCCTGGTGGTCACCGCTCCGGCGAACGCGACTGCCACGACGATCGTCGCGGACTGGCAGCTGAACGAGGGCCCGGGCGCACGCGTCATGGCCGACAGCAGCGGCCATGGCATCGACGGCCGGATCGGCACCCTCGTCGAGACCGGGCGTCGGGTCCAGGGCGCGACGGCGTACCACTGGAACTACGTCCGGCCCAAGTCGGCGCCGCCGAACCCGGAACGGCTCGTGCAGGTCGACAGTTCCGCGCTGAACCCGGGAAGTTCCGAGTACGCCGTGCAGATGCGATTCCGGGCGACGGCCGGGAACGGGAACATCCTGCAGAAGGGCCAGTCCGGAACACGAGGCGGCTTCTTCAAGATCGAGCTGCACCTCGGCAAGCTCGCTTGCGTCTACCGCGGCACGGTCCGCCAGCGCGGGCTGTGGTCGGCGACCAAGCTCAACGATGGCGCATGGCACACGATCCGCTGCGCACGTGACTCCGACGCGGTCGTCCTCACCGTCGATGGCGCCGTCAAGCGCCTCAAGGGTTGGACCGGGCCGGTCGCGAATACGTACCCCTTGACGATCGGCGGGAAGATCGCGTGCAACGAGGCGAACGTGGGCTGTGACTACTTCACCGGCGACGTCGACTGGGTGCGCATCCAATCCGGTTGATCCCGCCAGCCGGTCCGGTGCCCCGAGAACCAGCCCCGAGAACCAGCCCCGAGAACCAGCCCCGAGAACCAGCATGGAGGAGAGATGAGACGCGCGACGGCGACGCTCGCGGTGGCGGGGACACTGGTGATGCTTGCGTCCGTCGTGACGTGCGCGAACCCCGCCGGTGCTGCCGCGGGCGCGGCTGCGAGCGGCCCGCTGGCGTACTGGCAGATGAACGAACCGGCCGGTGCCCGCACCATGCTCGACAGCAGCGGCAACAACATCAACGGGTCCATCGGCGACCAGGTCGGCACCGGCCGCTCGAGCGGTGGGCTCACGTACTACACGTTCCCGTACGCCAGACCGAACACCCCGCCCGCGCAGCCCGGCCACCTGGTCACCGTCGACGACAGCCGGCTCAACCCCGGAACCGCCGACTACGCGATCACGATCCGCTACCGCACGACGCACGCCTTCGGCAACATCCTGCAGAAGGGGCAGAACAAGACGACCGGCGGCTACTTCAAGATCGAGCTGCCGAAGGGGCAGGTCACCTGCCTGTTCAAGGACGGGAATGCCGGGCAGCGAGCCGTCAAGTCCACGATCGCCATCAACGACGGCCAGTGGCACACGATCCGGTGCGAGCGGACTCAGCAGCACGTGCGCGTCACCATCGACGACTCCTATCACCGGGCCACCACCGGTCCGACCGGAAGCATCGCGAACGACTGGCCCCTCACCATCGGTGGCAAGCCGCGTTGCGACCAGATCAAGGTGACCTGCGACTACTTCTCCGGTGACATCGACTGGGTGCGTATCGAGAAGGGCGGCACCACGCCTCCGCCGGTACCACCCACCCCACCGACCCCGCCCACTCCGCCGACCCCGCCGACTCCGCCCGTGCCGCCGGCTCCGCCTGCGCCGCCGGCCCTCTCCGTCCCGAGCGCTGTGCGGGACCTGCAGGTCAACGGCCGGACCGGCTTCGACCGCCGCACGGTCAAGTGGCACAAGCCGGCGTCGGACGGCGGATCGCCGCTCCTGTCGTACCGCGTGGTGATCCGGCACAAGGGACACCGGCTGTACGCCCGTACGCTCACCGCGCCGCGCCACAAGCTGAAGGTGCACCGCTCGCACCTGCGCCCGGGGTGGAACGCCGCGGTCGTCAAGGCGCGCAACGCGCTCGGCGCAGGCCCCAAGTCGAAGGTCCGGTTCCGGGTGCGGTGAGCCGCGAGCACGCGCGGTCGCCGGCCGGCCAGGAGCGTGGCTGGCGGAGCTCTCGGCGGCCTACCATCGCGGCATGACGGCTGGCCATACCGGCGCCCCCGGGACGGGGGCGGCCCAGTGAGCGCACGCCCAGTGAGCCAATGCCCAGTGAGCCAATGCCCGGTGAGCAGGTTGCGACGGTGAGCGAGTTCCTCGTCAACCTGGCGGTGGTGCTGGTCTTCACGCTCATCGGAGGCTTCTTCGCGGCCGCGGAGATCGCGCTTGTGACGTTGCGCGTGGTGCAGGTGCGGCGCCTGGAGGAGACCCGCCGCGGGCGGCGGCTGGCCCGGCTTGTCGCCGACCCCAACCGGTTCCTCGCCGCCGTACAGGTCGGTGTGACGCTCGCCGGCTTCCTGTCCGCGGGTTTCGGCGCGTCCCGGATGTCGCCGCAGCTGCAACCGCTGCTCGAAGGGATCGGCCTGCCCTCTGGCGTCGCCGACGTCGTGGCCTTCATCGCCATCACCGTGCTGCTCGTCTACCTCTCCCTCGTCCTGGGCGAGCTCGTGCCCAAGCGGCTCGCGCTGCAGCGCGCCGAGACCTTCGCGCTGGCGCTCGCCGGCGCGGTGGACCTGCTCGCCCGGCTCTCCCGCCCGTTCATCTGGCTGCTGTCCCGCTCCACGGACGTCGTCGTACGGCTGCTGGGCGGCGACCCCCGCCTCGGCAAGGAGGAGATCAGCGAGGAGGAGCTGCGCGGGATGGTCGCCTCGCAGGCGTCCCTCACCCCGGAGGAACGCGACTTGATCGACGACGTCTTCGAGGCGGGGGAGCGCGAGCTGCGCGAGGTGATGGTGCCGCGCACGGAGGTCGACTTCCTCGACGCGAGCCTGCCCGCGTACAAGGCGGCGCGGCTGATGGCCGAGCTGCCGCACTCGCGCTACCCCGTGTACCAGGACTCCCACGACGACGTGATCGGTTTCGTGCACGTCCGCGACGTACTCGACCCGGCCATGGTCGAGCGTGGCATCCGGGTCGGGGATCTGGCGCGGGAGGTTCCCCTGCTACCCGGGTCGAAGAAGGTCATCCCGGCGATGTCGGAGATGCGGTCGCTCGGAGCCCACCTGGCCATCGTCGTCGACGAGTACGGCGGCACGGCCGGCATCGTGACGTTGGAGGACCTCGTCGAGGAGCTGGTCGGCGACATCCGCGACGAGTACGACGAGCAGGCCAGCGAGCCGTCTCCCCTCGCGTCCGGGGAACTGGACGTCGACGGCCTGCTGAACCTCGAGGACTTCGCCGAGCTGACCGGCGTCGAGCTCGCGGAAGGGCCGTACGAGACGGTCGCGGGCTACGTCGTCGCCGTCCTGGGAGCGCTGCCCGAGGTCGGGTCCCAGGTCGCCGCCGGCGAGCACCGGCTGACGGTCGCCGAGCTCGACGGGCATCGCGCCTCCCGCATCCGCGTCACGGCCCCGGCTCCCGCCGCGCCGACCGGTGAGGAGGATGGCGCCGCCCGGATGGGAGACTCGCGGCCATGAGCGAGCGCCGCGTCTTCTCGGGCATCCAGCCGACCGCCGGCTCCTTCCAGCTCGGCAACTACCTCGGAGCGATCCGGCACTGGGTGCGCCTGCAGGAGACGTACCAGGCGTTCTACTGCGTCGTCGACCTGCACTCGCTCACCGTGCCGCAGGACCCGGCCGAGCTGCGCACCGCGACCATGACCGCCTACGCGCAGATCCTCGCGGCAGGCGTCGACCCGGCGCGGTCGGTGCCGTTCGTGCAGAGCCACGTCGCCGAGCACGCCCAGCTGACCTGGGTGCTGCAAGGGCTCACCGGCTTCGGCGAGGCGTCGCGGATGACGCAGTTCAAGGACAAGTCCACCCGTGGCGGCGCCGAGAGCGCGTCGGTCGGGCTGTTCACGTACCCGATGCTGATGGCGGCCGACATCCTGCTCTACCGCACGCACGCCGTACCGGTCGGAGAGGACCAGCGCCAGCACCTCGAGCTGACCCGCGATCTGGCCCAGCGGTTCAACAGCCGGTTCGGGGACACCTTCGTGGTGCCCGAGGCCCATATCGTCAAGGAGACGGCCAAGATCCTCGACCTGCAGGACCCCACCGCCAAGATGAGCAAGTCGCAGCCCGGCGGCTGCGTCTTCCTGCTCGACCCGCCCAAGGTGATCGCGAAGAAGATCCGCTCGGCGGTCACGGACAGCGAGACCGAGGTGCGCTTCGACCCCGCCGCGAAGCCAGGGGTCTCCAACCTGCTCACCATCCTCGCCGCACTCACCGCTCGCGATGTCGAGACCGTCGCGAAGGCGTACCAGGGCTCCGGCTACGGGGCGTTGAAGGCGGACGCGGCCGACGCGGTCCTCGCGTTCGCCGAGCCGTTCGCCGCCCGGGTTCGCGAGCTGCTGGACGACCCGGGCGAGCTCGCCAGGGTCATGGCGGACGGTGCCGCCCGGGCCCGGGAGGTGGCGGCGCCCGTGCTCGCCACGGCGTACCAGCGTGTCGGCCTGGTGCCGGCGGGCTGAGCCGATGCCGCACCTGGAACCGACCGCGCAGCAACGCGGCTCTCGCCGGATCGGCGTCGCCGTCGAGGTGCCCGAGCCGTACGCGTCGACCCTCGAGCAGGCGCGCTGCGCGGCCGGGGACCCGACCGCGGAGGAGATGCCGCCGCACATCACCCTGGTCCCCCCGGTGCACGTACCGGCGTCCGCCACCGACCTGCCGGAGCTCTTGCGCGCGGCCGCGACGACGATCGAACCGTTCGAGGTCCACCTGCGCGGCACCGGGACCTTCCGGCCGGTCTCGGAGGTCGTGTTCGTCGCGGTGGCCGCCGGGATCAGCAGCCTCGAGCAGCTCGCCACCGCGCTGCGTGCGCACCCGCTCGATCCACCGCGCCGGTTCCCGTACCACCCGCACGTGACGGTCGCGATGGACGTGCCAGGGGACCGGCTCGACGCCGCGTACGACTCGCTGGCGGACTTCGAGGCGAGGTTCCTCGTGCACTCCTTCCGGCTGTACGAGCACGACGGCCGGGAACGCCCACCCGGCGCCCGCCGCCGGTGGCACCCGCTCGCCGACTTCCCGCTCGGCAACGGTCGGACGCCCGGGAGCGTGACCCGGTGAGCGACGACGACGGACTGCGGGAGACCGAGCAGGCCGCGGTCGAGGAGCACGCCCGGGTGTACGCCGAACCACTGGTGATCGGCCCCGACCGGACGCGGGTGGTCCCGGAGCAGGTCGCGGGCCCGGTCACCCTGCGCCACCACCACGTGAGACGCTCGACGACCGACCAGCGGCTGCTGGACCGGCGTGGCCCGAGCAACTGGGTGCACACCGACCCCTGGCGGGTGCTGCGGATCCAGGCCGAGGTCGTCGAAGGCTTCGGCACGCTCTCCGAGCTCGGCACCGCGGTCGCGGTGTTCGGCTCCGCCCGGGTCGCGCGCGACCATGTGCAGTACCGGTACGCGGAAGATCTCGGGCGGCGGGCCGCCGAGGCGGGCTGGGCGGTCGTGACCGGCGGCGGTCCCGGACTGATGGAGGCGGCGAACAAGGGCGCCTGCGAGGCCGGCGGGACCAGCGTCGGGCTCGGCATCGAGCTGCCCTTCGAACAGGGGCTGAACCCGTGGGTCGACATCGGGATCAACTTCCGGTACTTCTTCGTGCGCAAGCTGATGTTCGTCAAGTACTCCCAGGCGTTCGTCGTCTTCCCGGGCGGCTTCGGCACCCTCGACGAGTTGTTCGAGGCACTCACGCTGGTGCAGACCGGCAAGGTCACCTCGTTCCCGGTCGTCCTGGTCGGCACCGACTACTGGCGCGGGCTGCTGCAGTGGTTGCGCGACACCGTGCAGGCGGAGGGCAAGGTCGGCCCCGCCACGCTCGACCTGCTGCGCATGACCGACGACCTGGACGAGGTGATGAGCATCCTGCGCACAGCGCAGGGCGAACGCGGCGAGTGAAGCGCGGCGCGACCGAGCAGCCGCTGCTCGCTCGCGGCGGACCCGGTCAGGCCAGGCCGCGACGGGACACCGCGGGCGCCCGGCTCCCCGCGATCGCTGCCACCATGTCGAGGGTCTGTCGGGTCGCGGCCACGTCGTGCGCGCGGAACACCCGCGCCCCGAGCCAGGCCGCAACTGCAGTCGCGGCGAGGGTCCCTGTGAGCCGCGTCGCCGGGTCGGGAAGGTCGAGGGTCTCACCCACGAAGTCCTTGCGGGACAACGAGACGAGCACCGGCCATCCGGTCGCGACGAGCTCTGGCAACCGGCGGGTCACCTCCAGCGAGTGCCGCGTGTTCTTGGCGAAGTCGTGTCCGGGGTCGAGCAGCACCGCGTCGCGGCCCACGCCGAGGGCGACCGCCCGTTCGAGCACTCCCACGGTGCGCTGCAGGACGTCGCCGACCACGTCGTCGTACGCCACCCGGTGCGGCCGGGTACGCGGCGCGGCACCCCCGGCATGGGTGCAGACGAGTCCGGCCCCGAATTCCGCGGCGACCTCCGCGAGGGCCGGTTCGATGCCGCCCCAGGCGTCGTTCAGCACGTCCGCGCCCTCCCCGCAGACGATCCGCCCGACCTCGGCGCGCCAGGTGTCCACGCTGATGACCACCCGCGGGTACCGCGCCCGTACCGCGGCGACCGCCGGCGCGACGCGCCGCACCTCCTCGGCCGTGTCCACCTCGGCACCCGGCCCGGCCTTCACCCCGCCGATGTCGATGATGTCGGCACCGTCCTCGACGGCGCGGTCGACGGCGGCGAGGAAGGCGTCGTCGGAGAACGTCGCGCCGTGGTCGAAGAACGAGTCCGGCGTCCGGTTCACGATCGCCATCACCAGGGTGCGCGTGGTGCCGAAGTCGTGGCCGCCGAGCCGTAGCCCCACCGCAGCTCCCCTCGCGCGTCGCCCGACCGGCCCCGCGACCGGTGGGCCCAGCGTGGCATGCTCGCCCCTGCAGGCTCGGGCGACCCGGTCGCGAGAGGAGGACGCGTGCCCATCGCGTTCACTCTCGTCGCACTCGCCGTCATCCTCGCCGTGGCGCTGCTCGCGGTGGGCCGGCTCGGCGAGCTGCGGTCCGTCGCCCCGGACCGGGCACCGCTGAACCTGCCGCCGGCCGGGCCGCTGGCCCGGGCCGACCTCGAACAGGTGCGCTTCGCCGTCGGCGCCCGCGGCTACCGCATGGACGAGGTCGACGAGGTGCTCGACCGCGCAGCGGCGGACCTCGCCGAGCGGGACGCACACATCCAGTTCCTGCAGCGGCAGTTCGAGGCCGTCGGCTTCGACCCCTACGCCGAGGTCGACACCGCCGAGCAGCCGCCGCTGCCGGGTCTCGGCGAGCAACTCGAATGACCCGCCCGGCGTGACGAGCGACCGTCCCGGGCTGGTACGGGCGTCCGACGGCACGTCGCGGTGCTGGTGGGGCGCCGAACCCGAGGAGTACCGCCGCTATCACGACGAGGAGTGGGGACGGCCGGTCCGCGACGACCGGGCGATCTACGAGAAGCTGACACTCGAGGCGTTCCAGTCCGGACTGTCCTGGCTCACGATCCTGCGCAAGCGGGAGAACTTCCGCACCGCGTTCGACGGGTTCGAGCCCGAGCGGGTCGCGGCGTACGGACCGGACGACGTGGCGCGGCTCCTGGCCGACACCGGAATCGTCCGCAACCGCGCCAAGATCCACGCCGCGGTGACCAACGCCGCGGCCGTCGTACGGCTCACCCGCGACGAGGGCCGCGGTGCGCTGACGCGGCTGCTGTGGTCGGTCGCGCCCACCTGTCACCCACGGCCCCGCACGCCGGCCGACGTACCCGCCCGCACGCCGGAGTCGGCCACCCTCGCGCGCCGCCTCAAGGACATCGGCATGGTGTTCGTCGGTCCCACCACGGCCTACGCGGCGATGCAGGCGCTGGGCGTGGTCGACGATCACCTCACCGGATGCTGCGCCGTCCGGTGAGTGCCAGGGGCCGGGCGTGCGCGCGCCGGGAGGGAGATCAGCGATAATGGAGCCCGGCAACGCAACGATGTGTCGCACGCCTACCCGATCGGGCGCGTGAGAGCGAGGAAAAGGGGTTCGGTATGGCCGCCATGAAGCCGCGGACGGGCGACGGCCCGCTCGAGGTCACCAAGGAAGGGCGCGGCATCGTCATGCGGGTCCCGCTCGAGGGCGGCGGCCGCCTCGTCGTCGAGCTGACACCCGACGAGGCCAAAGACCTCGGCTCCCAGCTCACCGACGTCGCCGGCTGACACCGGCGCCGCACCCGGGCCGACCGGCCCGGCACGAACGCGCGAAGGCCCCTGCACCGCGAGGTGCGGGGGCCTTCGTACGTCCCGGTCAGTCCTGGCGGACCGCGACGAGCAGCCCGTCACCCACGGGCAACAGCGCCGGCACCAGCCGCTCGTCGGATGCGACGGCCTGCAGCAGCGCCCGGATGGCGAGCGTGTCCGGGTCGCGCTGCGCCGGGTCCGCGACGCGGTCGTGCCACAGCGAGTTGTCCACCGCGACGACCCCGCCCGGCCGCAGCAGCCGCAGCGCCTGCTCCAGGTAAGCGCCGTACTCCGTCTTGGCCGCATCGATGAGCACGAGGTCGTACGCGCCGTCGGTCAGCCGCGGCAGCACGTCCAGCGCCCGCCCGGTGATCAGCCGCACCCGCGACGGCGCCACCCCGGCCGCCGCGAACACCTCGCGCGCGTGCCGCTGGTGCTCGGCCTCGATGTCGACGCTGGTCAGCACCCCGTCCGGCCGCATGCCGCGCAGCAGCCACAGCCCGGACACCCCCGCGCACGTCCCGATCTCCACGACGGCGCGGGCACCGATCGCCGCCGCGATCGTCCGCAGCGCCGCGCCGGTGCCGGGACCCACCGGTGCGCAGCCCAGCTGCGCGCTGCGCGCCCGCGCGTCGCGCAGCACGTCGTCCTCGGCCACGAAGTCCTCGGCGTACTGCCGGCTCGCTCTGCCGCGCGCTGCGGGGTCCGGTTCGCTCGCCGTGCTCACGTGTCCTCCGGTTCGCACCCTGCGGGGCTCGCCGCCCTGCGTGCCGGCTCGTCGTCTGGTCGGGGGCGGCTCACTCCTCGCGTGCTCACGTGTCGAAGGCTAGCGGGAACCGCACCCCCCTCCCCTTCGTCTGTGGGTTCTGACGCGACCGGAACGGCCGATCGGCGGTTTGGCCCGGGCGCGGTACGCGAGGCACCATTGGACGGCGATGGACCGAACGGAGCACGAGATGAGCAGCAGCCGACCGGCGCCGGTGCCTGCTGCCGCGTTGCCACCTCCCTCGGGCCCCCCCGCCGACCTCGCACCCCCCGCGCCGTACGCCGCCCCGGCCTGGGAGGACGTCGTCCGTGACCACGGCGACCGGGTGTTCCGGCTCGCCTACCGGCTGACCGGCAACCGGCACGATGCCGAGGACCTCACCCAGGAGGTCTTCGTACGGGTGTTCCGCTCGCTGTCGCAGTACACGCCCGGCACGTTCGAGGGCTGGTTGCACCGCATCACGACCAACCTGTTCCTCGACGGAGTACGTCGCAAGGCACGGATCCGGTTCGACGCGCTGCCCGACGACGCCGGTGACCGGCTCGCGGGTCGCGAACCCGGCCCGGCGCAGGTCTTCGACGACGCGAACTACGACGCCGACATCCAGGCGGCGCTCGACGAGCTGCCCGCCGACTTCCGCGCCGCCGTCGTCCTGTGCGACGTCGAGGGGCTCTCGTACGAAGAGATCGCCGACGTCCTCGACGTGAAGCTGGGCACCGTCCGCAGCCGTATCCACCGCGGTCGTGCCCAGCTGCGCGAGGCGCTCGCGCACCGCGCCCCGCGGACCGGGACCGCGACGCGCCTTCCCACATCCTTGGCGATGTCCGGGGAGCGTCCGTGAGCTGTCTGGGCGACCGGCTCGCCGACCTCGTCGACGGGCGCCTCTCGGACCAGACCACCGAGCTCGTGCTGGCGCACGCCGTGCGCTGCGACCGCTGCCGGGCCGAACTGACCTCCTTGCGCTCGGTGCGGGCGATGCTGGCGGGCGCCGCCGCGCCGAGCGCGGACGCCGACCTCGTCGGCCGGCTCGCGCTGCTACCGGTGACCGCACCGCTGCCGGTCTATCGCGGCGCGCCGGAGCTGCCCGCGGACGGGCCCGGCGCCGTCCGCCACCGCCACGGGCTGACCAAGAGCGCCGCCGCCGTGGCCGGTGGTGCTGCCGCTGTCGTCGTCGCCCTCGCCTGGGCCGGTGTCGGCACGGGCGCGGTGAACACCGTGACACCGGTCCCGCAGGTCGTGCCGCCGGTGGACCGCTACACCGTCGAGCACGTCGCGAGCACCGACCGGATGCCGCTGGTCGCGCCGGGGTCGGGTGTGACGCAGGTGTCGTACGGCTCTCCCGTCCGGACCCAGCAGACCGTCGTACGGGCACCGCGTCACCCGGCGCCGTGAGCGCGCGGCCGCCGGCGCTCACGGCGACCCTCATCACCGTGCTCGCCCTCGCCGCCGCAGGCGGCTCGGGTCTGCTGCTGCTCGCGCTGCTCGGCTACACCGCGCCGGTGGAGGCCGCCACCGCGCCGACGATGCGGACCGCCGACACCCTCGCCGCGGCCGCCCAGCGGCGCGCGCAGACACCGGACGATCCCCGCGCGGTCGCCCTGCTCGTGCGGGCAGGCGACGCCGCGCAGGCGCTGGCGTACGAGGGACGGCTGGTCACCCGTACCACGGCGCTGCGCCCGCTCACCGAGACGCGGGTCACCGCGATCCCGGGGCTCGGCACGGTGGTGGCGGGGGAGGGTGGTGCGCTCGTACTGGCGGGGCAGGGCCGCAGCACCTCGCTGGCGGACGCGACGGCCGTCCTCGGCCTGCTGGCCGACAACTACCAGGTGCTGCGCGCCACGGCGTACGACCAGGACATCGCTGCGCGGCCGGCCGAGGCCGTGGACGCGCGGCGTGCCGACGGCACGCTCGCGGCCCGGTTCTGGGTCGACCGCGCGACCGGGCTGCTGCTGCGGCGCGACCTGCTCGCGCGATCCGGCGCCACGACGATCTCCACGTGGTTCGCGGTCCTGCGGGTGGGCCCGACCCGGATGTTGCACCTGCCCCCGATGGCGGCCGACCCCTGGTCGCACCGGCTCGACGCCCACGCCCAGCAGGAGTGGCGCGACGCCGGGTGCAGCTGCGAGCCGGTGCTGCCCGACGGGATGACGTTGCTGCAGGCCCGCACCGACGACGACGGCCTGCGGGCCGGACCCGGTCACGGAGTCGTGCACCTGCTCTACTCGGACGGACTGGCCGAGATGTCGCTGTTCGACCAGCCTGGCCACCTCGGCGCGGACGCCGTGGCCGCGCTCACCGCGCAGGGCTTCGCGCCGGTCACCTACGCGGGTGTCGAGATCTACGAGCGGATGACCCGCCCGTCCCGGTCGGTCTCCCCGGTGGGCACCGGGGAATGGGTGTGGCAGTCCGGCACATCCGTCCTGACCCTCGTGGGGGCTGCGACCCCGCGTGCCGCGGTGCTGGACCGGACCGAGCAGGTCGTCGCGGCGCTGCGCCCGATCCAGGACACCGGCGCCGCCGACTCGGGCTCCCTGGCCGGGGCGGTGCGGAGCGGGTGGCACCGGCTGGTGACGGCCGTACGCGAGTCGTGGGCCCGTCTCACCTGACACTCATGCGGCTCACAGCCGAACGGTGTCTACTGGCTCGCGAGCACGTCGCGCACGACCCGCCCTGACCGACAGCGCCGAATGGAGCCGTTCCGATGACCGACCAGCACGGACCCGCCGGCGCGCCTTTCGAGAGCGACGACGGCGGCCCGGACGGGTCGCCCGAGCCGGAGCGTCCGGAGCCCTGGGCCGCCAGCCCGGATGCGACCGGGGGCACCGGTTCCCCCGGGGGACAGCCGCCCGCCGGCGACCCGGTACCGGACTACTCGGCGTGGGCACCGCGGCCGGGGACCGGCCAGGCGGCGCCGGCCGGCGTCGAGCGCGAGCCCGGCCCCGCGAGCGCCCCGTCCCAACACCCGCTCTTCGAGGCGTTCGGCCCCGCCCCGTCCGGCGCCTCCCCGGGCGGGACACCGCCGGCCGGGAACGGTCCGCACTGGACCGAGACCCGCCCGATCGAGCCGCCGGCCTGGGCGCCCTACCAGCCTCCTGTACCCGCACCCGGAGGTCCGACCCCCCCGCCCACCGGTCCCGGAGGACCCGGTGGCGGTGGCGGTGCGGGCAGCGGTCGCGGACCCGGCATGGCCGCCGTCGTGATCGTGGCGGTGATCGCCGCGGTGCTCGGCGGTCTGGTCGGTGGTGCGGGCGGGTACCTCGTGGCCGCGCGCAGCAGTGGCGGTTCGGCGCTGCTGCAACCCGGGACGACGCTGCCCCAGAGCAACGCGTCGTTGTCGACGCGCCCGGACGACTCCGTCGCGGGAGTGGCCAAGACGGTCATCCCGTCGGTCGTCTCGATCTCGGTGGTGACAGGCAGCGGTGGCGACACCGGCTCGGGGGTGGTGCTGCGCTCCGACGGGTACATCCTGACCAACAACCACGTGATCGCCGCTGCAGCGGGCGGTGCCGGGAAGATCAACGTGACCTTCAGCGACGGCTCGGTGCGCCCGGCGACGATCGTCGGCCGCGACACGTCGTACGACCTGGCCGTGATCAAGGTGGACGGCGGCGGGCTCACCGCAGCGACACTCGGCAACTCCGACGACGTCGCCGTGGGCGACACCGCGATCGCCATCGGATCGCCGCTCGGGCTGCAGGGCACCGTGACCTCCGGGATCATCTCCGCCCTCAACCGGCCGGTCACGGCCGGCGGGAGCGGCGAGAGCTCGTTCATCAACGCCATCCAGACCGACGCGGCGATCAACCCGGGCAACTCCGGCGGCCCGCTCGTCGACGCCCAGGGCAAGGTCATCGGGATCAACTCGGCGATCGCCTCGCTCAGCGACGGCTCCAGCGGCGGCCAGTCCGGTTCGATCGGGCTGGGCTTCGCGATCCCGATCAACCAGGCCAAGCGCATCGCCGAGGAGCTGATCTCCACCGGCCACTCCACCCACCCGGTGATCGGCGTCACGCTGGACCAGACCTACACCGGCGTCGGCGCACGGGTCGCGACGGTGGCCACGGGCGGCCCGGCCGCGGGCGCGGGGATCCGTCCGGGTGACGTCATCACGGCCGTGGACGGGACGACCGTGCACAATGCCGTGGAGCTGGTGGTGGCGATCCGGGCGAACAACCCGGGCGACCAGATCACGCTCACGATCGGTAGCGGGAACGGCGCCCGGAAGGTGACGCTCACGCTCGGTTCCGACCGCAGCGACTGAGCCGTGCGACGGGCGCGGACGTATGCTGGTCCGGGCTTCGGAGGTGTGCGATGGCGTTCGGGATCGGCTGGATGGAGTTCGTCGTCATCGGCATCGTGGCCGTGATGGTCTTCGGACCCGAACGGTTGCCGCGGATGATCGCGCAGGCGGCGCAGTGGATCCGCGTCGTACGTGCACAGGCGACGACCGCGCGCGACGACCTGATGTCGGCGGTCGATCTGGACCCCGCGCTGACCCGTGAGCTGCGCCAGTCGATGTCGGAGCTCGCGGAGCTGAACCCGCGGCGGATGGCGTCCTCGCTGCTGAGCGACGTCGCCGCCCCGTTCCAGGAGGCCGGCGGTTCGGCCCGGGAGGCGGCCAAGGCACCCCCGTCCCGGGGCGCTCCAGCCGACTACGACGACATCACCTGAACCTCACGCCCCTGGGTAATTCGCCCACGGACTCAGTACTCGGTGAGTTCCCCGCCTGCGTGACTAGCGGCCGACGGGGCTCAGGCCGAGCGACATCCCGACCAGCCCGCGCGGGCGGTGGCTGAGGCGTCCGGCGAGCTCGTTCAGCACCATCGCGGCCGGTGCGTCCGGCGCCGTCAGCGTCAGCGGCTGGCCGGTGTCACCGCCCTCGCGCAGCCGTACGTCGAACGGGATGCGCGAGACGACCTCGACGTCGTACCCGAGCTCGGCGGCCAAGGTCTGCGCGACGAGCGTCCCGCCGCCCGAGCCGAACAGGTCCATCGGCTCCCCGCAGTGCGGGCACGGTACGGCCGACATGTTCTCCACGACGCCCGCGACGCGCTGGCCGGTCTGCTTGCCGAGCATCCCGGCACGGATCGCGACCTCGGCCGCGGCGGGCTGCGGGGTCGTGACGACGAGCAGCTCCGCCTTCGGCAGCAGCTGCGCGGTCGAGATGGCGATGTCGCCGGTACCCGGGGGAAGGTCGAGCAGCAGTACGTCCAGGTCGCCCCACCACACGTCGGAGAGGAACTGCTGCAGCGCCCGGTGCAGCATCGGTCCGCGGAACGCGACCGGCTGCGACACCCCGCCGGGCTTGAAGGGGAGCATGGAGATCACCGCGACGCCGTGGGCCTCCGGCGGCATGATCATCCCCTCCACCATCGTGGGCACGCCGCTGGCCCCCAGCATCCGGGGGATCGAGTGGCCGTAGACGTCGGCGTCGACGAGCCCGACGCGCAGCCCGTCGCGTGCCATCGCCACCGCGAGGTTGGCGGTCACCGAGGACTTGCCGACACCGCCCTTCCCGGACGCCACCGCGTAGACGCGGGTGGTGCTGCCGGGCCGGTTGAAGGGGACGTCTCGCTCCTCGTGGCCGACCAGCGAGGCCCGCAACGCCTTGCGCTGCTCGTCGCTCATCACGTCGAGTTCGACGTGCACGGTGCTCACGCCCGCGATCGCACCGACCGCCTTGCGCACCCGGTCGGTGATGGTGTCGCGCATCGGGCAGCCCGAGATCGTGAGGTACACCGCGACCCGGACGACACCGTCGGGCTCGACCGAGCGGGATTTGACCATGCCGAGCTCGGTGATGGGGCGATGGATCTCCGGGTCCTGCACGGTCGCGAGCGCGGCATCTACTTGTTCCAGCGAGACGGTCACGCCATCGATGCTACGACCGGTCGTACGGTCCGCCGGTCGCTGTCTCAGCCGGCGGACCGGTCGCTCGGCTCGGGGCGGGTCCGGCGGCGGCGGCCGTTGTCGCCGGTGTCCTCGCCGAGGCGCGCGTCGAGGTCGTCGAGCAGGTCGCGCAGCTCACCTCGCACGTAGTCCCGGGTGGCCACCTCGCCGAGGGCGAGGCGCAGCGCCGCGATCTCCCGCGTGAGGTACTCGGTGTCGGCCAGCATCCGCTGGTCGCGCTGGCGGTCCTTCTCGTACTCCACCTTGTCGCGGTCGGTCTGGCGGTTCTGGGCGAGCAGGATCAGCGGCGCGGCGTACGACGCCTGGGTGCTGAAGATGAGGTTCAGCAGGATGAACGGGTAGACGTCGAACTTGAACCCGAAGATGCCGACCACGTTGATCGTGATCCAGACGATGATGAACAACGTCATGTAGAACAGGAACTTGCCGGTGCCCATGAAGCGGGCGAAGGTCTCCGCGAACCGGCCGAACGCGTCCCCGTCGAACTCCGGGCGCAGCGTCAGCCCACGCTCGCGCGGCTGGTCGAGGCGGGGGCCGCGGCGTACCCGCTCATCCGGCACGGTGCGGCCCCTCCGCGAGCTCGTCGCGCGCGCGGCCGAGAGCCGCGTCCCCGTCGTGACCGGCGTCGGTGTGGCGCCAGTTGTCGGGGAGCATGTGGTCGACGACGTCGTCGACGGTGACCGCGCCGAGCAGGTGGTCGGCCTCGTCGACGACCGGCAGCGCGACGAGGTTGTACGTCGCGAAGTAGCGGGTCACCTCCGCCAGCGGCGCCTCGGGGCCGATCGGTTCGAGGTCGGCGTCGACGACCGCGCTGACCAGCGTCGCCGGTGGCTCGCGCAGCAGGCGCTGGAAATGTGCCACTCCGAGGTACTTTCCGGTCGGCGTCTCGAACGGGGCCCGGCACACGTACACCTGGGCGGCGAGCGAGGGCGACAGGTCGTGGTCCCGGATGCGGGCGAGCGCCTCGGCGACCGTCGAGTCCGGCGGCAGGATCACCGGTTCGGTGGTCATCATCCCGCCCGCGGTCGAGTCGTCGTACGTGAGCAGCCGGCGCAGGTCCTCCGCGTCCGACGGTTCCACGAGTGCGAGCAGCGACTCCGCAGTCTCGGGGGGCAGCTCCGAGAGCAGGTCGGCCGCGTCGTCCGGGCTCATCTCCTCGAGGATGTCGGCAGCGCGCTCCTCCTCGAGCCCCGCGATGATGCCGACCCGGTCGACCTCGGGCAGCTCCTCGAGCACGTCGGCGAGCTTGGTGTCGTCGAGTTCGCGCGCGAGCTGGACCCGGCGGCGTGGCGGGAGCTCGTGCAGCACGCTGGCGAGGTCCGCGGCACGCAACCCCTCGACCGTGGCGAGCAGGCTCTCCGTGCCCTGCTCGGTGGGCTCGATCGACAGGCCGGAGACCGCGTCCCAGTCCACTTGCAGGGTCTCGGCGCGGCGCCGTAGCCCCCGCCCGCCGCCCTTCTTGACGAAGATCCGCGACACGACCCAGTCGCGGGGGCGTTCCTGCTCCATCGCGACGTCCTGCACCCAGACCCGTTCACCGGACTCGTGCACCGTCACCGCACGGTCGAGCAGCTCGGCCAGCACCAACGTCTCGCCGCGGCGCTGCTCGAAGCGGCGCATGTTCAGCAACCCGGTCGTGACGACGGCGCCCGCCTCGATCGAGGTGACCCGCGTCATCGGGCAGAAGATGCGCCGCCGCGGCTGCACCTCCACGACCAGGCCGAGGACCCGTGGCGGGATGTGCCCGCGCCGCAACAGCACGACGACGTCCCGGACCTTGCCGACCTGGTCGCCGAGCGGGTCGAACACGGCGAGCCCGGCGAGACGCGCGATGAAGACCCGGGTCGCAGCGCTCACAAGGCGTCAGGGTAGCCGCCGGGCACCGCCCGACCCGCGCAGAATCGCCCGCGCGACGGGCCGTTCAGTGCAGGCCGGCGGGCAGGTCGTCGGTGCTGATCCGGTCGCGGTGCGCGCGGCGCCAGTCGGCGAGCATCGCCGCCCAGGCGAGCAGCGGGTACGTCGCACCGCGCAGCACGGCCGTGACCTCGGCCGGTGAGGACAGTCTGCGGCGTACCTCCTCGCTCAGCAGGGCGCACACCACCTCGTCGCGACGGATCGCGGCGAGCAGCGCCTCCAGGGCGTGCGGCGAGGTGCGGGCCGGGTCGACCGGGGGTGGGCGGCCCGGATCGTTGGTCGAGGGCAGCCGCCCCACGTCCGCGTGGGCCTGCGCCAGCAAGCGGCGGTAGTAGCGACCCCCGTGCTTGCGTTCGACCGGGACCGACAGCGCCGCGGACATCGCCGCCGGGGTCACGAACGGCAGGTAGACGCGGGTCTCCGGTTCGAAGAGCCGCGCCGGGGACAGCACGATCGCCCGGAACGTGCGCGCCATGAGCCGTACGACCGTCGCGGCCGCGTGGTGGCCCTCCCAACGCCGTACGAGGTGCGCGACGTCGTCGCGGGTGCTGCTCATCCACTGCGTGTGCATGGCAGGCGCGAGCCCGGTCTGCAGCCGGCGACCGCCCAGGCTGCGCCATACCGCCTCGGGTGGGGGCCGGGACGGGTCCAGCCCGGAAAAGTCGCAAGACATGAACAGGTTCTTCAGCAGCACGTCGCCCGCGAGACCGTCGATCACGGCACTGCTGCCGCGTGCCTGTTCCGCCAGCGGCAGCAGCCAGCCGTGCAACCAGGTCTCGTGCTCGGTACGGGCCAGGGTGCGCCGCTGCGCGTCGGCCCAGGAGGTGCGCTCCGGGGTCACGATGTGGTGACGCAGCCGCAAGGCGCGCGCGACCGGACGCGCCAGCTGCACGTCGTCGCTCCTGCCGTCGTCGGGCGCGATCGTCCACGCGACCGGCCGCCGTCGGGAGCTGCTCGCGTGCAACGCCGCCAGCAGCCGCGAGTCCCAACCGCCCGAGAGCGGGACGGCGGTACGCGCCCACGAGCGGGGCAGCCCGTCGGCGATCGCGGCCAGCACCTCCCGGCGCCGCGCCGGCCGGCGGGGGCTGCCCTGCAGCCACCCGGGCACGTGGGCCTCGCGGCGCACCGTGCCTGCGGCGTCGACCGACCAGCTGGCGCCCGCCGTCGCGCGCCGGATCTCGCGGAAGCCCGTCGCGGAACCGACGGGGGCGCAGAACGCGAGCGAGGCGCCCCAGGCGTCCCAGTCGACGTGAAGCAGCTCGTCCGAGAGCCCGGTCAGCAGGCTGGCCCGGGTCGCGAAGTAGAGCGCGCCGCGGTGCTCGCGCACGTAGAGGTCCTGCAGGCCGAGCGCGTCGGTGTGGAGCCGGTATCCCCGCTCCTCGGACCAGAAACCGGCACGCAGGTGCTCGTCGGCCGCGCCGCGCCAGTCCTGCGCCATCGGTCCGGTCTCGGCGACCGGTGCCCAGGTCCAGCCGGTGCGCTCCCGGTCCGGGTCCTTGCGGCCCCCGGCGAGCAGCAGCCCGTGGGCGGAGCGGTGCACCACGCGCAGCGCGGCGTCGCCGATCCACGGACCCGCCGCCTGCTCGTCCCACGCTCCGAGCGCCCCGCACACGAGCGGGACCCGTCGGAACTCGGGACCGGCGGCATCCGGGGACCTCATCGCGGCGTCGTCGCACGCGTCGGCACGGCGGCGGCGCAACCCGCCGTGCATACCGGCTCGAACACACCGGCAGAGTGCCAGATCTTGGGCGGCGGACCGTGCACCGCCACGGCTCGGCGCGGAGGCGACCCGCGGCCGCCGTTGGATGCCGTAGTGGCAGCACGCGCCCTGGAGCTGGGTCGCCCCTCCGGGGTCGACGGGGCGCTGCTCGCCATCGCGGCGCTCGCCGCTGCGACGTCCGGGCCGCTCAGCGCCGCGATCGCGGCGCCGGCGCTGGCCATCTCCTTCTGGCGGTGCGCGCTCGCCGCGCTCGTCACGGCCCCCTTCGCGTGGCGCGCGCGCAGCACCGCCGCCTGCAGCGCGCGCGACCGGCGGCTGATGGCACTCTCCGGCGTGCTGCTGGCCGGGCACTTCGCGACCTGGATCACGGGTGTCAGGCTCAC
This sequence comes from Candidatus Nanopelagicales bacterium, assembly GCA_017848795.1. Classification (GTDB taxonomy): domain Bacteria; phylum Actinomycetota; class Actinomycetes; order S36-B12; family CAIYMF01; genus JAFIHG01. The sequence goes on along the minus strand of JAFIHG010000046.1, from coordinate 23,685 downwards.
CTCCGTCGCCGCGGCGACGGCGCTGGTGGCGACACAACCGGTATGGGCGGTGCTCATCGCGCGCCGCGCCGGCGTCCGTACGACGCCCACGACATGGGCGGGAATCGTCGTCGCCGTGGCAGGGATCCTGCTGGTGACCGGCGTCGACGTCGCCGGCGGGGCGCGGGCGATCACCGGAGACCTGCTGGCGTTGCTCGGCGGTGTGCTCGCCGCCGCCTACGTCTCGGTCGGTGAACGGGTACGCCAGCGGGTGCCGGCCAGCCCGTACAACGCGTTCGTGTTCGGTACGGCCGCGCTCGTGCTGCTGGTCTGCGCCCTCGTCGGTCGCCAACCGCTGGTGGGCTACAGCGCGTACGACTGGGTGCTGCTGCTCGCACTCACCGGCGGCGCGCAGCTGCTGGGGCACTCGCTGGTCAACCGGGTGGTGCGCACGACGTCCGCGACCGTGGTGAGCCTCGCCCTGCTGTTCGAGGTGCCGGGTGCGGCGCTGATCGCCGGCCTCTGGCTCGGGCAGACGCCGACCCCGCTGCTGCTGCCTGCGATCGCGCTGCTGGTGCTCGGGCTGTTCCTGGTGATCCGGTCGGGTACGCGCCGTACACCGACCGAGTCGCCGCCGCTCTAGCGGCGCGGGTGCCTGAGCGGCGGGGGAGCGCCCTTCCGTACCCTCGCTCGCATGACCGCAACTCCGTCGACGCCGTCATCCGTGGGTGGTCCGCGCGCGCTGCGCTCGCGGCGCAGCAACCTCGCCGTGCCGGGCAGCAGCCCGAAGATGCTGGACAAGGCCAAGGGACTGGCCGCTGACCAGGTGTTCCTCGACATCGAGGACGCTGTCGCCCCGCTCGCCAAGCCGGAGGCGCGCAAGAACATCGTGGCGGCGCTCAACGAGGGCGGCTACGACGGCAAGGTGCGCACCGTCCGGGTCAACGACCTGACGACGCAGTGGACGTACCGCGACGTCATCGAGGTCGTCGAAGGCGCCGGACCCAACCTGGACGCGATCATGCTGCCGAAAGTCCAGACGGCAGAACAGGTCGTCTGGCTCGACCTGCTGCTCACCCAGATCGAGCAGACGATGGGCTTCGAAGCCGGACGCATCGGGATCGAAGCGCAGATCGAGAACGCGCTCGGTCTCACCAACGTCGACGCGATCGCTGCGGCGTCGCCCCGCGTCGAGACCATCATCTTCGGCCCGGCCGACTTCATGGCCAGCATCAACATGAAGTCGCTCATCGTGGGGGAGCAGCCCACGGGCTACGACGTGGGCGACGCCTACCACTACATCCTGATGCGCATCCTGATGGCGGCCCGCGCGTACGACCGGCAGGCGATCGACGGGCCGTACCTGCAGATCAAGGACGTCGACGGCTTCCGGAGGGTCGCGAACCGTTCGGCCGCACTGGGTTTCGACGGCAAGTGGGTGCTGCACCCGGGACAGCTCGACGCGGCGAACGAGGTGTACAGCCCGCGCCAGGAGGACTACGACCACGCCGAGCTGATCCTCGACGCGTACGACTGGTACACCTCCGAGGCCGGTGGCAAGCGGGGTGCCGCGATGCTCGGTGACGAGATGATCGACGAGGCGTCGCGCAAGATGGCGCTGGTCGTCGCCGCCAAAGGCCGCGCCGCCGGCATGGTCCGTACGAGCACCTGGACGCCGCCCGAGTCGTGACCCGCACCCGTGCGCTACCACTCCGGCAGGTCGCTGCTGGCTAGGCTCGCCACCACCGGTGCACAGCGCGCCCGCTCGGCTGGCGCGATCGGAGAGGACTGGCGATGGCACTGCCGAGCACGACCAGGCGACCGTTCGGTGTGACGCTGATCGCCGTGCTGACCTGGATCTCCGGGGCGCTCGGCATCCTCGGCGGGGTGGTGCTGATCCTCGCGCGCGAGGACGCGGGTCTGCACCGCGAGCTGCAGGTGTCGTCGAGCACGATCGTCGCGATCGGCGTGGTCTACATCGTCGTCGGACTGATCACGATCCTCGTCGCCGGCGGGCTGTTGCGCGGCAGCGGTTTCGCGCGCGGGCTCGTCACGCTGCTGATGATCCTGCAGCTCCTGGGCGGGTTCTACGCATTGCTCAAGCTGCCCGGCAACGTCGGCAGCGAGTGGGCCAGCATCATCGTGGCGGTGATCGTGCTGCTGTTGCTGTTCAGCCCGCAGGCCAACGCGTTCTTCCGGCGCCGCTGAGCGCGGCCCCGGCGTTCACTGCTCGCTCACAGGTCGGCTACAGGTTCCTCGCCTGCTGCCGCGGTGTGCTCGATGCATCACCGATCGAGGAGCAGCGATGGACCTGCACGAGGAACCGGTCCCGTACGACCCGAGCGACCCGGAACGCTACGGCCCCGACTACGTCCCCGGCCACGCGGACCCGGGTGCGGCTGTGACACCACCACCCGCGCCGGAACCGCCACGTGTCCGCGCCCCGCACGGCCGCCGGCTCACCGCGGTGCTCGCCGTGGGTGCGCTCGTCGCCGCGGGGGTCACGGCGGGCGGCCTGCTCGCCGGCGGGTCGGCGGGCGGAGGCGGGCACGGCACGCTCCCGGTGGCCACGGTCCACGCCTCGACGGTCGAGCTGTCACCGAGCCAGGCGGCGGCCGCCGTCGCGCCGGCGCTTGTCGACGTGGACACCGTCGTCGACTACGGCCAGGCGCGCGCGGCAGGGACCGGGATCGTGCTGAACCCCGACGGGCTGGTGCTGACCAACAACCACGTGGTCGAGGGGTCGACCCACATCACGGTGCGGGACATCGGCAACGGCCAGGACTATCCGGCCGCCGTGGTGGGCTACGACCGCAGCCACGACATCGCGGTGCTGCAGCTGTCCGGAGCCTCCGGGCTGGCGACGGCGAGCCTCGACCCGAACCCCGTCACGGTCGGCGAACCGGTCGTCGGCGTCGGAAACGCGGGCGGCCGTGGTGGGCCGCCATCGACCGCTGCCGGTGCGGTCACCGCGGTGCACCGTACGGCGTTCGTGCGCTCCGACAGTGGCGCGGCAGCCGAGCACCTCGCGGACCTGATCCAGACGAACGCCGACATCCAGCCCGGGGACTCCGGCGGCGCGCTCGTCGACCGGTACGGACAGGTCGTCGGGGTCGACACCGCTGCCTCGTCGACCAACGGGACCTCCAGCGCTGCCCCGGTCGGGCTGGCGATCCCGATCGGCGACGCCCTGGGTATAGCGCAGCAGATCAGCACGGGGAGCGCCTCGCCGACGGTTCACCTCGGCCAGACGGCATTCCTGGGAGTGGAACTGGCACAGGGCATCTTCAGCCTCGGCGCTCCGGCCGCCGGAGTGCCCGTCGCCGGCGTGGTGCCGGGTACGACCGCGGCCGCGCTCGGGCTGCGCTCCGGCGACGTGATCACGAAGGTCGACGGCCGACCGGTGTCCTCGGCCGCCGGGATCGGCGCGATCATCGGCACCGCGCACGTCGGCGACCAGGTCCACGTCGACTGGATCACCCCGGCCGGTACACCGCAGCAGGGCAGCGCCGCCCTGCAACCGGGACCGATCGGCTGACTGCGCAAGGCCGGCCGACCGGCACCGGCCCGGGCCGGTGCCGGTCGGTTCGTACGCCACCTGCGAGCGCCCGAGGAGGGCGGGTGTCGGATACTCGGCGGGTCCGGGTCGGGTGAGAGACGCGAGGGTCGGGAGCGACGATGGGGCGGCTGGCACAGACCGGAGGGCTGACCGAGCAGCAGCACGAGATCCTGGCCGCCGTCAAGGACTTCGTCAGCAAGGAGATCGAGCCGCGGGCCCAAGAGCTCGAGCACGCGGACGAGTATCCGCAAGACATCGTCGACGGGATGAAGGCGATGGGCATCTTCGGGTTGATGATCCCGGAGGAGTACGGCGGACTCGGTGAATCGTTGCTCACGTACGCCCTCTGCGTCGAGGAGATCGCGCGCGGCTGGATGAGCGTGTCGGGCATCATCAACACGCACTTCATCGTGGCGTACCTGCTGATGCAGCACGGCACCGACGAGCAGAAGGCCGCCCTGTTGCCCGGCATGGCCGCCGGCGAGGTACGCGGCGCGTTCTCGATGTCGGAGCCGCACTGCGGGTCGGACGTGTCGGCGATCCGCAGCAAGGCCGTGCGCGACGGCGACGACTTCCTGCTCACCGGCCAGAAGATGTGGCTCACCAACGGCGGGTCGTCGACGCTGGTGGCGGTGCTCGTACGTACCGACGAGGAGGTTCCGGACGGGGGCAGCGTCTACCGCCGGATGACGACGTTCCTCGTCGAGAAGCCGAGCGGGTTCGGCGAGGTACGTCCCGGCCTCACCATCCCCGGCAAGATCGAGAAGATGGGCTACAAGGGGGTCGACACGACCGAACTGGTGATGGACGGGCTGCGCGTACCCGCCGACCGCATCCTCGGCGGCGCGCCGGGGCGCGGCTTCTACCAGATGATGGACGGCGTCGAGGTGGGCCGGGTGAACGTGGCCGCCCGGGCCTGCGGGGTCGCGATCCGGGCGTTCGAGCTCGGCGCGCAATATGCCCAGCAGCGGCACGCGTTCGGCAAGCCGATCGCGGAGCACCAGGCGGTCGGCTTCCGGCTCGCCGACATGGCCGTCAAGGTGGAGGCGGCGCACCAGCTCACGGTGCGGGCGGCGCGGCTCAAGGACGCCGGGGAGCGCAACGACCTCGAGGCCGGCATGGCCAAGTACCTCGCGAGCGAGTACTGCAAGGAGGTCGTCGAGGACTCCTTCCGCATCCACGGCGGATACGGCTACGCCAAGGAGTACGAGATCGAGCGGCTCTACCGCGAGGCGCCGATGCTGCTCATCGGCGAGGGGACGGCCGACGTCCAACGCATGATCATCAGCCGCCGCCTCCTGGAGGACTACCGCATGTCCTGACGACGTCGCTCGGCGGACCGGGGCGACTCTGCGGTTCTGCGTACGCGGACCGGGCCGCGCCACTATGTTGCGTCCGGGGCTGAGGAGGGCGCGTCATGACCAGGTCGATGCGCGTCGGTGCAGTAGGAGCGGCCATCGCCGCGGCGCTCGTTCTCGCGGGCTCGGGCGCGCTCGCCGCGCCTGGCGGCACCGGGCCGGCCACGGCGGTGCGGCCCGGCGGCCCGACCACCGGACCGGGCACCGGCATCGCGCCGGGTACGCAGTTCACCCCGCTGGCGTCGTCGGTGCTCACGACGCCGGTCCCCGTGCTCGGTTCGGACGGCCGGCGGCACATCGCGTACGAACTCACCCTGACCAACGTCGCGTCCTTCCCCCTCGACGTACGCACGGTGCGGGTGCGCGACCCGCTGCGCAAGGCCACGCTGCTCACCCTGCGCGGCACGGCGTTGCGCGCCATGATGCGGACCATCGACACGGCCTCGGCCGACGTCCCGGGCATCACCACGATCGCACCGTCGGCGACCTCGATCGTCTACCTCGACGTGTCGCTCCCGCGGCACGCGACCCCGCCGCGCCGGCTCGCGCACGAGGTCGTGGCCGCCGGTGCGCCCGACGGCACGCCGCGTACCTTCACGATGCGGTTGACGCGGGTGACGCCCGCGAGGCGGGCACCTGTCGTGCTGCACTCGCCGCTGCAAGGCGGCCGGTGGCTGGCCAGCGAGGGCTGCTGCACGAACTTCGGCCACCACCGATGGGGAACCGTCCCGGTGAACGGCACCCTCGGGGTGCCGCAGCGCTTCGCGATCGACTTCTTCCGGCTCGACCGTCGCAACCGGACGTGGGTCGGCGACCCGCGCGACGTCCACAGCTACCTCAGCTACGGCCAGCGGACGCTCGCCGCCGCGCCCGGCAAGGTCGTCGCCGTCGTCGACGCGCTGCCCGACCAGCACCCGCCGCAGCCACCGCCGGTCACGCCGATCCAGGACTCGGTCGGCAACCACGTGATCCTCAAGGTCGGGCACGGCGTCTTCCTGTTGTACGCCCACATGAAACCGGGCTCGATCAAGGTGCACCTCGGGCAGCGGCTGCGCGTCGGGCAGCCGATCGGCCGCGTCGGCACCAGTGGCAACTCGACGACGCCGCACCTGCACTTCCAGGTGCTCACGCGGCGGACCTTCTTCCCGTCCGACAGCACGCCGTACGTCTTCAACCGCTTCCGGCTGCTCGGGCAGGAGACAGCGCGGATCTGGGACGACAACCTCGGCCTGCAACCGACCGGCACCATCCCGGTCGGCCCGGTGACCAACCCGGGCGTGAAACGACGCGCGCTCCCGCTGGACCGCGCCGTGATCGTGCTGCGGTGACCGGCGTCCGCCACGTACGGCGTCTCGACGGCCGCTGACACTAGGGTGAGCCTATGAGCGGATCTCTCGGTCGGATGGCCGTCGGCCCGGACGTGACGAAGCGACCGGTGCTCGCCTCCTATACCGACTACGCGGCGGCCCAGAAGGCCGTCGACACCCTGTCGGACAAGGGCTTTCCGGTCCAGAACGTCGCCATCGTCGGCGTCGACCTGCGGATAGTCGAGGCGGTCATGGGGCGGCTGTCCTGGGGGAGGTCGGCACTGTCCGGACTGTTCACCGGCGCCTGGTTCGGCCTGCTAATCGGGCTGTTCGTCGGGTTCTTCTCCAGCAGTGCCAACAACAACGCGTTCCCGTTGATGCTGCTCGGACTGGTGTACGGCGCCGCGTTCGGCATCGTGTTCGGGCTCATCTCGTACGCCTTCACCCGCGGCCGGCGCGACTTCGTCTCCCGGCAGCAGCTGCAGGCGAACCGGTACGACGTGCTGTGCGAGCAGGCCGTCATCGGTCAGGCCCGACAGATCCTCGGGCTGACCTGGCCACCGCCGCTGCCACCGACAGCGGGACCGGTGCCGGACGAGCCGCCGCGGGATCCGGACGCTCCGAGCGGGCCGGCGGCCGGGCACGACACCCCGCCGCCGGGTGGCAGCGCCTGACGGTGCGCGAGGTGACGCTCGACGGGATGCCACGCCGGCTGTTCCCGGCAACCCCGACCCGGCTGACCACCTGGCTCGACTGCCCGCGCAAGTACCGGTTCACCTACCTGGACCGGCGCCCGAAGGGAGCGCCGTGGGCGCACAACAGCGTCGGTGCCGCAGCGCACACCGCGTTGCACGGCTGGTGGTCCCTGCCGGTCGGTGAGCGAACCCCGGCGGCGGCCGCCCGGCTGCTCGCGCAGTGCTGGCGCAGCGACGGCTTCCGCGACGAGCAGCAGAGCGCCGAGTGGCGCGCCCGTACCACCGCGACGGTGTCGGCGTACGCCGCGACGCTCGACCCGCGCGACGAGCCCGTCGGTGTGGAGCGCACGGTCGCCGCGCGTACCGAGGTCCTGGCGCTGTCCGGCCGGGTCGACCGTCTCGACAGGCGCCGGTCCGCCGACGGCGGGAGCGAGCTGGTCGTCGTGGACTACAAGACCGGTCGCCGGCCCTGCAGCGTGCCGGAAGCCGCCACCTCGCTGGCGCTCGCGATCTACACGGTGGCCGCGGCGCGGACCCTGCGGCAGCGCGCCCGGCGCGTGGAGCTGCACCACCTGCCGACCGGGACCGTCGCGGCGCACGAGCACACCCCGCAGACGCTCGAACGGCACCTGGCGCGGGCCGACGAGATCGGCACCGAGGCCGCAGCCGCGGAACAGACCTGGCGTGACCGGCTCGCCGACCTGGCACCGGCCGCACGCGACGGTGAGGCGCACGCGATCGAGGCGATCGACGAGGCCTTCCCGCCCCGACCCGACCCGCGCTGCGGGTGGTGCGACTTCCGCGCCCAGTGCCCGGAAGGCGCCGCGGTCTCCGCGTTCCTCCCCTCCTGGGCCGCCCTCACCGACTGACCTCCCCGCGTCCCTGCTCGAATCGTCGCTAACTCGCCGAGTTAGCGACGATTCGAGCAGGGACGCGGGGAAATGGGGAGGGGGTCAGGGGCGAGCGGTGAACAGGGAGTCGAGCAGACGGGCGGTCGGTATCGGGGCGTCGGCGGCTGGGGAGTGCCCGGCGCCCGCGATGACGTGCGGCTCGCGGCCGCACGCGGCTGCGACGGCCGCCTGCTCGGCGAGGGGCCAGGCGTCGTCGGCCGCACCGTAGGCGACCTCGACCCGGAACCCACGCGCGGCGAGCGCGGCGAGCTCCGCGGTACGGTCCGGCGCGCTCATCAGCAGCCCGGCGATCGCGGCCAGCCCGACCGGGTTGTTCGACGTGTACCGGTGGCGCAGGAACTCGCCGACCTCACCGGCCGGGGGCCGGCTGCCGCTGTAGGCGAGCGTCAGGTCGTACATCGCGGCCAGGCCGACGATCGGCAGCTGCTCGCGGAAGGCCGTCAACGCGACGTGGTCCTCGTACTTGATCGGTCCGGGTCCCGAGCAGAGCAGCAGCAGCGAGGCGAAGGCGTCCGGCTCGGCGAGCACGGCCTGGCGGGCGACGAGGCCACCGAAGCTGTGGCCCACGACGTGGACCGGACCGGTGAGCCCAGCGGCGAGCGCCCGCAGGTCGTCGGCGAACGCGTCAAGCGTGTACCCGCCCTGCGTGTCCGGCCCGGCGGACTCGTACTGCCCGCGCTGGTCGTACGCGGTCACCCGCCACCCGCACCGCGCGAGCGGCTCGAGCACCGCGATGAAGTCCTCCTTGCTGCCGGTGAAACCGGGTACGAGCAGTACGTCGCCACGCACCGGTCCGGCCCAGTCGGCCTGCTGCGGGTCCGCCTGGACCGCCGCGAGCGGGCCGGCCGTACCGGGCAGCTCGCGGCGCCGCGCGCATCCGGGCAGAGTCAGGAACGGCGGGGTGCTCACGTGGGGCAGGATACGAACCTGGGGCGAGCAGCCGGTGGTGGCCGGTCGGGAGGTGGTCCGGGTGGCGCGCATCATCGCGGTGGCCAACCAGAAGGGCGGGGTCGCCAAGACCACGACCGTCGCCTCGCTCGGTGTCGCGCTCGGCGAGCTCGGGCAGCGGGTGCTGCTGGTCGATCTCGACCCGCAGGCCTGCCTCACGTTCTCCCTCGGGATCGACCCCGAGGACCTCGCGCGGTCGGTGCACCACGTGCTGCTGGAAGGTGTCCCGCTCCCCGAGGTGATCATCGTGACGGACGACGCCGTCGACCTGGTGCCCGCGACGATCGACCTCGCGTCCGCGGAAGCGCTGCTGTTCCGCCGCTCCGAGCGTGAGCACCTGCTGCGGTACGCGATCGCGACGGTGGCGGCCGGGTACGACTGGGTGCTGCTCGACTGCCCGCCCTCGCTCGGCCTGCTGACGGTGAACGCCCTCACGGCGGCGGACGAGGTGCTCGTACCGCTGCAGTGCGAGACGCTCTCCCACCGCGGCGTCGGGCAGCTGGTGGAGACGGTGAAGGACGTGCAGCGGCACACCAACCCGCGGCTGCGCGTCGGCGGGGTGCTGCCGACGCTGTTCGACACCCGCCCCGGGCACAGCCGGGCCGTCCTCGCGGACATCGGCGGGCGGTACGACGTACGGGTGCTCGAACCGCCGATCCGCAGGTCGATCCGGTTCGCCGAGGCTCCCGCCACGGGCCGCTCGGTGCTCACCACGGCCAGTGGCGCGCAGGGCGCGACGGCCTACCGCGCCCACGCCGCCCGGATGGTCGCCGAGCGCTCCGGGGTGGACGTGCGCGCGTCCGGGCAGTCGGTCACGACTTGAGCGGCGTCAGTCCTGCGCCGCCGGGCTGCTCGGTGCGCCTGTCCCGGCGCGGCCCTTGCCGCGTCCGCCACGGCGCCGGCGCCTGCGCCGCGGCGCGTCCGAGCCGCTCCCCGACGCGTCCGCGCCGCTCCCCGAGGCGTGCGGGCCGGCCGGCTGCGGAGCGCTCGCCGAGGGCGCGGTCGTCGCGCCCTCCGCTGCGGCGCCGCCGCCGCGGGTACGCCGACGCGTGCGCGTCCGCCGGGGCGGGCGGGCCGCGCGTTCCCGCGGCTCGTGCGCGCTACTGCGCTCGGTACCGGCGCTGCGGTCGGTAGCGCTGCGCCGGCCGGCGGACTTGCCGGTCTCCCCGAGGTCCTCGAGCTCCTCGGCCGCGAGCCCGGCGCGGGTGCGCGCGGCGCGCGGCAGCTTGCCGGTGGTCCCGGCCGGGATGTCGAGCCCGGTGTAGACGTGCTCGCTGTTGGAGTACGTCTCCACCGGGTCGGCGAACGGCAGCCCGAGCGCCTGGTTGATCAGCTTCCAGCGGTGCAGGTCGTCCCAGTCGACGAGCGTGATCGCGACGCCGGAGTGTCCCGCCCGGCCGGTACGCCCGATCCGGTGCAGGTAGGTCTTCTCGTCCTCCGGGCACTCCCAGTTCAGAACGTGCGTGACCTCGGCGACGTCGATGCCGCGCGCGGCGACGTCGGTGGCGACAAGGACGTCGACCTTGCCGCTGCGGAACGCGCGCAGCGCCTGCTCGCGCGCGCCCTGGCCCAGGTCGCCGTGGACTGCGGCGGCGGCGAAACCGCGACCGGTCAGGTCGTCGGCGACCCGCTGCGCGTTGCGCTTGGTACGGCAGAAGATCATCGTCAGGCCGCGGCCGCGCGCTTGCAGCACCCGCGAGATCAGCTCGTTCTTGTCCAGGCTGTGCGCCCGCCAGACGTGCTGCTCGATGGCATCGACCAGCGCGCTGTCGTCGTGCGGGTCGACGGCGCGGATGTGCGTGGGCCGGGTCATGTAGCGGCGCGCCAGCGCGACGATCGAACCCGGCATGGTCGCCGAGAACAGCATCGTCTGACGCACCGGCGGGGTCTGCGACACGATCCGCTCGACGTCGGGCAGGAAGCCCATGTCGAGCATCTCGTCGGCCTCGTCGAGCACGAGAACCCGCACCTGGTGCAGGTTCAGGTACCGCTGGTTCATCAGGTCGATCAGCCGTCCCGGCGTACCGACGACGACATCGACCCCCTTGCCGAGTGCCTCGATCTGCGGTTCGTACGCCCGACCGCCGTACACGCACAGCACCCGGACCCCGCGCTCCCGGCCGGCGCGGGTGAGGTCGTTGGCCACCTGGATCCCGAGCTCGCGGGTGGGCACGACGACGAGCGCCTGCGGCTTGCCCGCGACGTCGGCGGGCAGCGCGTCGTACCCTGCGTCGCCCGGGGCGGTGATCTTCATCAGCAGCGGGATGCCGAAGCCGAGGGTCTTGCCGGTGCCGGTCTTGGCCTGCCCGATCAGGTCCTGCCCGGCGAGGGCCAGCGGCAGCGTGAGCTCCTGGATCGGGAACGCGGTGTGGATGCCGTCCTCGGCGAGGGCCGCCACGATCGCCGGGTCGACCCCGAGCTCGGTGAACGACTTGGGGATCGCCGGGGCGCTGCCGGCGATGTCGGGCGCCGCGTCCGGTTCGGTCGCGGGCGCGCTTGCGGTCATGGTGCTGGTGGAGCTGGTCACGTAGGACTTCCTCGAAGGTCGGCCGGACCGGGCGTACCGCAGCGACAGCGAGTGGCGCGATGCGCCCGCAGGACCGGCGAAGGCGGTCACGGTGCACATTCGACGGACATCCCACCGCGACCAGTTGCGGACCCGGCCAGTCTACCGGTATACGGCGCGCCGCTGGATCACGCGCCGCGCTGCGGTACGGCTACTGTCGCGGGATGGACGATGCGGGCGGGGGCAGCGGCGAGGAGCGGGTGCCCTGGACCGACCCGCGCTACCAGGCCGCGGTCGTCGAACTGCTGGGGTTGCTCGCCTGCACCGAGCTGATCGCCTTCGAGCGGTTGGCGAGCGACTGCACCCTCGCTCCGACGCTCGGCGACGAGGCGGCCCTCGCGGCGATGGCGGCGGCCCGGGTGCGCCACCTGACGCGGCTGCGCGAACGACTGACGGTGCTCGGCGCGGACCCCGACGCGGCGATGACGCCGTACGTCACGGTGCTGCACGACTTCCACGTGAAGACGGCGCCGTCGGACTGGTTCGAGTCGCTGGTCAAGGCGTACGTGGGCGACGGCATCGGAACCGACTTCTACCGGGAACTGGCGCAACTGGTGGATCCCGACACCCGGGAGTTGGTCGCGGAGGTCTGCGAGGACACCGGCCACGCCGAGTTCGCCGTGACCAAGGTCCGCGCCGGCATCGCCACGGACCCGCGCCTGGCCGGCAGGCTCGCGCTCTGGGGTCGCCGGCTGGTCGGGGAGGCGCTCTCGCAGTCGCAGCGGGTCGCCGCCGACCGCGACGCGCTCGTCGCGCTGCTGTTGGGTCAGGTCGGCGAGCCCGGGGGTCTTGACCTGACCGAGCTCGGGCAGCTGATGGGTCGGCTCACCGCCACCCACACCGACCGGATGACCCGCCTCGGCCTGCAACCCTGACCGCAGTGGATCAGAGGCGGGAGTTACTGGCCTACGCGCCGAACCCGAGGCGCGCGCGTTCCGGGCTGCCGATCTCGACGTACGCCAGCTTCTCGGCCGGCACGACGACGACCCGGCCCTTCTCATCGGTCAGGGACAGCAGCCCGCCCGACTTCACGGCCGCGGCGACCGCCGCGCTGACCTGCTCGGGGGTCTGGGTCGACTCGAGCTGGATCTCCCGGGGCGCCTGCTGCACGCCGATCTTGACCTCCACGCCGCCGAACCTCCACCGCTCGTCGATTACCGGGCCGCCTGTCGGGCGATCCTTCCTGCAGAACCTAACCCGCGGGCGTACCCGTTCGGTCCCGGCCGCTCCTCCGGTACGCGCAGGGCAGAACCGGGAGCGCTCAGGAGGTCGCCGGGTGGGTGAGCGGGAAGCTCGAGATGCCGCGCCAGGACAGTCCGGCGAGCAACCGACCGGCGGTGTCCTTGGGCACGCGCCGCCCGCTGCGCAACCAGTGCCGGGAGGCGATCTGGGCCAGGCCGGTCAGCGCCGAGGCGAGCAGCAGCGCCTCGTCGCCGGTCAGGCCGGTGTCGGTGGCGATGACCTCGCTGACCATCCGGGCACACTCGTCGTCGGCGCGTTCGACCCGTTCACGTACCGCCGCCTGATCCATCAGGTCGGACTGGAAGACGAGCCGGAACGCGCCGTCGGGGTCGTCGACGAACGCGAGGTACGCGGCCATGGTCGCCTCGACCCGCTGCTTGTTGTCCTGGGTGCTCTCGAGCGCCTCGCGTACGGCCGCGACGAGCGCGTCGGCGCTGGCGTCGAGCAGCGCGAGATAGAGGTCGAGCTTGCCCGGGAAGTGCTGGTAGAGCACCGGCTTGCTGACCCCGGCGCGTTCGGCGATGTCGTCCATCGCCGCCGAGTGGTAGCCCTGCTCGACGAACACGACGCGGGCCGCTGCGAGCAGCTGCGCGCGCCGCTCCCGCCGCGGCATCCGCTGCCCGCGGGCGGCCACCGGTGCGTCGCTGCTCACCCGTCGGAGCCTACTGGGCGGTAGCAACCGGCGAGCGCGCTCGTGGGGCGGTACCGGATCATGGGGGGATGGACGTGCACAACCGTGCCGGGACGGTGCCGCGTACGCGCGCCGATCTGCTGGACTCGCTACCCCCGCCCTGGCCGCGCAGCGAGCGGGTGCTGCGCGGTGGTGTCGTCGCGATGCGCACCGCCGAGCCGGTCGACGCCCGTACCGCCGAACCGGCCCTGTTCGTGCACGGGCTCGGTGGGCAGTCGACCAACTGGACCGATCTGATGGCGGTGCTGCGCGACCGGCTCGCCGGGGTCGCGGTCGACCTGCCCGGGTTCGGGTGGTCCGCCCCGCCGCCGGACGGTCACTGGACCCCGCAGGCGTACGCCGCGCTGCTCGCCGACCTCGTCGCCGACGAGTGGGACGGGGCTCCGGTGCACCTGTTCGGGAACTCCCTCGGCGGGGCGGTCGCGGTGCAGCTCGCGGCGCGTCACCCCCAGCTCGTACGCACCCTCACGCTGATCTCGCCGGCGCTGCCGCGGCTGCTGCCCCGTCGCACCAACGTGCACCTGCCGGTCCTGGCGACCCCGGGGCTCGGCGACCGGCTGGTGCGCAGCTACTCGCGGGTGCCGGCCGACAGGCGCGCGCGGGCGACCGTCGCGCTGTGCTTCGCCGACCCGGCGGCGGTGCCCGAGCAGCGGTTGCAGGAGGCGCAGGCGGAGGTGCTGCGGCGCGACGAGCTGCCGTACGTCGGGCAGGCCTTCACCGAGTCGCTGCGCGGGTTGCTCGCGACGTACCTGGACCGTTCCGAGGACCGGCCCTGGAAGCTCGCGGAGCGCATCACCGTACCGACGCTGCTCGTGTACGGGCGGCGGGACAAGCTCGTCGACCCGGCGATGACCCACGATGCCGCCTTCCCGGACCGCCGCATCGCGTTGCTGCTCGAGTGCGGGCACGTCGCTCAGATGGAGCGCCCGGCGCTCGTGGGCGAGCTGTGGCGGGAGTACTTCGGGCCTCCGGCTGGCGGGTGAGCGCCGCCTCCAGCCCGCGTACGCCCGCCATTGCAGGCCACGACGCGAATCGGCGGGTGTACGCGGGCTATACCCCGCGTACACCCGCCGACTGCAGCGGATCGCCGTCAGAGCAGGACGGCGGCGTCCATCGTGGCCGCGGCGGCCGTCACGACCGCTGCGATGCGCAGCGCGTCGTGGATGCCCTCGCGGCTCACACCGGCGGTACGCAGCACCGCCTCGTGCGACTCCAGGCAGGCTCCGCAGCCGTTGACGGCGGAGACCGCGAGACACCACAGCTCGAAGTCGGCCTTGTCCACGCCCGGGTTGCCGATCGCCTGCATGCGCAGCCCGGCGCGCTGGTCGTCGTACGCCCCGTGCAGCAGGTGCCGTGCCCGGTAGTAGACGTTGTTCATCGCCATGACCGAGGCGGCGGCGAGCGCAGCGTCGATCGCGGGCTCGGCGAGCCGCGGGCGGGCCTCTGCGGCGAGCGCCGGAAGGACCGAGGGTGAACCTGTCGCCGCGGCGACCGCGAGCACGGTGCCCCAGTGCTGCTGCTCGGTGAGGTGCTGGCCGAGAGTGCCGATGACCGAGCCCAGATTGAGCTTGGTGTCCTTGGCGTATCCCGGCAGCGCGTCACGCAGCTCCTGCAGGGTGCTCGGTGCGGCAACCGTCACCGCCGTCACGCCGACGCCTTCATGAGCGCACCGGCGTCGATCGTCTCGGTGCCCTTCTTCCAGTTGCAGGGGCACAGCTCGTCGGTCTGCAGCGCGTCGAGCACCCGCAGCACCTCTTCGACGTTGCGGCCGACCGAACCGGCGGTCACCATGGCGAACTGCACCTCGCCGGCCGGGTCGATGATGAAGGTCGCGCGGTCGGCGACGCCGTCGGCGTTCAGCACGCCGGTCGCGAGCGCGAGCTCCTTCTTGGTGTCGGCGAGCATCGGGATCGGCAGGTCCTTGAGGTCCTCGTGGCTGGTACGCCACGCGAAGTGCACGAACTCGGTGTCGGTCGAGACGCCGTACACGACTGCGTCGCGGTCGTTGAACTCGGAGTTGAGCTTGCCGAAGGTCGCGATCTCGGTCGGGCACACGAAGGTGAAGTCCTTGGGCCAGAAGAAGACGACCTTCCACTTGCCCTCGGCGTCGGCCGACGAGACCTGCGTGAAGTAATCCTCGGGCGCCTTCGCGTCGACGGCGGACAGGTCGCCGGGGATGACGGCGGTGAGCTCGAACTCGGGGAACTGCTGGCCGATCGTGATCACGGTGCGGGTACCTCCTGGGTAGGTCATCGGATGTCAACAATGCTGCCCTGGGCCGCACTGAAAAGGAAATCGATGAGCGCAGCTATACTGATCGTTTCCACCGATCAATCGGGAGCTGTTGATGCCCTTCCGACCGACCCTCTCCCAGCTGCGGGCGTACGTCGCGGTCGCCTCGACCCGCCACTTCCGGGACGCCGCGGCCGAGGCGGGAGTCAGCCAGTCCGCGCTCTCCCAGGCGCTGGCGACGCTGGAGGCGGGACTCGGCACCCAGCTCGTCGAGCGCACGACCCGCAGGGTGCTCGTCACCCCGGAAGGGGAGCGGCTGCTGCCCGCGGCCCGCGCGGTCCTCGACGCGGTCGAGCTGTTCCGCGAGGCCGCGCAGCAGGCCCGCCCCGCGCTGACCGGTCGGCTGCGGCTCGGGGTGATCCCGACGGTGGCGCCGTACCTGCTGCCCGCGGCGCTCCAGGGCCTGCGCGAGGGTGCCCCCGAGCTGCAGGTCGAGGTACGGGAGGACCAGACCGAACGGCTGCTGGACGCGTTGCGCCGTGGTCGGGTCGACGTCGCGGTCCTGGCGCTTCCCGTCGAGCTGGCGGGCGTGGCCGAGATCCCCCTGTACGACGAGGACTTCCTGCTCGTCGTCCCTCCCGGTCACGCCGACTCGGGGGCGTGCGACGTGGCACCCGAGGCGCTGCGCACGACCGAGCTGCTGCTGCTCGACGAGGGGCACTGCCTGCGTGACCAGGCGCTCGACCTGTGCCGCAAGAGCGATGCTCTCGCATCGGTCGTCGCGGACAGTCGTGCGTCCTCGCTGTCCACGGTCGTGCAGCTCGTCGCCGGGGGACTGGGCTCGACCCTGTTGCCGGAGAGCGCGTTGCCGGTAGAGAACCGGCGCGGGGAGTTGGGCGTCGCCCGCTTCGTCGCTCCCGCACCAGGCCGCCGGATCGCGCTCGTCTACCGGGCGAGCAGCGCCCGCAGCGACGAGTACCGCCAGCTGGCCGCGCTGATCTGCGATGCCGGCCGGGATGCCCGGCTGCCCGTCCGTTTCCTGACCGAGCCTGGAGGCCGCGACTCGTCAACCGGCCGGCGATCATGAGCTTCCGGTCGGCATTCTCCGGAGTGGCGACCGGAACTCCATGATCAGCATTGGCACCAGTCGAAAGCTCATGATCGCCGATCAGAGGGGCTGCGTCGGCTGGTCGCCGGCGATGAGCTCGGCCTGGGCCAGGACGAGCTGGGTGGCGCCGGGTTCCTGGTCGGGCGGGTAGCCGTGGCGCAGCAGTAGCCGCTTGATCGTGGCGCGCAGCTTGGCGCGAACTTGCTCCTTGACGTTCCAGTCGGTCTTGGCATCGCGGCGCACGATCTCGACGAGCTCGTGGGCGATCTGTCGCAGCGTGTCGTCGCCGAGCTCGGTGACGGCGGAGGCGTTGGTGCGGATCGCGTCGTAGAACGCGAGCTCGTCGCTGCTCAGGCCGAGCGAGGAGCCGCGGTCGGCTTCGGCCTTGAGGTGTCTGGCGAGCGCGACCAGCTCGGCGATGACCTGGGCGGCGTCCAGGGTCCGGTTCTGGTAGCGCAACAGGGTCGCGGACAGCAACTCGGAGAACT
Source organism: Candidatus Nanopelagicales bacterium (assembly GCA_017848795.1). Lineage (GTDB taxonomy): Bacteria > Actinomycetota > Actinomycetes > S36-B12 > CAIYMF01 > JAFIHG01. The sequence goes on along the minus strand of JAFIHG010000046.1, from coordinate 6,601 downwards.
CCCGGCCGGTGACGAGGTTGCGCCGGCCGACCTGCGAGATGCCGTCCGCGAGGAGCCGTTTGAGCAGCTCGATCTGCAGGTTCGGCCGGTCGGAGTTCTTGACCCGGTCGACGAAGTCGTCGTCGATCAGGGAGATGTCGGGCTTGGCGAGGCCGGCCTCGGCGTAGATGTCGATGACGCCGGTGCCGCTGATCGCGTCCGACACCAGCTGGCGGATCGCGGTGTCCATGCCGGCATCACCGTCACCGCCCTCCCGGTCGGTGCCGGACAGTTTGGCGAGCAGTCCGCGTACGCCCTGGAAGAACGCGATGTCGTCGCGGATCGCCAGCGCCTCGTCGGCCGGTACGCACATCGCATAGAGCCGGACCAGCTTGCCCGTCTGGGCGCGGAACCGGCACAGCAGGCACGGGGTCTCCTTGGTGCACGGCCGCTCCGCAGGCCCGGGATGCGCGCCGAGCAGGTGGTCCGCGGTCGCGGTCAAGGCGTTCAGGTACGCCTTCGGCCCACCGGCGGCGAGCCGCTCGCGCCAGTCGAGGCCGTGGAGCAGGTCGACGACGACGCCGTGGGTCTCGAGCAGCGCGGGCAGCGCCTGGACGCGTACGTCCTGCCCGAGCTCCTGGTTCTCCCTGTCGCGGCTGGTGTAGTCGGCCAGGGCGGTCTTGAGGTCTTCCGCGATGCCGAGGTAATCCACGACCAGGCCGGCCGGTTTGTCCTTGAACGTGCGGTTGACCCGGGCGATCGCCTGCATGAGCGGGGCGCCGCGCATCGGCTTGTCGACGTACATGGTGTGCATCGACGGGGAGTCGAAGCCGGTCAGCCACATGTCCCGGACGATCACCAGCTCGAGCTCGTCACCGGGGTCCTTGGCACGGTTCTTCAGCTCCCGCAGCGCCTGCTTGGAGCGGATGTGCGGCTGCAGCAGCGCGTCGTCGGTCGCGTCGCCGGTGATGATGACCTTGACCCGGCCGATGGTGTCGTCGTCGCTGACCCAGTCCGGGCGCAGCAGACCGATCTGCTCGTACAGGGCGGCGGCGATCCGCCTCGACATCGTCACGATCATCGCCTTGCCGGGCAGCACCTCCCGGCGGGCTTCCCAGTGGGTGACGATGTCGGCGGCGAGCTCGGCGATCCGCTTGTCCGAGCCAACGATCGCCTCCACCCGCGCCCACCGGGTCTTCAGCCGCTCCCGCGCCTCCTCTTCGGTGCCGGAGGTCGCGAGCGCGAACGCGTCGTCCAGCTCACCCAGCGCCGCCGACGGCAGCTCGATCCGAGCGAGCCGCGGCTCGTACAGCACCTTCACGGTGGCGCCGTCGGCGACGGCCTGGGTCAGGTCGTAGGTGTCGATGTAGTCGCCGAAGACCGCGCGGGTGGACTTGTCCGCTGCCTCGATCGGGGTGCCGGTAAACCCGATGTACGTCGCGTTCGGCAGCCCGTCGCGCAGGTGCCGGGCGAAGCCGTCGACGAAGTCGTAGTTCGAGCGGTGGGCCTCGTCGACCATCACCACGATGTTGCTGCGCTCGGACAGCGTCGGGAACGCCGTGCCCGCGTCCTTCTCCGACTTGGACAACCCGAACTTCTGGATGGTGGAGAACACGATGCCGCCGCCGTGCCGGCCGGTGAGCAGCTCCTTGAGGTGCTCGCGGCTGGTCGCCTGCACCGGCTCCTCCGGCAGCGGCGCACCGGGCCGGGAGCCGGCGAAGGTGTCGTCGAAGAGCTGGTCGTCCAGGTCGTTGCGGTCGGTGAGCACGACGACGGTCGGGTTCTCCATCGCCGGGTGCACCATCACCTTGCCGGCGTACCACTGCATCTCCAGCGACTTGCCCGACCCCTGGGTGTGCCACACGACGCCGGCGCGCCCGTCGCCCTCGACCGCCTCGACCGTCGCGGTCACGGCCTTGGTGACGGCCCAGTACTGGTGGTACTTCGCCACCTTCTTCACCGGCAGCGGATCGGTCGTGAACACCGTGAAGTGCCGCGCCAGGTCGAGCAGTACGCGCGGGGCGAGCATGCCGCGCACCAGCACCTCGACCTGCGGGACCCCGGCCGGCTCGGTCACCCGGCCGTCGATCGTCTTCCACGGCGCGTAGTGCTCCCACGCCGAGGTGAACGTGCCCGCCCGGGCCTGCGCACCGTCGGAGATGACGGTGAGCTGGTTCCACGTGAACAGATCCGGGATCCGCTGCGCGTAGGTGCGGACCTGGTTGTACGCGCCCTGCAGCGTCGCGTTCGCCTCGCCCGGCTTCTTCAGCTCGAGCACCACGAACGGCAGCCCGTTGACGAACAGCACCACGTCCGGGCGCCGCTCATCGGTCCCCAGGACCGTGAACTGGTTGACCGCCAGCAGGTCGTTGCGCTCCGGGTGCACCCAGTCGACCAGCTGCGCCCGGATGGGTCGCAGGCTGCCGTCCTCATGCCGGTACTCGACCGGCACCCCCTGGGTCAGCAGCTGGTACGCCCGCCAGTTCTCCGTGATCGCCACCTGCGACTCGGCCCGCAGCGCGGCCTTCAGCACGTCGTCGACCGCGTCGGCCGGCAGGTCGGGGTTGAGCCGGTGCACCGCCGCCCGCAGCCGGTGCTGCAGGACGGCCTCCCGGTAGTCCGCGCGCTCCGCCCCCGGTTCCCCCGGCGAGATCGTCGGCCCGTACGCGACCTGCCAGCCAAGATCCCGCAGCTCGTCGAGGACGACCTGCTCCAGATCCGCCTCCGAGAACCCCGTCACGCCGCCCCCACGTCAACCTCACCCGGCGACACCGCACCCGAAATCAACAGCGGAAGCAGTTCGTCACGCGCGGCGCGAAGGTGTTCCGACTCGATAGCACACGCCCGGTGTTGCGTATCGAGCGCTTGTAAGTCTCGCTCCAGCTCGGAATCCGCAACAAGTGGCACGATGGCGGCCCGTAGATCATTGCCGTTGATCGCCGCGAATACCGTTCCAGTGCCCTGGTGAGGCGCCCACGTGGAGTCGAGGGCTCGGAGTGCGCGCAGCGCAATAGCAGGCTGGTTCGCCCGCAGGGCAGCCAATCCACGACCGATCGCCGTCTCGGTCACGGCAACATTTGTCTCGCCCACCGGTGCGCGCACCGCGATCAGAATGTCGCCGGAGTCGGCAAGTCGAGTTGGGGCACTGCAGAAGACACGGCTTGATGGATAGCGGTCCCCGAAGTCGCGAACGCCTTGGAAGAAGACCGGCCCGTCCCCCACCTCGTTGTAGGTGCTGCTCGGCGGGGACTGTCCCATCGTCACCGCACCCAGGGACTCGACGGTCGTCACGGCCGTGCCGTCCCAGGCCTGCAGGAACATAACCATTCCCAGCTGATCGAAACGGGTCATCAAGCGCTGGTTGGTGTCGATGAGGTCGTCGAAGGCACCCAGCACCGCCGCAATCCGCCGCTGCTCCTCAACCGGCGGAAGGAATGCGAGAGGCAAGTCGCGGATGTCACCGACGTTCAAATGCGGGACAGTTGATCCCTCGGACCGGGCTGACATCCAAGTTCGTTGCGCAGGTGCCTGCAGCGAGTAGTAAAGGAACCGGGGATCCAACTGATTCTGGTCGGCCCGGATCAAGACTGTCCGTTGACCAAGGCAGACCCTCGTCTGCCCATCAACGAAACCCACGCCGCCCACCGGAGCTTCGCGTGCCAAGATCACGTCGCCTGCCCGCAACTCGGCCCTTCGGCTCCAAGCAGCGTAGGTCTCCTGATCAACGGGCTTTGCGAGCGCGAAGTCGATGCCAGAGCCGCGTAGCGCAGGCGTGCCTACTGAGAACGCGTAGTGCTGTCCCTCTTCGGCCTCCGGTGCGGTCTTGTGCTCGCAATCAACGACGCGTGCGAGTGCCTCGAGCCGATTGTCACGCATCGTCGGTCACCGAGAGAGTGTCAAGTGCGGCGAGCACCTTGGCCTGGAGCGCTTCGCGGGCGGCGAAGCCTTCTCGGATCTCCTTGCGGAGGCGCTCGAGCTTGTCCTGCAGCGGCTCGTCGTCGATCTCCGCTGCGGCGGCGCCGACGTAGCGGCCGGGGGTGAGGACGTGCTGGTGCTCGCGTACTTGCTCGACGGTGACGGAGGCGCAGAAGCCGGGCACGTCCTCGTACGGCTGCTCCTCCGGTTCGCCGCGCCAGGCGTGGTAGGTCCCGGCGATGCGGGCGATGTCCTCCTCGGAGAGGACACGCACCGTCCGGGTCTCCATGTGCCCGAGGTCGCGGGCGTCGATGAAGAGGATCTCGCCGTGCCGGTTGCGTTGCGGCCGCTCGGACTTCACAGCGCGGTCGGTCTTGTCCTTGGTGAGGAACCACAGGCACACCGGGATGCCGGTGGTGAAGAACAGTTGGGCCGGCATCGCGACGATGCACTCGACGAGGTCGGCCTCCACCAGTGCCGCGCGGATCTGGCCCTCGCCGGACTGCTGGCTCGACAGCGACCCGTTGGCGAGCACCGTCGCCATCGTTCCGGTGGGCGAGAGGTGGTGGAGCATGTGCTGGATCCAGGCGAAGTTCGCGTTGCCGGCCGGCGGCACGCCGTACTTCCAGCGCACGTCGTCGCGCAGCGTCTCCCCGCCCCAGCGGCTGATGTTGAACGGTGGGTTGGCGAGGATGAAGTCGGCGCGCAGGTCCGGGTGCAGGTCGTTGCGGAAGGAGTCGCCCCACTGCGGGCCGAGGTTGGCGTCGATGCCGCGCAGCGCGAGGTTCATCTTCGCCAGCCGCCAGGTGGTCGGGTTCTGCTCCTGGCCGAAGACGCTGATGTCGTTGCGGACGCCGCCGTGGGCGCGTACGAACCGGTCGGCCTGGACGAACATCCCGCCGGAGCCGAGCGCCGGGTCGTACACCCGGCCGTTGAACGGCTCGAGCATCTCGACCATGAGGGTGACGACCGAGCGGGGGGTGTAGAACTCGCCGCCGAGCTTGCCCTCGGCGGAGGCGAACTGGCTGACCATGTACTCGAAGACCCGGCCCAGCACGTCGAGGTTCTCGTGCTCGGCGGCGGACAGGTCGTCGCGGGAGAACGTGTCGATCAGCCCGCCGAGGGTGGTCGGGGTGAGCTCGCGGCGCGCGTACGTCTTGGGCAGGACCCCGACCAGGCTCGGGTTCTCCTTCTCGATCGCGTCCATCGCGGCGTCGATCCGAGCACCGATGTCGGGCTGCTTGGCGGCCTTGCGCAGGTCGTCCCAGCGGTGGCCCTCGGGCACCCAGAACACGCCTTCGGCGGCGTACTCATCGCGGGACTCCAGGATCGAGAGCCGCGCCGCCTCGGTCGGCATGTAGTAGTCCGAGTTGGGGTCCTGGACCGCGGCCTCGAGCGTGGCGCGACGGGCGGCGAAGACATCGGAGACGTACTTGAGGAAGATCAGGCCGAGGACGACGTGCTTGTACTCGGCGGCGTCCATGTTCGAACGCAGCCGGTTCGCGGCCTCCCAGAGGGACGCTTCGAGCGAGCGAGTCGGCTCGGCCTTCTGGGCCCGCTTCTTCGCAGCCTTTGCCGGCGATGTGGTTGTCGGTCGAGCGACTGGCTCAGGCGTGGACGGCGCTGTCCGCTCGCCGGCGGACATACCGAGCGGAAGGAAGACCTCGAGCACGGCTGTTCGTAGGCCCTTGCTGATGTTGCGCGCGACGAGGAATTCCAGTTCGTCGTCCTTGGTCGAGGGTCGCGGACCCATCCGGGGCTTCCAGAGCGCGTCGACCAGGGCGACACGCGCAGCGTCGGCTCCGGGAAGCCACTGCTCGAGCAGCACCCACCAGGCGTCCTTGGCAAAGCCTTCGTCAGGCGGCGTGCCGTAGTCCTCGTCGAGCAGCTTGCCTACTTGATCGCGATTCCAGCCTTCCACCTCGGCGTCGAGTTCGTAGAGCTCCGCCCAGAGCGCATCGAGCACCGCCGTCGGAACCAGAGTCCAGTCGAAGTCGCCCACGTCCGCCCTTTCGCTCCTGCTCGCACGGATCGTATCGGCGTCGGATGCGGCGATCTGGACCAACGCGACGCGGGGCACGGCCTTCCCTGCGGCTGCGCCGCGCTCACTCGGGTTTATCTGGGCGGAGGTCGTACGGGGGTTCGATGTAGCGGCGTCCGGCCGGGTCGATCCACACCAGTGACCCGTCGAGCCGCTGCCCTTCCAGGCGCCAGATGCCGGCGGTGCGGGCGCGGTGGTGGAAGCGGCACAGCCCGTGCAGGCACCAGGCGGCCGTCGGTCCGCCGCTGCCGTCGGCGCGGTGCTCGATGCCGTGGTCGATGTCGGCGCCTTGCAGGGCGGGCCGGTTGCAGCCGACCATCGCGCAAACGGGGCGGCGGGCCAGCAGGAACTCGCGCAACTCCGGTGGCGGGTCGTGGCGCAGCTTCCCCGCATCCATGAGGAACCCCATGGTGGGATGCACCGCCAGGTCCTGGAACATGCCGGCATCGGCCGCGATGCGACGGGCGGTCTCGGCGGTGACGGCGCCGTGCCCGACCAGCTCGGACAGGTCCTCGTTCTGCCCGGTCAAGGTCGCCACGGTCGTGACCAGCTGAACCAGGGTGCGCCGCTTGCCCTGACTGGTCGGGAACCAGGGCGCGTCATAGCCGCTGGTGAGCAGATCGATCGCCGCATCGAACCGCGCCCGGTCCATGCGCGCGGATCCAT
>JAFIHG010000045.1 GCA_017848795.1 Candidatus Nanopelagicales bacterium | reverse complement strand
TCAACCCGCGTGATGTCGAGCGACACGCCCGCAGTCGTGTGCCTACACAATTTCGGGTCCAAGAGGCTCTCCGACCTCCTGACCTGCACCGATGCTACCGACCACGCCGTCATGTGCCCGTGATCTTCGGAAGTCCGGTATCGATCAACACCCCGTCGGCGATCGCACCGTTGACCAACGCGGCGTCCGCGCGCATCCGCGCGAGTGCGGCGTGGACCTCCCGCGGGCCGGCTGCCGGCGTCTGCAACATACGTACAACTGTAGGAGCAGGGTCCGACAACACCCTCCAACATGGCCTAAGACCACCTGGCCCGCATGCAACTTCATGTGTTCGCGGATGACCATCGTCGGCTCGAGGACGCCGTACTCTTACAGTAACGCGGAACCTCACCTCCGCTGAGCCGATCAGGGCTGCGTGGGTCGCTCCGGGGGCTCGGTCTGGACCGGCAGCCGCACCTCGAAGCGGGCGCCGCCGAGCTCGGCGGTCGCGACGCTCACCGTCCCACCGTGGCGGCGGGCGACCTCGGCGGCGATCGCGAGCCCGAGGCCGGAGCCCCCCTCGGCACGTGAACGGCTCTCCTCGAGACGCACGAAGCGCTCGAACACGCGCTCCCTGTCGGCGAGGGCGATCCCAGGTCCGTCGTCGTCGACCGTGAGGACGGCCTCGTCCGCCTCGATCTCGAGGGTGAGGCGCACCGCGTGCCGCGCGTGCCGTCCGGCGTTCTCCACAAGGGCGCCCACCATGCGACGCAGCGCCGCCCGGTCGCCTCGTACGCGCGCCGGTGTCCAGGAGGCGCTGACCTGCAGCCCGGGCTGCGCGATCCGCAACCGGGTGCCTTCGGCGGCCACGATGTCGTCCAGGTCGACGTCCACCGCAGTCGTCGGCGTCGTACCGCGCTCGTCGACGGTCGCCAGCACCAGCAGGTCGGCGACCAGCCGCTGCATCCGTCGACCCTCTTCCAGCAGCGGCCTCGCCAGTTCGCGCCAGGCGTCACCGGTGGGGTCGGCGCCCGCGACCTCGAGTCCGGCGAGCAGCGTCGCGAGCGGCGAGCGCAGCTCATGGCTCGCATCGGCCACGAACCGGCGCTGGGCGAGCTGCCCGGCGTGCAACCGGTCGAGCATCCGGTTCGTACTCAATGCGAGTTGCGCGACCTCGTCCGCGCTCCGCGGCACCGGCACCCGGCTGTCCAGGGTGCCGGGCGTGATCGCTTGCACCCCGGCGCGTAGCCGAGTTACCGGGCGCAGGGTTCGGCCCAGCAACACCCAGGTGGCGAGTCCGACGAGAAGGACGAACAGCGGTCCGCCGATCAGCAGATAGCGCACGAGTGCGGCGGTCGTCTCGTCGGCGGCACCCAACGGGGAGAGAACAAGGACCGTATAGGGCTGTCCTTTGGCCTCGATCCCCGTGGCGAGCAGCCGGAAGGGTCCAGCTTCTCGTTGGCCGGCAACCGTGGGCAAGGTCTGCAACACCGTCTCTCCGCGCGCTGGGCGCAGCGACGAAAGGGGGGTGCTCCGCAGGCTGGGAGCCGACCGCCCCACCACCCGACCGACGGCATCCACGACCTGCACGGACTGTCCGCGCTCGACGCTATCGGGCAGGAAGTCGTTCAGACCGGCGAGACCGTCGTCGTGCATCTGACCGGCAACCTGCGCGGCCTGCGCACTCGCCGCGTCGTCCACTCCCGCGACGAGCGCCGCCCGTAGCAGCACCACGAGCAGCGCACCCGCAGCCACCATCGCGAGCGCCACCACGAACACAGTCGCGATGGTCGAACGGCTGCGTACGCCGCCAAGGACGCGACTCGGCTTCCGCGAACCCGGCACTCGCGCCGTACTGGGAGCGGGAGTTGTCGCGAGGGGACGGTGCGATGCGCTCATGGCGGCACCAGCCCTTCACGGCTGCGTGTCGCGCCGTACGACACGGCTCGCTGGATGTTACTGAGGACAGCGGGTCTACTGCGACGACGAAGACGGGTGCCGACCGCTGAGCCGGCCGGCACCCGTCCTGCGCGGTACAGCGGGCCGACCGCCAGTGTGGCCCGCTGCGGATTCTGGTCAGGACGCCCTACGCATGTCCTTGTGCAGGTCGGCCCGGTCCTTGTGCAGGTCCGCCCGCACCTTGGCCAGCTCCGCGCGCTCCTTGCGGAGCTTCGCCTCGTCCTTGGTCAGCTTCTTGCTGCTGGTCGACTTGGCGTGCTTGAGGTGGTCGACCTTCGCGTCCTCCTTGCGCACGTGCTCGCGCAGCCGCATCTCACGAGCGTGATCAGCCTTCACGTCCCGCTCATCCCGTTTGATGTCGCGGCGCGCCTTCGCCTTGTGATGCGCCCCATTGGCCTTCGTGTGATGAGTTGTGCTCGGAGTCGCTGGAGCGGAGTTGCTACTACCCGAGGACGTTGTGGGCGTCGGCTGCCCGGTCGCGGCATACGCGGTCCCTGCCGTCGTCAGGGTCACCAGCGCGGCCGCGGCTACGGCGAGTGCGATCGTCTGCTTGCGGGGAGTCGTCGACATGACGGTCACCTCCTGTGCGTGTCCACCGTCCCTCGGTGGATCTGAGACGAACGCTCCTCGGGTGCGGCTGAGGGGACGCTGAGCGAATCGTCCCGGTCTCTTGACCCGGGCACCGGCGTTCCCCTGCCGGCGGCTCAAGTCCGGCCCCGCGCCGCCGATAACGCTCCCGTGGCGGCCTTTCCCCTCGCACCTCGTGGTGCGCTCTCCGCGCTGCGGAGCGATGGCGGCGCGATCCTGCTCTCCAGCCTGGTGAAGTTCGTCGTCGCGATCGCACTGGTAGGGGTCGTCGGTTACGACACGCTGAGCATCGTGCACCGGCAGGTGACGACCCGGGACGACGCACAGCAGACCGCTCAGGTCGCGCACGACGCCCTGCGCGACCGCCAGACGCCCCAGCAGGCGTATGCCGCCGCGCTGGCGTACGCGGAGGCGCGGGACGCGAAGATCCTGCACTACGGCGTCGCCAAGGACGGCACGGTGACGATCACCCTCACCGCGACCGCGAAGACATTTGTCGCCGGTCGGATCCCGCCGCTGCAGGAGTACGTCTCGCCGGTCGTCACGGTGACCGCGCGCAACTCGGTGTACTGAGGTACCGAGCCCAGCGCACGACCCGCGAAGCCCCCGAGCCCCGCGTGTGCGCCGGGTCGCCCCGCGCCACGCTTACCCTGATCCCCATGGACGTCGCGGCCTCGGCACTGGCAGCAGGTGACACCGTCCTGTCCCGCTACGTGCTGGAGGACCGCGTCGGAGGCACGACGGACACGCCGGTGTGGCGAGGCACCGACAGCAGGCTGCGACGCGCCGTCGCCATCCGCGTGCTGCGGCGCGACGACCCGCGCGCTGCGGCCGTACGGCGCCAGGCACAGCAGGCCGCCGCGTTCACCGACCGCCGGGCCGTACCGGTGCTCGACGTCGGCGTCGACTCGGCCAGCGGCACGCTGGTCATCGTCACCGACTGGGTGCGGGCGCTCGGGTACGGCGACTACCTCGCCGCCCGCGGCCCGGAACTGCTCTCGCCACAGGAAGCGGCTGCGGTCACGCTCGAGGTCGCCCGTTGCCTGGCCGCCGCGCACGCGCAAGGGTTGACACACGGCTGCCTGGAACCGAACTCGGTGCTCGTCACCGACTCCGGCGAGATCCGGGTGCGCGGCCTGGGCATCGCCGGAGCGCTCGCCGCCGACCCTTCACCGGCCCAGCCGTTCGCGCTCGCCGCGGGCGCCGACGTGCACGGGGTGGGCGCGGTCCTCTACCTCGGGCTGACGGGGCGCTGGCCCGACCGGCCCACCGACCATGTCCCGGCCGCCGCGCGCCTCGCCTCGGGGGTCCTACCGTGGCCGAGCCGGGTCGTGGCCGACGTCCCCCCGGTCCTCGACGAGATCGCGGCCCGGACGGTGGACGGGTGCGCGCTGCCGCGCGGGCGCGCGGCGTACTCCGACCTGCCGGCGGTTGTGGAGGCCCTCGCCGCCGCGACCGAGTCCCGTGCGCCGGACCCCTCGGTCGGCCCGCCCGGGCGCCGCGTCTGGCCGCGGGTGGTCGGATTCCTGCTGGCCGTGGCCGGGATCGTTGCGATCGCCGCGCTCGGCATCTCGCTGGCGAGCGGACCGGTGACCCGAGCACCCGGGGCGGCACCGCTGCCGACCGTCTCCGAACCGGGTGCCGGTGTGGTGAGCCCACCCCCCGACGTCGGCCCGAGCAGCTCGGGGCCGATACCCGTGGTGGCGGTGCGCGACGTCGACCCGTACGGCAGCGACCGCCAGGAGAACCGCAGCTTGAGCCCGCTGGCGGTCGACGGCCAGCCGGGCACCGCCTGGACGACGCTGCGCTACACCCGGTCCGACATGTCCGGCAAGCCCGGCGTCGGGCTGCGCCTGGACCTCGGGGCGCCCCGCCCGGTGTCGCAGGTCAAGCTCGTGCTGGTCGGCAACGACTCCGACGTCGAGATCCTCGCCGGTGATCGCAAGCGGCGCGCGCCCAAGGGGTACGAGGTGTTCGCGCGTGCGCAGGGCGCGCCGTCCGAGATCACGCTGCGCTCCGTCCAACCGGTCACCGCCCGGTATCTGGTGGTGTGGCTCACGCGGCTGCCGGCGAGCGGGTCGGAGTACCAGGGCGGGGTCGCCGAGGTGACCGTCCTGCCGTGAGCTGCGACACCGCTCGCGCGGTGCGCCCCCTCCCCGCCCGGGACGGGTCGCGCACATAGGCTGCGAGCGGTCATGGCCCCCGACGACACCCACGACGGCGTACCGGCGCACGGTCCGCCCGACGCGCAGCTGCTGGCCGCGCACGTCGCGGGCGATCAGGACGCGTTCACCACGCTCGTACGCCGCCACCGCGATCGGCTGTACGCCGTCGCGTTGCGCACGACCGGTGATCCGGAGGAGGCGGCCGACGCGCTGCAGGACGCGCTCGTCTCGGCGTACCGGCGTGCCGGGACCTTCCGCGGCGAGGCGGCCGTCACCACCTGGCTGCACCGCATCGTGGTGAACGCCAGCCTGGACCGGCTGCGCCGGCGCCGCGCCCGGCCCAGCGTGCCGTTGCCCGACGACGACCCGCAGACCGGCTGGGGCGAGCTGGTGGACCCGCGCGACGAGGTGGACCGGCTCGAGCTGCGCTTCGAGATCGACCGGGCCCTGGCGGACCTGCCGGTCGACCAGCGCGCCGCGATCGTGCTCGTCGACGTCGAGGGACTGCCGGTGGCGGACGCCGCGCTCGTGCTCGGCGTGCCGGAGGGCACCGTGAAGAGCCGGTGCTCGCGGGGGCGGGCCAAACTGGCGCTCGCGCTCGGCGGGCTGCGGGACGCCCGATGAGACGGAACCGGGCACGCGCCGGCGCCGTCACACCGTCGTGCCGCACGGGCATGGTTGGCACGCGCGCGACCGCGCAGCAGGACCACGACGGGCTGGGAGGTGAGCCGACGTGACGGACGACCCGTACGACGGCCCCGAGGCACCCGCCTGGGTCGCGGAGCTGCTCGCGGGCCTGGCGGCCGACGACCCGCCGATCCCAGAGGACGTCGCGGCACGACTCGACGCGGTCCTCGCGACGCTGGGCCCGGCCGACCTGCAGAGCGCCGACGAGGCGGCACCCCGGGCGCTGGACGACCCCGCGGACGGACAGCGGGCCGCCACCGTCGTGCCGCTCGCCCGTCCCACCGCGCCTGCCCCTCCCGCACATCGCGCCGACCGGGCGGGCAGCGGACGCTGGGGTCACCGGCTGCTGCTGACCGGGGTGGCGGCCGCCGCGCTCGTGCTGTTCGGCGGCCTGGGCACGATCGCGGTACTGCGCGGTACCGGGCCCGGGGACGCCCCGCCCGCCCCGGTGGCCGGCGCGGGCACCACCGACACGGCAGGCAGTCCCGCCGCACCGCTGCTCGTCGCGTCCGGGACGGCATACACGGCGAAGAACCTCAGCAGCGACGTCACCGAGGTGCTCGCGGCCGCCGGTCTCGAGCAGGCGCCGGACCGCGCGTCCGACGAGCCGACCACTGGCGAGGGCTCGCCCGCCCCGCTCGTCGCCTCCGCTTCCCCGACGCCCGCAGCGTCACCCGGAGCCACCGCGCCGCGAGCCCTCCCGCAGGCGGCGAGCGCGCCGGACGCGGCGTGCCTCGACGCACTGCGTGAGGGCTCGCAGGCGGCGCGGGTGCTGCTCGTGGACGAGGCACGGTACGACGGGCGGCCGGTCTTCGTGGTCGTCGTCCCGGGCGAGGACCCGGCGGACGTGGAGGTCTGGGTCGTGCCGCGGACGTGCACGAACGGTGACGATCTGATCACCTGGCGGCGGGTCGCGCGCTGATGCGCCCGGCGGACAGCCGACACGCGTGCGGCTGAGCCGGAATGCCGGCGCGCCTAGGATCGTTTGGCAAGTGCAGCGACTCCTGCAGGCGTGCCTGCGGGGAAGGGAATCCGAGTGAGTGACATCCGGAACGTGATCATCATCGGCTCCGGCCCCGCCGGGTACACCGCCGCTCTCTATGCCGCCCGCAACCAGCTCTCCCCCCTGCTGCTCGAGGGCGCCGTCACCGCGGGCGGTGCACTCATGAACACGACCGACGTCGAGAACTACCCCGGCTTCCCGGACGGGATCATGGGCCCGGCGCTCATGGAGAACATGCGCGCGCAGGCGGAGCGCTTCGGTACGGAGATGCTCACCGACGACGCCGTCCGGGTCGACCTGACCGGGTCGGTCAAGACGGTCGTCGACGGATCGGGCAACGAGCACCGCGCCCGAGCCGTGATCCTCGCGATGGGCTCCGGGTACCGCGAGCTCGGGCTGGAGAACGAGAAGCGGCTCTCCGGCCACGGCGTCTCCTGGTGCGCGACCTGCGACGGGTTCTTCTTCCGCGACCAGCACATCGCCGTCGTGGGCGGCGGCGACTCGGCGATGGAGGAGGCGACCTTCCTCACCCGGTTCGCGGCGAAGGTGACGGTGGTCCACCGCCGCGACACGCTGCGCGCGAGCAAGATCATGCAGGAGCGGGCTCTCGCCGACCCCAAGATCGAGTTTGCCTGGAACAGCGAGGTCGCCGACGTCCTCGGCGCCGACCGGGTCAGCGCCGTCCTGCTGCGCGACACGACGACGGGGCAGACCCGCGAGCTGGACGTGACCGGCCTGTTCATCGCGATCGGGCACGACCCCCGCTCCGAGCTGGTCACGGGACAGGTCGACCTGGACGAGGACGGCTACGTCCTGGTCCAGGGCCGTACCACCCTGACGAACCTGCCGGGCGTGTTCGCCTGCGGCGACCTGGTCGACCACCACTATCGGCAGGCGGTGACCGCGGCCGGCTCGGGCTGTGCCGCGGCCCTGGACGCCCAGTCGTTCCTGGCCGATCTCGACGCGGCGCACGCGACGAGCAACCCGCTGCAGGCACTGGTCTGACAGCGTCGACGAGCCCGACGAACACGACGAGCAGGAGGAGCACCGAGATGGGTACCGCAACCAAGACCGTCACCGACGCCACGTTCGAGACCGAGGTCCTCGGGCACGACGGCACCGTCGTCGTCGACTTCTGGGCCGAGTGGTGCGGACCGTGCAAGATGGTCGCGCCGATCCTGGAGGAAATCGCGGCCGAGCACTCCGACAAGATCACGATCGCCAAGCTGAACACCGACGAGAACCCGGTGACCTCGGCCGCGGCGCGGATCATGTCGATCCCGACGCTGAACGTCTACCGCAAGGGCGAGCTCGTCAAGCAGATCGTGGGAGCCAAGCCGAAGGCCGCCCTGCTCGCCGACCTGGCCGACTACCTGTAAGCGGCGACCCGGGAGCCCGCGGCGACCCCCGCACCCCGCATGATGCTCCGGTGACGGGGACCGCACGGCGCGTTGCACAGACCTGGCCGGTGTTCGCGCTCGGCGCGCGCAGCCCGGCCGTCGTGGAGGTGCGCGACCGGCTGGTCCGGCTCGGCCTGCTGCACCCTGCCCCGGAACGCGACGCCGAGCTCTTCGACGGGGCGGTCGACCGGGCGGTACGCCTGTTCCAGCAGCGGCGGGGACTCGAGGTCGACGGCAAGGTCGGTCCGGCGACCTTCCGCCGCCTCGAGGAGGCCCGCTGGTCGCTGGGTGACCGCGTGCTCTCGTACCGTGCGGGCAGGTCGGTGAGCGGCGACGACGTCGCGGCGCTGCAGCGGCGGCTGCTCCAGCTCGGTTTCGACGTCGACCGCGTCGACGGCATCTTCGGCGTACGCACGGACGCGGCGCTGCGGGAGTTCCAGCGCAGCGTCGGCGTCCCGGTCGACGGCATCTGCGGCCCGGAGTCCTTCCGCGCCCTGGGACGGCTGGCGCGCACGGTCAGCGGCGGCGGCAACCAGCTGGACCTGCGCGAGCAGAACCAGCTGGAGGCGGTGACGACCGGCGTCGCGGACAAGGTCGTGGTGCTCGACGCCGGCAGGGAGACCATGGGGTGCCCCGTTCCAGGACCCGGGCTCGCCACGCTGACCGAGGCGGCGGTGACCGAGGACCTCGCATTCCGGATCGAGGGCCGGCTCGCGGCGATCGGGGTCCAAGTGCTGCTGACCCAGGGCCTGGCGCGCGAGGACGGGCAGGACGACGCCGTCCCCGCCCGGTTCGCCAACGCGGTGGCCGCTGACCTGGTGGTCTCCTTGCGCGTGGAACGGCTGCAGAGCCCGCTGGGCAACGGGCTCGCGACCTTCTACTACGGCGACGGCGCGATGGGCACCGGGTCGGTGCTCGGTGCGCGGGCAGCCGCGTTGGTGCAGGAGGAGCTCGTCACGCGCACCGACCTCGTGGACTGCCGCACCCACCCCAAGAGCTGGGACCTGCTGCGGCTGACCCGGATGCCGACCGTGCAGGTGGAGTGCGGCTACCTGAGCTCGCCGTACGACGCGGTGCGCCTGGCCGATCACGGGTTCCGCGACGTCGTGGCGGAGGGGATCGCCGCTGCAGTGGTGCGCTTCTTCGCCCCCGACCGTCAGACCCTGCCCTCCCCGGAATGACCAGGAGCGGCCGGACGTTTCGGGCGCCGCGGTGCGAGCAGCGCGCCGAGGAAACCGCCCAGGAAACCGGCGAGCAGCGCCAGGCCGATGGCGATCGCCACCCATCGCACCAGGCGCATGCCAGACTCCCCTTCCCGAGCCGGAGCGGGCCGGTTCCGGGACGGCCCTCTCCAGAGCGGCATCGTAGGCCCCGCAGACCCGGCCGGGTCGGACGAGCGACAGGGTGGCGGTGAGCGTGCAGGCCGAGCGGACGGACCAGGCCGAGACGGAGCGGAGCGGGCCTGCGCACCGCTCCCGGCTCGACCCGTGGGTCGAGCAGTACGCCGCCCGGGCGCGCGGGCTGACCGCCTCGCAGGTACGCGCCCTGTTCGCCGTGGCGTCCCGCCCCGAGGTGGTGTCGCTGGCCGGCGGCATGCCGTACGTCGCCGCGCTGCCCCTCGACGAGCTCGCCGACATCGCCGCGCGCGTGGTGCGTGACCGCGGCGCGCACGCCCTGCAGTACGGCTCCGGGCAGGGTGACCCTGACCTGCGTGAGCAGATCCTGCAGGTGATGCAACCGGCCGGGATCCGCGCCCACTCCGACGACGTGGTCGTCACGGCCGGCTCGCAGCTCGCGCTCGACCTGGTGGTACGGATCTTCTGCGACCCGGGTGACGTGGTGCTGGTCGAGGCCCCGACGTACGTGACGGCGCTCGGGGTGTTCGCGTCGTACCAGTGCCAGGTGGTCCACGTACCGATGGACGACCAGGGCATGGTGCCCGGCGCGCTCTCCGACGCGGTGGCGGCGGTACGCGCCTCCGGGCGGCGCCCCAAGTTGCTCTACACGATCCCCTCGTTCCACAACCCGACCGGTCTCACGCAGGGTCCGGCGCGCCGTGCCGCGGTGCTGGAGCTCGCGCAGCGCCACGGGCTGCTGGTGCTCGAGGACGATCCGTACGGGCTGCTCGGCTTCGACGGGTCGGTGCCGCGTGCATTGCGTGCGGACGACCCGGACGGCGTCGTGTACCTCGGCACGTTCTCCAAGACCGTCGCCGCGGGGTTCCGGGTGGGCTGGGCGACCGCGCCGCACGGCATCCGCGACAAGCTCGTACTGGCGGCGGAGACCGCCACGCTGTGCCCGTCGAACCTGACCCAGCTCGTCCTCGGGGAGTACCTCGTCACGAGTCCGTGGTACGAGCAGGTCAAGGCGTACCGCGAGGTCTACCGGGAGCGCCGTGACGCGCTGCTCGACGCGCTCGCCGCCTACATGCCCGCGGGGACGACGTGGACCGTGCCCGGCGGTGGCTTCTACTCCTGGCTGACGCTGCCGGATGGGCTGGACGCGACGGCGATGCTGCCCCGCGCCGTCGCGGACCTCGTCGCGTACGTGCCGGGGACCGGGTTCTTCGCCGACGGGCAGGGCGCCTCCTCGCTGCGGCTCTCGTACTGCTTCCCCCCGCCCGACCGCATCCGCGAAGGGGTGCGCCGGCTCGCCGGCGTGGTGGCGGCCGAGCGTGACCTGCTGGCCGATCTCGGCGCGCCGGCACCGCTGCCGGCCCGCCCCACCGCCGCGCCGAGCGCCGACCAGGTCTGACCAGGCACACCGGAAGGATGCGGATGAGCGGGATCGTGGTCCTCGCCGGCGGGCTCTCGGTGGAGCGCGAGGTGTCGCTGCGTTCGGGACGGCGGGTCGCGGAGGAGCTGCGCGACGGCGGGCTGGACGTGACGGTGCTCGACGCGGACGCCGCGCTGCTCGACCGGCTCGCCGCCGACCCGCCGGACCTCGTCGTGCCGCTGCTGCACGGCGCGATGGGCGAGGACGGCGCGCTGCGCGACGTGCTGGATTGCCTCGGGATCCGCTACCTCGGGTCGGGTCCGGCGGCCTGCCGCCTGGCCTACGACAAGCCCGCCGCCAAGTCGATCGCCGCGGCCGCTGGGATCGCCGTGCCGGAGGGGATCGTGCTGTCGCAGTCGGCACTGCGCGAGCTGGGCGCCGGGCGGGTCCTGGCGGCGGCGGTGCGGCGCCTCGGGCTGCCGCTGGTCGTGAAACCGGCAGCGGGAGGATCCGCGTTCGGCGTCGCGGTGGTCGACGCCGCCGCTGAGCTGCCCGCCGCGCTCGTCGGGGCGTACGGGTACGGCCCGGTGGTGCTGCTCGAACGGTTCGTCGGCGGCGACGGTGCGGTCGAGGTCGCCGTCCCGGTGCTCGATCAGGGCCCGGACGGTCCTCGGGCGCTGCCAGTGGTGGAGATCCGTCCGCAGGACGGGAGTTATGACTACGCCGCCCGTTACACCGCAGGCCTGACGGAGTTCGTCGTGCCTGCGGACCTGCCCCCGGTGGTGCTCGAACGCTGCGCCGACGCGGCCGTCGCCGCGCACCGCGCGCTCGGCCTGCGGGACTGGTCCCGGGTCGACCTGATCGTCGACCCGCAGGGCGTGCCGTGGTTCCTCGAGGCCAACGTCGCGCCGGGGATGACCGAGACCTCGACCTTCCCGCTGGCCCTGCAGTCCGCCGGCTTGTCCCTCCCGGCGGTCATCACCGCTCTCGCAGGCCGTCCCGGTGCTCCCGACGGCGTTGGCGCAGCCGCCAGAATGGGGCGGTGAGCACGACGACGCCGCGGCCCGCCCCCGATCGGCAGGCCGAGCTGCCCCGCCCGCGCTTCGAGGTCGCCGACGCCCGGCGGCTGCTCGCCGAGCACTACGCGATCACCGGCGCCGATCTCGTCGAGCTGGGCAGCCAGCAGGACCGCAACTTCCTCGTCGTGAACGGCGGGACCCGCTGCGTGCTGAAGGTCGCGAACTGCGGCTGGCCGCCGTCCGCCCTCGCGGCGCAGGACGCGGCCCTGCGTACGCTCGCCGCGCAGCTGCCCGGTCTCGCGGTCCCGATCCCCATGGCGGCTCCGACGACCGTGCCCATCGACGGGGTGCCCCACTCGGTGCGGATGCTCAGCTTCGTGGAGGGCACCGCACTCTCGGCGTGGGAGTTCCTGCCCGCCTCGACGCTCGCCCAGATGGGCGCGGCCAGCGCCGACGTGCTCTGCGCCCTGGCGGACTTCACCCACCCGGGCCTGGATCGGTGGGTGCAGTGGGACGTGCGCCACGCCCGGGAGGTCGTCACCTCGCTGCTGCCCCGCGTCGCAGACCGGCGGCTGCGCGAACGCGTTGCGGCCGCGACGGCGGACGCCTGCGACCGGCTCGACGCCATCGCCGACCGGCTGCCCGTGCAGCCGGTGCACGGTGACCTGTCCGACGACAACCTCGTCGCGCAACCCGGGCCCGACGGGCGCCCGCAGCTGCGCGGCGTCATCGACTTCGGGGACCTGGCGTACGGCTGGCGGGTCGCCGAGCTCGCCGTCGGGCTGACCAGCGTGCTGCAGCACGCGGCCATGTCCGTGCCGGACGTGCTACCGGCGGTGCGGGCCTTCCACGAGCGGTTGCCGCTGTCCGAGGCCGAGCTCGCCGCGTTCTGGCCGATGGTCGTCGCCCGGGCGGGTGTCCTGCTGACCTCCGGCCTGGCCCAGCTGGCCATCGACCCCGACAACGCGTACGCCGCCTCCGGATCGGTCCGCGAGCGGCACGTCTTCGAGACCGTCACGACGCTGCCGTACGAGGTCGCGCACGCCCTGCTGCGCCACGAGCTGGGCCTGCCGTCCCCCGCCGCCGCGCCGCCGGTCACGGGTGCGCTGCTGGACGCCCGCGCGCTGCCGGTACGCGACCTGTCGAGCACCAGCCCGCTGCTCGACGAGGGCCGCTGGATCGGGCCGGACGCCGCGCAGGCCGCGATCACGGCAGCCGGTGGGGACGGTCTGCTGCGCCACGGCGAGCCGCGCCTGGCCGGGGCTCCGGCGCTCTCGCTCGGCGAGCCGGCGACCGTCGCCCTCGGCGCGAGCGTCGTTCCCTCCGGGCCGCTGCCGCTCACCGCGCCCTTCACCGGCACCGCCGAGCAGCGCGAGGACCTGCTGCTGCTGCACCCGGGTGACGGGTCCGCCGTGATGGTCGTCCTGCGCGGCACGGACGGGGTACGGCCCGGACCGGTGCGGGCCGGTGACCCGCTCGGCGAGCAGCCGGCGGGCCGAGCGCTTCAGGTGCAGTTGGTCGCGGCACGTGATCTGGTACCGCCCGCGGCGACCACCGCCCGGCTCGCCGCCGGCTGGCTCGCCGTCTGCGTCGACCCCTCAGCGCTGCTCGGGATCCCGTCCGGCGCTGCGGTCTACGCCCGGGAGCACACCGCCGCCGAGCTCATGGTGCGGCGCCGCGCGGTGATCACCGAGGCGCAGGAGCGGTACTACGGGCAGGTCCCGCCGCAGTTCGAACGCGGCTGGCGCGAACTGATGGTGGACGTCGAGGGCCGGTCGTACGTCGACACGCTCAACAACGTCACGATGATCGGGCACGGGGATCCGCGGGTCGCCGCCGCGAGCGCCCGACAGTGGTTGCTGCTCAACACCAATTCCCGTTTCCACTATGCCGCGATCGTGGACTACTCCGAGCGGCTCGCCGACCTGTTCCCGGCGGAGCTCGACACCGTGTTCCTGGTGAACTCCGGCTCGGAGGCGGTGGACCTGGCGCTGCGCCTGGCGAAGGTCTACACCGGCCGTCGCGACGTCGTGGCGATCAGCGAGGCGTACCACGGCTGGACCGAGGCCTCCGACGCCGTCTCGACCTCGTTGCACGACAACCCGCGCGCCGCCCTTACCCGTCCCGACTGGGTCCACCCGGTGCTCGCCCCCAACACCTTCCGCGGCACGTTCCGGGGTCCGGACGCCGCGGCCGCGTACGCCGCCGACGTGCGCGACGCGGTGGCGGGCCTCGCCGCGGACGGGCGGGCGCCGGCGGCGTTCATCTGCGAAGCGGTGTACGGCAAGGAGGGCGCGCTCGCGCTGCCGGACGGATATCTCGCCGCGGCGTACGCGGCGGTACGCGCGCACGGCGGGCTCGCCATCGCCGACGAGGTCCAGGTCGGGTTCGGCCGGCTCGGCACCTACCGCTGGGGTTACGAGCAGCAGCAGGTGGTGCCGGACGTCGTCACCGTGGCGAAGGCGGTGGGGAACGGCCAGCCGCTGGGAGCGGTGATCACGCGCCGGGACATCGCCGACGCGTACGCGCGCGAGGGCACGTTCTTCTCGTCCGCGGGCGGGAGCGCGGTGAGCGCGGTCGTCGGGACGACCGTGCTCGACGTGTGGGAGCAGGAGCACCTGCAGGACAACGCCCGCACGGTCGGTGCCCATCTCGCCGAGCGGTTCGTCCGCATCGGCGCCCAGCTCGCCGACGGTGCGCTGCCGGCCGCCGCGCTCGCCGGGCTGCGCATCGGTGCCGTGCACGGCTTCGGGCTCTACCAGGGGGTGGAACTGGTACGGGACGCGACGACGCTGGAGCCCGCCGAGCAGGAGACCATGGCGCTCTGCGACCGGCTCCTCCAGCTCGGTGTCATCGCGCAGCCGACCGGCGAAAACTTCAACATTCTCAAAGTAAAACCGCCGTTGTGCATGACCCGTGAAGCGGCCGACCACTTCGCCGACGCGCTCACTGTCGCACTCGCCGACGGCTGGTGAGACGGGTCAGCGATCGATGAGCTCGACGATGCGGCGCAGGTCCTCGACCGTCGCGAACTCGATGGTCACCTTGCCCTTCGCCTTGCCGGCGCTCACCGTCACGCGCGTGTCGAGACGGCCCGCCAGCCGGTCGGCGAACTCGTCGAGGCCCGGCGCGCCGGCCGATCGCGGACGGGGGATGCGCGGGCGAGGTCGTCCGTCACCCTCGCCGACCGCGACCAGCTCCTCGACCGAGCGCACGGAGAGTCCTTCGGCGACGATGCGGGTCGCCATGGCCTCCATCGCCTCCGGGTCGTCCAGCGCGAGCAGCGCCCGCGCGTGGCCGGCCGACAGCACACCCGCGGCGACCCGCCGCTGTACGGCAGCGGGCAGGCGCAGCAGGCGCAGGGTGTTGCTCACCTGCGGGCGACTGCGCCCGATCCGGGCTGCGAGCTCGTCCTGGGTGCAGCCGAAGTCGTCCAGTAGTTGCTGGTAGGCGGCCGCCTCCTCCAGCGCGTTGAGCTGGGCGCGGTGCAGGTTCTCCAGCAGCGCGTCGCGCAGCAGGGCGTCATCGGCGGTGTCGCGCACGATGGCGGGGATCCGCTCGAGCTGCGCCAGACCCGCGGCGCGCCACCGGCGCTCGCCCGCCACCAGCTCGTACCGCTCGCCGCCCGCCGGCCGCACCACCACGGGCTGCAGCAGCCCGACCTCGCGGATCGAGTGCACCAGCTCGGCCATCGCCTCCTCGTCGAAGACGGTCCGCGGCTGGCGCGGATTGGCCGAGATCTCCGCGAGCGGGATCTCGGCGTAGCGCGCACCGCTCACCTCGCCCGGACCCGGGTCCGGCGCCGCGGCGCCGGCCGGTCCGGCGGCGAGCCGTACCGGCTGCTCCTGCTCGGTGGCGGACGTGGGGATCAGCGCTCCCAGCCCGCGTCCCAGGCCTCGTCGTTGGCTCACCCGTGCTGCTCCCGCGGTCGTCGGCTGCGGCGTCCTGTCCGGCCGTCAGCGTAACGAGCGGGCAGGACCGCGCTCGTCAGGGTGCCGCGCCGGCGAGCTCACGTGCCGCCTGCAGGTAGGACAGCGCCCCGCTCGACCCCGGATCGTAGGTCAGCACCGTCTGGCCGTACGAGGGCGCCTCGGACACCCGGACCGAGCGCGGCACGGTCGTCGGCAGCACGCGTTCGCCGAAATGGGCGCGCACCTCGTCCGCCACCTGGGCGGCGAGGCGGGTGCGCGCGTCGTACATCGTCAGGAGCACGGTCGACACGTGCAACGCCGGGTTGAGCTCGGCGGTGACCAGCCCGATCGTGGCGACGAGCTGTCCCAGACCTTCGAGCGCGTAGTACTCGCACTGGATCGGGATCAGCACCTCCTGCGCGCAGACAAGCGCGTTGAGGGTGAGCAGCCCGAGGCTGGGCGGGCAGTCCACCAGCACGTAGTCGACCCGGCCGTGGCGCTCCTCGTGGATCGGCAGGTACGCCTGTACGGCCCGGCGCAGCTTCTGCTCGCGGGCGACGGCGGCGACGAGCTCGATCTCCGCGCCGGCGAGGTCGATGGTGGCCGGTGCGCACCACAGCCCCGCCACGTCCGCCACCGGGACGACGACCTCGCCGAGGCGCCGGCCGTTGATGAGCACGTCGTACACCGACGGCGCGGCACGGTCATGGGCGACGCCGAGAGCCGTGGAGGCGTTGCCCTGCGGGTCCAGGTCGACGACCAGCACCGAAAGTCCCTGCAGCGCCAGGGCAGCAGCGAGGTTCACGGTCGACGTGGTCTTCCCCACCCCACCCTTCTGGTTGGCCACCGCGATCACCCGGGTCTGCGCCGGTGCGGGCAGCCTGCCGACCGTGCCGCCGCGGACGCGCACCGCCTGGTGGGCCGCGGTCGCGAGCGGCGTCTCGTCGCGTCCCTCGCCTGGATCCGCGCTCCCGCCCGGGTCGGACGCCATCGGCTCGCTCACCCTCGCCTCCCCTTTGCCGCAGGAGGCGGCGCGTGCTCCTGTCGCGCCACCCGCACGACCGTCGTGGGCGGGTCGACGACGCCCCGCCCGCACTGCATGATCTCCGGCGTCCCGGCACCGAGCCGGGCGAGCGCCTCGGCAGCGGCCGGCAGCTCCTGTGCCGCGCTCGCCCCCTTGAGCGCGAGCATGACACCCGACGGCTCGGCGAGCGGCAGCGCCCATGCGACGAGCCGCTCGAGCGGAGCGACGGCGCGCGCGGTGACCACCCCGCCGAGCGGGCGCGTACCGAGGTCCTCCGCGCGCGCGCGGCGCACCTCGACCCGGTCGCCCAGCCCGAGCAGCGCGACGGCCCCGGTCAGGAAGACGCTGCGCCGCAGCAGCGGTTCGACGAGGACGACGCGCAGGTCGGGGCGTACGAGCGCCAACGGGATCCCGGGCAGGCCGGCGCCCGAGCCGACGTCGACGACCGTCGCCGCCTGCGGCACCAGCTCCTCGACGACCGCGCTGTTCGCCAGGTGGCGAGCCCAGAGCCGCGCCGGCTCCCGCGGTCCGAGCAGCCCGCGCTCGACACCGGTGGTGGCGAGCAGCGTGGCGTACGCGGTGAGCGCGTCCACGGCCGCTGGGTAGCGCCGCGCGATGGCGCCACGCACCGTTGCCTCGTCCGGTCCACCGGCCGCGTCGGGCGACCCGGGCGTTTCCCGTGAAACGGCGGGCACCGGGCCGGTCACTCCGGGGGCAGTACGACGACGCGGCGCTGCGGTTCCTCGCCCTCGGACTCGCTGCGCCCCCCGGCGGCGGCCACCGCGTCATGCACGACCTTGCGCTCGAACGGTGTCATCGGTGCGAGCCGGACCGCCTCCGCTCGGGAGGCGGCGTCGGCGGCCGCCTGCGTACCGACGGCCGACAGCTCGGCTCGGCGGGCGGCACGGAATCCCGCGATGTCGAGCATGAGACGGGAGCGCTCGCCCATCTCCCGGGTCACGGCGAGCCGGGTGAGGTCCTGCAGTGCATCGAGCACCTCCCCGTCGTCTCCGACCAGCGCGGAGAGGTCACCACCGACGATGCTCACCACGGCTCGGGACCCCTCGACGTCCATGTCGATGTCGCCGTCCAGGTCGGCGATGTCGAGCAGCGCCTCCAGGTAGTCGGCGGCGATGTCACCCTCCCGCTCGAGGTTCGTCGCGTTGCTGGCGGGCTGCGCCGCAGCGTCATCTGTCACGTCGTCACTCCTCACCGGCCGGGGCCGGATGTTTCACGCGAAACGGTCGGGGCTCAGCGCCGACGCTTCTTGGATCTGTTGCGGGAAGGCTGGTTGCGCGCCCCGGACTTCGTCCCCGACCCCGCCGCTGACGGTGCCGTGCGCTCCGGCGCGCTGCCGTTGGGCGAGGGCGCCGGCGACGGCTCGTCGTTCACCGTGGCCGCGTCGCCGGCGCTGTCGGCACGCGGCTCGTCCGCTGGCCCGGAGCGCGACTGCGGAGCGGGCCGGGCCGGGCCCTTGCGGTCCGAGCGGCTCTGCCGCTTCGGTTGGACGCGGGGGGTCGGCGGGGCGCTCGGCGGCGCCTCGACCGGCTCGGGCGCGGTGCCGCGGCGTACGGCGCGCCGCGCCCGGCGTTCCTCCCAGGCGGCGTACGCCGGTGTCCCGGGCTGCGGATTGTTGCGGATGACGTAGAACTGCTGGCCCATCGACCACAGGTTGGTGGTGAGCCAGTAGAGGAGCACACCCACCGGGAAGTTGATGCCGGTCACCGCGAAGAACACCGGGAAGACGTACAGCAGGATGCGCTGCTGCTGGGCCATCGGGTTGTCCCGCGCGGTGTTCTTGACCATGAGCTGGCGCTGGGTGATGAACGTCGTCGCCGTCATCAGCACGATCATGATGATCGTGACCACCCGGGTCGTGGTCGGCAGCGGCGTCTCGTCCGCGTGCACGAACGTCGCGTAGATCGGGACGTTGAAGATCGTGGCGCCCTTGGCCTGCGCGACCTGCTCGGGGGTGAGGACCCCCTGCGCGAGGTTCTGCGCGATGCCGTTCAGGACCCGGAACAGCGCGAAGAAGATCGGCGCCTGCGCGATGATCGGCAGGCACGAGGAGAGCGGGTTCGTGCCCGTCTCCTTGTAGAGCTTCATCATCTCTTCGGACTGCTTCTGGCGGTCCCCGGCGTACTTCTTCTGGATCTCCTTCATCTGCGGTTGCAGGATCTGCAGCCCGCGCTGGGCCTTGATCTGCCGTACGAACAACGGGATGAGCAGGATCCGGATGACGACGACGAGCCCGACGATCGCCAGCGCCCAGGAGGTGCCGCTCGACTCGCCGAACGGGATCGCGAACAGCGCGTGGAACTGCACAAGGACGAAGGAGACGATCCATTCCAGCCAGGTGATCGGGTTCCAGGTCAGCTGGCTTCCCGAGTCCGCGGCGAGTCCGGCCGTGACAAGATTTGTGACGTCGATCACAGGCGGGGCTCCGAGGCAGCAGGCAGGTGGACGGGGACGGCCGGACCAGCCGGGTTGGTACGGGCGGGCTGGGCGGGGCAGTTGGTCCGGGCTGCGGCGCCGCCGGCCGTCCCGTCCGTGGGATCGGGGTCCGCGCGCCAGCGGCCCTTTGGCGGCACCCGGTCGATGCCGCCGGCCGCCCACGGGTGGCAGCGGCAGACGCGGGCCACCGCCAGCGCCGTGCCCTTCGCCGCGCCGTGCGTGCGCAACGCACCGACCGCGTAGTTCGAGCAGCTCGGGTAATAGCGGCAACGCGGTCCCAGCAGCGGGCTGACGAGGTTCTGGTAACCCCACAGCAGGCCGAGCAGCACCGCGGTGAGGACCCTGCCGGGCAGGTGCAGGATCCGCCGCGCCCGCGAGCCGCGTGGCGGACGCGGGCGGGGGGTTCCCTGCCGGTGGCCGGACAGCACGGCCGGCACGCTCATCGGGCGGCCTGCGCGGCGATGCCCGGTGACCGCGCGAGTTTTCCGGCGGCACGCTGCAGCGCCCGCCCGAAGTCGTGCGCCAGCGCACCCGAGGGGACAGCGGCCGCTGCCGGCAGCGCGCGCACGACCAGCCGCGAGCCGGCAGGCAGCTGCGCGAGCTGCGGGGCGACGACCGCGCGCAGCCGGCGCACGACTGCGTGCCGGACCACCGAGGATCCGACCGCCTTGCTCACGATGAA
Source organism: Candidatus Nanopelagicales bacterium (assembly GCA_017848795.1). Lineage (GTDB taxonomy): Bacteria > Actinomycetota > Actinomycetes > S36-B12 > CAIYMF01 > JAFIHG01. The sequence goes on along the minus strand of JAFIHG010000045.1, from coordinate 67,110 downwards.
TCCGGCCACCGCGCCGGCGCCGGGGACGCCGCGCCGGTCGAGGTGCACCACGAGGGTGGCACCGCCGGCGCGTACGCCGTCCCCGACGACCTCGGAGAATTCACGGCTGCGCCGCAGCCTGGATGCCGCTGGGAGCACGGTGTTCGACCAGGGGCTCAGGCGGACAGCTCGGTCCGGCCCTTGCGACGGCGTGCCGAGATGATCGCCCGACCGGCCCGGGTGCGCATGCGCAGCCGGAACCCGTGCGTCTTGGCTCGCCGGCGGTTGTTCGGCTGAAATGTCCGCTTGCTCACGTGTGCTCCAGGTCCGTTCGTTCGGTGGCGCCGCCGTCGGCACGCGCCGACCCGTCGGCTGTGTCGGTCGCGCCGGTCGCGCCCGGCTCGGCCCGGGCCGAGCGATCCGGGCGTCGGTGGGCAGTAGGGCCGCCGCACCCGGCGCTGTCCCGCGTGCACAGCGCACGCCGACCAGCGCCCGAGACGGCGGACCCCCACGGTACGCAGCGGTCCGGAGCACGGTCAAACCACCCTCCTCGGCGCACCCCCGACTGCGCGAGGGGGTGGATGCGCACCGTCCCCGCTGCGGAGCCAACCTGCCATCTTGCGACCGCTCGTCCGCGAAGCGGGCCAGCGACACGCCGGAGCTCGCGGCCGCGGCCTGTGGACAACGGTTGACGGACGCTCGCGACGGCCCGCTAACGTCGACCTCGCACGACGGGGCGGCACCCCGGCCGAACCTCGGTTCGACCCGCCGCCCAGCACGACGAGCAGCCCGACCAGCGAGACCGCACGCGACTCCACAGTTGTGGACAACCGTGTGGACATCGCTCGACAACCCGACTCGCTGTGAGCAAGATCACAGCCGCGCAGAAGGGCCCTGCCTGTGACCGAGACGCGTGACACGACCGGCGAGGACGAATCGACCGAGATCTGGTCCCAGGCGCTCGGTTCCCTGGACGGGGTCATGACGGCCCAGCAGCGCGCCTTCGTCGGGCTCACCCGCCCGCTCGCGCTGGTCGAGGACACCGTCCTGATCGCCGCCCCGAACGAGTTCACCAAGGACGTCCTCGAGACCAGCCTGCGCCCGATCGTGGAAGAGGCCCTCGCGCGCACCGCGGGCCGAGCCATCCGGATCGCGGTCGCCATCGACCCGGCCAGCAGCGCCACCCTCGACGACGAGGCCGTCGACGACCTCGCCGACGCCACGTACGCGGCGAGCGCCGATCCCGATTCCCTCGAGACGCGGCCCGCGGCGCGGCCGACGGTGACCCCACTCGCGCCGGGCACGGCGCGCCCGGCCTCGATCAGCGAGCCGGTCACCACGCGGCCGGGTACCGGCGGTCCCGGTACCCGGGTGGACGAGTCGGCACGGCTCAACCCGAAGTACACCTTCGACACGTTCGTCATCGGCTCCAGCAACCGGTTCGCGCACGCCGCCGCCGTCGCGGTCGCCGAGCAGCCGGCGAAGGCGTACAACCCGCTGTTCGTGTACGGCGAGTCCGGCCTCGGCAAGACCCACCTGCTGCACGCCATCGGCCATTACGCGCGCAGCCTCTACACCGGGACGCGGGTCCGGTACGTCAGCTCGGAGGAGTTCACCAACGAGTTCATCAACTCGATCCGGGACGACAAGGCCGCCGCGTTCCAGCGCCGCTACCGCGACGTCGACATCCTGCTCGTCGACGACATCCAGTTCCTGTCGGGAAAGGTGCAGACCCAGGAAGAGTTCTTCCATACCTTCAACACGCTGCACAACGCGACGAAGCAGATCGTCATCACGAGCGACTTGCCGCCCAAGCAACTGCAGGACTTCGAGGACCGCATGCGGTCGCGCTTCGAGTGGGGCCTGATCACCGACGTCCAGCCACCGGACCTCGAGACCCGCATCGCGATCCTTCGCAAGAAGGCCGAGCAGGAACGCCTCACCGCGCCCTCCGAAGTGCTCGAGTTCATCGCCTCGAAGATCTCCAGCAACATCCGCGAGTTGGAGGGCGCGCTCATCCGCGTGACCGCGTTCGCGAGCCTGAACCGCCAGCCCGTCGACCTCGGCCTCGCCGAGGTCGTGCTCAAGGACCTCATCACCGATCAGGCCGGGCCGGAGATCACCGCCTCGATCATCATGATGCAGGCCGCGTCGTACTTCGGCGTCACCGTCGACGATCTATGCGGGTCCTCGCGGTCACGGGTGCTCGTGACGGCGCGGCAGATCGCCATGTACCTGTGCCGGGAGCTCACCGACCTGTCCCTGCCGAAGATCGGCCAGGCGTTCGGCGGCCGCGACCACACCACGGTGATGCACGCGGACCGCAAGATCCGCCAGCTGATGGCCGAGCGGCGCAGCCTCTACAACCAGGTCACCGACCTGACCAGCCGCATCAAGAGCACCGCACGAGGCTGAGCAACGTGCCCACCACTCCCCCGCCCGCCCCTCGTGGCACCCGCTGCGGGCCGGCTCGGCCGCGGTCAATACCACTGCTTTTCGGCGCGCCGCAATACCCACATCTGTGGATGACCCTGTGGATTACGTCGGGGAGAAACCACGACGGGGCGTGGATCGCTGGGGGAGCGGCGCACACAGCCGGCGCGCGCCCACATCCGGCCACAGCCGGACCAGGGCCCACCCACCAGCGGTCCACAGCCCCGACGCCCGCCCCCGCCGCTGCGACCTGCAGCGACACCCGCCGTCCCCAGCATCCCCAGCCCCTACTACGAGGACGACCTGGATACCCCAAGATGCGGGTACGACCACCTTCGGGCGGCGCGGTGCTGTGGACGGGTGGCCACCTCGGTCCGCACCGCTACCCGGCGGACCGCTCCGACACCGGCCGGGGCTCGCCCGGTGTCCCCACCACGTGCAACCATGCACCCGCGACCCTCTGGCACCGCCCCCGGGCGCACCCCGCACACCGCCCCGCCAGGCGCCCCGAGACGCACCCAGCGCACCGCTGCGCGAAGGATCTCCGACGAGGAGCACAGACGTGAAGTTCCGGCTCGACCGTGACGATCTCGCCGACTCCGTCGCCTGGGCAGCCCGCACGCTGCCGAGCCGGCCTTCGATCCCCATGCTCGCCGGCCTGCTCGTGGAGGCCGACGAGCACGGCCTGACGCTCTCCAGCTTCGACTACGAGGTGAGCGGGCGGGTGACCCTGCCGGCGGAGGTCGACGAGCCTGGGCGCGTGCTGGTGTCCGGCAAGCTGCTCGCCGACATCGCCCGCGCGATGCCCGCGCAGCCGGTCGACCTGTCGGCCGACACCAGCCGGGTCGAGCTGCGCTGTGGCCGGTCCACCTTCACCCTGCCGACCCTGCCGGTGGAGGACTATCCCGTGCTGCCGGACATGCCGACCAGCAGTGGCAGCGTCGCGGGTCCGGTGCTCGCCGGCGCTGTCGCCCAGGTCGCCATCGCGGCCGGCCGGGACGACACGCTGCCCACGCTGACCGGCGTGCGGGTCGAGGTCACCGGCAGCGTCATCACGCTCGCGGCGACCGACCGCTACCGGCTCGCGGTGCGCACCTTCGACTGGCAGCCCGAGCGACCCGACCTCGACTCGGCGGCGCTGGTGCCCGCACGGACCTTCGCCGAGACCGCGAAGTCGCTGGCCGGCTGCGAGCTGGTCCGCCTCTCGCTCGCCGGCTCCGGTGCCGGCGAGGGCCTCATGGGATTCGAGGGTGGGGGTCGGCGTACCACGACCCGGCTGCTGGACGGCGAGTTCCCGAAATACCGCGCGCTGCTGCCCACCGAGTCCGCGACGGTGGCCACGGTCGACACCGGGACGCTCACCGACGCCGTCAAGCGCGTGGCCCTCGTTGCCGAGCGCAACACACCTGTGCGCCTGACCTTCTCGGGTGACGAGGTGCTGCTGCGCGCGGGCACCGGCGACGACGCGCAGGCCACCGAGGGCATCGAGGGCGCGGTCGAGGGCGACCCCGTCGAGATCGCCTTCAACCCCAGCTACCTGCTCGACGGTGTCGGCGCTGTGGGAACCCCCAGCGTGCGGTTCTCCTTCACGTCAGCGACCCGCCCGGCCGTACTGACCGGCGTGGCCGACGAGCCCTCGGACGGCGCCGACCCCTACCGCTACCTGCTCATGCCGGTGCGCCTGTCCGGCTGACCGGCTGGTCCACCCGTGCACGTCGCGTCGCTGGCGCTCACCGACTTCCGCAACTACCAGCAGGCGGAGCTCACCCTCGCGCCCGGCGTCACAACCTTCGTCGGCGCCAACGGCCAGGGCAAGACCAACCTCGTCGAGGCGGTCGGCTACCTGTCCGGCTTCGACAGCCACCGCGTCGCTACCGACGCGCCCCTCGTTCGGCACGGTGCTCAACGGGCGGTGATCCGGGCCGGGCTGGTGCGCGACGCGCGGCGCACCTCGATCGAGATCGAGATCAATCCCAGCCGCGCGAACCGGGTCCAGCTCGGCGGGCACCCGGTGCGGCCGCGAGAGCTGGCCGGCACTGTCCGCACCGTGCTCTTCGCGCCCGAGGACCTCGCCCTCGTCAAGGGCGACCCGAGTGACCGGCGCCGCTTCCTCGACACCCTGCTCGTCGCGCGCGCGCCGAAGTACGCCGGGGTGAAGGCCGACTTCGAACGCGTGGTACGCCAGCGAAACGCGCTGCTCAAGAGCGCTGGGGGCCGTCGCGGCCGACCGGATGCCGGAGGCACATCCGATCCGCTGCAGACGCTCATGGTCTGGGACGAGCAGCTGATCGACCTCGGGAGCGCCTTGCTCGCGGGCCGGATCCACCTGCTGGACCAGCTGAATCCGTTGCTGGGCAAGACGTACGACGCGGTGGCGGACGCGTCGGCCGAGGTGAGCGCCGGCTACCGGTGGAGCCTCGGTGAGGACGTGGATCTCACTGTCGATCGGACTGTGCTGGCAGGTGCGTTGCGCGCAGCGTTGGAGCGACGCCGCCGCGAGGAGCTCGAGCGGGCGGTCACCCTCGTCGGCCCGCACCGGGACGACGTGCTGCTCTCGCTGGCAGGCGTGCCGGCGAAGGGCTATGCGAGCCACGGCGAGTCGTGGTCGCTCGCGCTTGCGCTGCGACTCGCGTCGTACCAGCTGCTGCGCGACGACGGGACCAGCGGGGGTGAGCCGATCCTGGTGCTCGACGACGTCTTCGCCGAGCTGGACGTCGAGCGCCGGTCGCGTCTCGCCGCCCTGGTCGGCGACGCTGAGCAGGTGCTCGTGACTGCGGCCGTCGCGGCCGACGTACCCGCCACGCTCACGGGGGCACGGGTACGGGTCGAGCGTGGGACCATCGTCGATGCCTGACTCCCCCGCCGTCGACGGTCCGGGCGGTCCCGCGCCGAGCGCCGACGCGGCACGCCAGGCGCTCGCCCGGGCACGCGCGGCCGCTGCGGGAGCGGGTCCGGCACCCGGCAACGAACGCGCTCGCGGCGGCGCGCCATCCACCCGACGTGGGCGCGGCGCGGCGAGCGGGCGTGACCCGGTCCTCACTGGAGAGGTGCTGCGCCAGCTCGCCGGCGAGCAGGGCTGGTCGGGCCCCGCGGCGGTCGCGGGTCTGATGAACGGCTGGCCCGAGATCGTGGGAGCCGAGCTCGCCGCACACGTGCGCGCGGAGAGTTTCGACCAGGAGTCCGGGCGCCTGTTGGTGCGCGCGGACTCCACGACATGGGCCACCGCGGTACGGATGCAGCTCGCCCTGCTCCACCGGCGGATCGCCGACCAGGTCGGCGCCGGGGTCGTACGGTCGATCACCGTCGCCGGGCCCGCAGCTCCGAGCTGGCGTCACGGCCCCCGGGTCGTGCGCGGGCGCGGCCCGCGCGACACGTACGGCTGACCGCCCGTCCCGGGCACGTCACGCACTGCAGAACCGGTTTCGGATGCCGCCGTCAAACCTGGGGGGATCGACGGTTCTGGGGCCGGTCCACGGTAGAATCGAGGACGTTCTGTGCGGCTGTCCAGCCGATCCTGCGGTACCCCGAAGCCCCATCCGGTGGCCCGATGAGAACGGCGCGGACGCCTGTGTCGAGCGCCGGCCGGAGTACCGGACCGGTTCGGTGTCAGACCGCGTGCCGGTCGAGAGGGGTAACCCACACGTGTCCTACGACGCGAGCAACATCCAGGTCCTCGAAGGTCTCGACGCCGTACGCAAGCGGCCCGGCATGTACATCGGGTCGACCGGCCTGCGCGGCCTGCACCATCTGGTCTACGAGGTCGTGGACAACTCGGTCGACGAGGCGCTCGCCGGATTCTGCGACCACATCGAGGTGATCCTGCTCGCCGACAGCGGCGTCCGGGTCGTCGACAACGGGCGCGGCATCCCCGTGGACATCGTCGAGTCCGAAGGGCGACCCGCGGTCGAGGTCGTGCTCACGGTCCTCCACGCCGGGGGCAAGTTCGGCGGCGGCGGCTACCAGGTGTCCGGTGGTCTGCACGGGGTCGGGGTCTCTGTCGTCAACGCGCTCTCGAGCAGACTCGAGGTCGAGGTCCGTCGTAAGGGGCACGTGTACCGCCAGGGCTACGAGCGCGGCATCCCGCAGGGTCCGCTCGACATGGGTGAGGCCACGCAGGAGACGGGGACGATCGTCACGTTCTGGGCGGACCCGGAGATCTTCGAGACCACCCATTACGACTTCGAGACGCTGGCGCGTCGGTTCCAGGAGATGGCATTCCTCAATCGCGGCCTCACGATCTCCCTCGTCGACGAGCGGGTCGACACCAGCGAGGAGGACGGTGGGCGGCGCGCGGCCAGCTACCACTACGAAGGCGGGATCGCCGATTTCGTCAAGCACCTCAACACCTCCAAAGGACCGGCGCACCCGACGATCGTCCACTTCGAGTCCGAGGACGAGGAGCGCCGGTTGTCGGTCGACGTCGCGCTGCAGTGGAACAACGGCTACAACGAGTCGGTCCACACGTTCGCGAACACGATCAACACCACCGAGGGCGGCACCCACGAGGAAGGCTTCCGCTCGGCGCTGACCAGCCTGGTCAACAAGTTCGCCAGGGAGTGGAACATTCTCAAGGAGAAGGACTCCAATCTCACGGGTGACGACGTGCGCGAGGGCCTGACGGCGATCGTGTCGGTCAAGCTCGGCGAGCCACAGTTCGAGGGCCAGACGAAGACCAAGCTCGGCAACACCGAGGCCAAGACGTTCGTGCAGAAGGTCTGCAACGAGAAGCTCGGCGAGTGGTTCGAGCAGAACCCCGCGGAGGGCAAGGAGATCGCCCGCAAGGCGGTCGCCGCTTCGAGCGCACGGATCGCCGCCCGCAAGGCGCGCGACCTGGCCCGCAACCGCAAGGGACTGCTCGGCGGTGCGGGGCTGCCCGGGAAGCTGATCGACTGCTCTTCTCGGGAGCCGGAAGAGTGCGAGCTCTTCGTCGTCGAGGGCGACAGCGCGGGCGGCTCGGCCAGAAGGGCGAGAGACCCCCGCACCCAGGCGATCCTGCCCATCCGCGGAAAGATCCTCAATGTCGAGAAAGCGCGCATCGATCGCGTACTCGCCAACAACGAGGTCCAGGCGCTCATCTCCGCGATGGGCACCGGTATCCACGACGACTTCGACCTGGCCAAACTGCGCTACCACAAGCTGGTGCTGATGGCCGATGCCGATGTCGACGGCCAGCACATCCGCACCCTGCTGCTCACGCTGCTCTTCCGGTTCATGCGCCCGCTCGTCGAGCAGGGGCACGTCTACCTCGGACAGCCGCCGCTGTTCAAGATCAAGTGGTCGCGGGAGGCCCCGGAGTACGCCTTCTCCGACCGGGAGCGTGATGCGCTGGTCGAAGCCGGGCTCGCGGCAGGCAAGAAGCTGCCGAAGGAGGAGGGGATCCAGCGATACAAGGGTCTCGGCGAGATGAACTGGGAGGAGCTGCGCGAGACGACGATGGACCGGGACGGCCGGGTCCTGCTGCAGGTCACCCTCGAGGACGCCGCACAGGCCGACGAGATCTTCACGACGCTGATGGGAGAGGACGTGGAGAGCCGGCGCGCGTTCATCCAGCGCAACGCCCGCGACGTCCGGTTCCTCGACATCTGACCCGTACGGCAGCACCGCCGCCGTGAGCCGTACGACCTAGGAGCGACACCAGTGCCCGACGACACCGACACCAGCACCGCGGACGCCCGTCCCGACCGCATCGACGAGGTCGACCTCAACCACGAGATGCAACGGTCGTACCTCGACTATGCGATGAGCGTCATCGTGTCCCGGGCGCTGCCGGACGTCCGTGACGGCCTCAAGCCGGTCCACCGCCGCGTGGTCTACGCGATGTACGACGGCGGATACCGGCCGGACCGCAACTTCTCCAAGAGCGCCCGGGTCGTCGGCGACGTCATGGGCAACTACCACCCCCACGGCGACAGCCCGATCTACGACACGCTCGTACGCCTCACGCAGAACTGGGTGCTGCGCTATCCGCTGGTACAGGGCCAGGGCAACTTCGGCTCTCCCGGAAACGACGGTGCCGCAGCGTCCCGTTACACGGAGTGCCGGCTCGACCCGCTCGCGATGGAGCTGGTGCGGGACATCGACGAGGAGACCGTCGACTTCACCCCCAACTACGACGGCCGCACCCAAGAGCCCACAGTGCTGCCGGCACGTTTCCCGAACCTGCTCGTCAACGGCTCAGCCGGGATCGCCGTCGGCATGGCGACGAACATCCCGCCGCACAACCTGCGTGAGGTCGCCAGCGGCGTGCAGTGGGCGCTCGAGAATCCCGGCGCCAGCGGTGAGGAGCTGCTCGCCGGCCTGATGGAGCGTATCCACGGGCCGGACTTCCCGAACGGCGCACTGGTCGCGGGCCGCCGCGGGATAGAGGATGCCTACCGGACCGGCCGTGGGCTGATCACCATGCGCGCGGTGGTCGAGGTCGAGGAGGACAACCGGGGCCGGACGATGCTCGTCGTCACCGAGCTGCCCTACATGGTCAACCCGGACAACCTGTTGTCGAAGATCGTCGACCTGCACAACACGGGCAAGGTGTCCGGCATCGCCGACGTCGTCGACCAGTCGGCCGGTGACACGCTGCGGCTCGAGATCGTGCTGCGCCGGGACGCCGTGGCGAAAGTCGTGCTGAACCAGCTCTACAAGCACACCCAGTTGCAGGAGACCTTCGGCGCCAACATGGTGGCGCTCGTCGACGGTGTGCCGCGCACGCTGCCGCTGGATGCGTTCGTACGGCACTGGATCAGCCACCAGCTCGACGTCATCCGGCGCCGTACCCAGTACCGGTTGCGCCGCGCCCAGGAGCGGGCGCACATCCTGCTCGGGCTGCTCAAGGCCATCGACCGGATCGACGAGGTGATCGCGCTGATCCGGCGCAGCGCCTCGGCTGCGGAGGCCGGTGCCGGGCTGCAGGAGCTGCTCGAGATCGACGAGCTGCAGGCGCGCGCCATCCTCGACATGCAGCTGCGCAAGCTCGCCGCCCTCGAACGCCAAGAGCTGCAGGACGAGTACGACGAGCTGATGGCGCGGATCGCCGACTACCAGGAGATCCTCGTTAGCGAGACGCGCCAACGCGCGATCGTGAGCGAGGAGCTCAGCGACATCGTCAACCGTTTCGGCGACGAGCGGCGGACAAGGTTCGTTGCGCACGAAGGGGAGATGCGCGACGAGGACCTCATCGCACAGGAGGACGTCGTCGTCACGATCACCCGTGGCGGCTACGCGAAGCGCACCCGGACCGACAGCTACCGGGCGCAGCGGCGCGGCGGCAGGGGCGTCCGCGGCGCACAGCTGCGCGGTGACGACGTGGTCGAGCACTTCTTCGTCACCACCACCCATAACTACCTGCTGTTCTTCACCAATCTGGGTCGGGTCTACCGCGCGAAGGCGTACGAGCTGCCCGACACCGGACGCGACGCACGTGGGCAGCACGTCGCCAACCTGCTGGCGCTGGCGGCGGACGAGCAGATCGCACAGGTCCTCGACATCCGCGACTACGAACAGGCGCCCTACCTCGTGCTCGCGACCCGCGACGGCGCCGTCAAGAAGACCCGGCTGGGTGAGTTCGACACGAACCGGACCGGAGGAATCATCGCGATAAACCTGCGTGAGGGCGACGAGCTGATCAGTGCCCAGCTCGTCGACGAGGACGTCGACCTGCTGCTCGTCAGCCGTCGCGGCATGTCGGTGCGGTTCACGGCCGACGACGCGACCCTGCGCCCGATGGGACGCGCGACCTCCGGGGTGATCGGGATGCGCTTCCGCGACGGGGACGAACTGCTCGCCATGGATGTCGTACGGGAAGGCGCCTTCGTCGTCACGGTCACCGACGGCGGCTTCGGCAAGCGGACCCCGGTGTCGGAGTGGACGCCGAAGGGCCGTGGCATCTACGGGGTACGCGCCATGAAGCTGGTCGAGGAGCGCGGTGCGCTCGTCGGTGCGCTCGTGGCCGACGAGGACGACGAGGTCTACGCGGTCGCGAGCGACGGCATCGTGATCCGCACCCGCGTCGCCGAGATCCGGGCCACCGGCCGGGACACCATGGGCGTCGGGCTGATGCGCGTCGGGGACGCCTCGATCGTCGCGGTGGCGCTCGGCGAGTCGGAGGACGATGCGGACGAGGGTGACGTCGAGCCGGAGCTGCAGGATGCGGGGCCGGACACGGACGCTCCGGACGGCGTCGCCGAAGCGTCGCCGGGCGCCGGTTCGGTTACCGTAGACGACAGTGGGGAACCGACCGACCACCCGCTGGACGACTGAGGGAGGGCGCGGTCCCATGACCGTACGCCGTACCGTCACCGGCTCCGCCTCGGAGCCGGTGCGCCGTTCGGGCGCGTCCGCGTTCCGATCCCCCGCAGAACCCGACACGAACGACCTCCCCCGCCAGGTCGGTCCGCCGCGACCGGGTGAGCAGGCGGCACTCCAGCCCTCTCGCCCGCAACCGAACGGCCCCCCTGGCGACGGATCGGTCGCTGCGAGCGCGGGCGGCTACGACCGCACCGGCTCCGGCGCCCAGCCCGCCCGTCCCGCCCGCACCGGACCGCGACGGGCGCGCCTGCTCGTCACGCGCCTGGATCCGTGGTCGGTGATGAAGACGTTCTTCATGCTCTCCCTCGCGGTGGCGATCGTGATCGTCGTCGCCACGGCGCTGCTCTGGTGGACCCTCGAGGTGACCGGCGTCTTCGACGCCGTCAACCGGACGGTCGACGACGTGGTCGGCACCGGCAGCACGCCGTTCGACTTCATGGCCGTCGTGGGATTCGAACGGGTGATGGGGACCACGCTGGTCCTGGCCGCTATCGAGATCGTTCTTGTCTCCGCGATGGCGACGCTGTTCGCCTTCCTCTACAACCTCACGGTGGGCTTCACGCGTGGCCTCGAGATCACGCTCACCGAGGACAACTGAGGTCAGCTCCCGCCGGTCTGCGGCGCGGTGCGGGATTCAGGTAGGCTGCTGCGGCACTGGTACGGCGACCCTGGACCGGTGCCCCGGGGCCTATAGCTCAGACGGTTAGAGCGCTTCCCTGATAAGGAAGAGGTCACTGGTTCAAGTCCAGTTAGGCCCACTGCAGCACCCACAGGGAGGTCCGCCGTGAAGAAGTTGCTCGCTCTCGCACTGCTCGCCGGCGTCGGTTATGTGGTGTACCGCCAGGTGGCGGCCAGCCGTTCCGAGCAGGATCTGTGGAGCGAGGCGACCTCACCGCCCGACCTGCGCTGAGCCGCCTCCCGCTGAAGCCGGGGCCATGGCGCAATTGGTAGCGCACCTGCTTTGCAAGCAGGGGGTTAGGGGTTCGAGTCCCCTTGGCTCCACCGATGTAGCGAGCCCCTGCCGAACGCCAGCGAGGTGGGGGCTCGTTACATCGATAGGGACATCGATAGGGACGGAAACATAGCGACTCGGCGGACGGCGCAGTCGCGGCGCGGGCTGACACCTCCGGCGGCGCCGCCTTCTGCAGGCGCGCGCGCCGGGCGGGGTTGCCGCCGGAGGCACGCCCTTGCCGTGACCGCGTCCGCCCGCCTGTCTGTTCGGCTCGCGGCCGTTGCATCGACAGGGACAGATCGATGGGTCGGAGCGACTCGGCGGACGGCGCAGTCGCGGCGCGGGCTGACGCCTTGAGGCGGCGCAGCCGAGGCTCGCGCGGGGCACCTCGGGGACGGTGTGGCCGGCCGGCGTGGCAGGATCCTCGGGTGACGACTTACGCGACGCTGAACACGAACAAGGGCCCCATCCGCCTGGAGCTCTTCGAGAACCACGCGCCGAAGACGGTGCGCAACTTCGTCGAGCTGGCGGAGGGCTCGCGCGAGTGGACGCATCCCGCGACCAAGAAGAAGTCGACCGATCCGCTCTACGACGGCACGATCTTCCACCGCGTCATCAACGGATTCATGATCCAGGGCGGTGACCCGCTCGGACAGGGGTACGGCGGACCCGGCTACCAGTTCGACGACGAGTTCCACCCCGAGCTGAGCTTCGATCGGCCGTACCTGCTGGCGATGGCGAACGCCGGCCCCGGCACGAACGGCTCGCAGTTCTTCATCACGGTCGGACCCACGCCGCACCTGAACCGCAAGCACGCCATCTTCGGCGAGGTCGCGGACGAAGCCAGCCGGGCGGTCGTCGATGCGATCGCGACGACGCCCACCGGGCGCAACGACCGGCCGACCACCGACGTCGTGATCGAGTCGGTGACGATCGAGCGTGACGGCGCCTGACCCCGTACCGCAGGCCACCTACTGCTACCGGCACCCGGATCGCGAGGCGTACGTCCGCTGCTCTCGCTGCGACCGGGTCATCTGCCCGGACTGCATGACCGAGGCCGCGGTCGGCTACCACTGCCCGGAGTGCGTGGCGGAGGGGCGCTCGCAGGTGCGCGTCGCGCGCAGCCCCTTCGGCGGACGGATCGACACCCGTTCCAGCGTGACCCTGACGCTCATCGGTGTCTGCGTCGTGCTGTTCGGGCTCGAGTACGTCAGCGGGGTCAACTCGGCGCTCGAGCGCTTCGGCTCCTGGCCGGTCGGCATCGCGCTGCTCGGCGAGCAGTGGCGGCTGCTCTCGGCGATGTTCCTGCACGTCAGCCTGCTGCACCTGCTGTTCAACATGTACGTGCTCTATCTGCTCGGACCGCAGCTCGAACGGCTCTTCGGTCACACCCGGTTCCTGGCGCTCTACCTCGTCGCGGGCTTCGGCGGGAGCGTGGCGTCGTACTGGTTCAGCGACCCCCGGACCGTCAGCGCGGGCGCCAGCGGGGCGATCTTCGGGCTCATGGCGGCGCTCGTGGTCGCCGGGCACGCCTTGAAGGCCGACATCACGCAGGTCCTGGTCCTGATCGGCATCAACCTGGTGCTGGGTTTCGTCGTGGGTGGGATCGACTGGCGGGCCCACCTCGGCGGCCTCGTCGTGGGTGGGGTGGCCGCCGCGATCCTCGCGTACGCCCCGCGCCCGCAACGCACCCTCGTGCAGAGCGCCGGGCTCGTGGCGCTCGTGCTACTCCTGGCCGGCGCCGCGTACCTGCGTACCGACGCCCTGCAGCAGCAGTTCCAGCACCTGCTCGGCGGCTGAGAGTCGCGTTGTCCACAGGTCATCCCCAGCATGGGGATGAATCACACCGTTGTAAGAGCCGAACCCGCCGTTGTCCACAGCACGGCTGTGGATCCTGGGGAAGGTGATCGCGCAGCACGGCATGTGGCGCGTGTGACTGGCGTGACGGATCGCGCCAGGCCGGGATCAGTCGGCCCGAGCAGCGCTCAGCGCCACCGCGTGGACAGCACGAACCCGGCCCCGATGAGCCCGAATCCGATCACCACGTTCCACCAGTCGAGCACCCGCATCCCGGGGACATCCCGGCCGGCGATGTACCACACGACGATCCACAGCAGGCCCAGGACGAAGAACGCGACCATCAGCGGCGCCAGCCAGGGGGGTGACCCGATCTTCATCGGGTCGCGCGACGGCGGCGGCGTGTACGCCTTCTTGCGCCGGATCCGTGACTCGGGCAACGCGCCGACCCCTTCCACCTCGGGTGTATGGCCGCCGTACCCGGCGGGAACCGCGGCCCTCGTGGCCTAGCGTACCGACATGAGCCGCGCGCACTCCCTGCTGCGAACCGCCCGCCGCCCGCGGGTGCTCGTGCGGCTCGCCACCTTCGCGGTGTTCGCCCTCGCCGGGGTGCTGCTCGCCACCAGCGCGCTCACCGCGCGCGGTACCGACCTGCGCGCCGCCCGTACCGCCGACCTGGACTCGCTGCTGCGCGCCCGCTCCTACGAGCTCGCCCGGCTGCAGCAGCAGGTCGAGGACGCGACTGCGCGCGTCGCGCAGCTCGGTGCGCGCCAGGAGCCGGAGTCGACGCGGCTGCAGGAACGGCTCGCCGCGCTCTCCCCGACGGCGGGGCTCACCGCGGTGAGAGGCCCCGGGGTACGGGTCACCCTCGACGACGCGCCGTACGGCACGAGCGGTGGGTCGCTGGTGGGGAACCCGACGCCGGACGACCTCGTCGTACACCAGCAGGACGTCCAGGCAGTGGTCAACGCGATGTGGAGAGCCGGAGCGAGCGGCGTGAGCGTCATGGGGCAGCGGCTCGTCGCGACCTCCGCCGTGCGCTGTGTCGGGAACACGCTGCTGCTCGGCGGCCGGGTCTACTCCCCGCCGTACCGCATCGAGGCGGTCGGCGACCCGGACCGGATCACCCGCGCCCTGGACCGCGACCCGCAGCTGATGGTCTACCGGGAGTACGTCGACCTGTACGGGCTCGGGTACGACGTCGACACCGAGCCGCGCCTGACTCTCGAGCCGTACGCCGGCGCGCTGCCGCAGGGCAGCGCGACCCGATGACGGTCTCACCGCCGACGACCGAGCGCCCGCGCATCGGGGTGGTGCGCGGCACCGTCCGCACCGTCGGCGAGCTGCTCGTCACGGCCGGCGTGCTGGCGCTGCTGCTGGTCGTCTACCAGCTGTGGTGGACCAACGTGCAGTCGGCGCACGCCACGCAGGTCGAGCAGGACCAGATCGTGCAGCAGTGGCGCGCCGCCGACCCCGTGCCCGCGAAACGGCCGAAGGCCGTGAAACCGGTCGCAGGGAAGGGATTCGCGCTGCTCTACATCCCGCGGCTCAAGGACAAGGTGTGGGGGCTGCCGGTGATCGAGGGCGTGGGGCTCGATGTCCTCGCCAAGGGCGCCGGGCACTATCCCGGCACAGCGGTGCCCGGCGCGGTCGGCAACTTCGCGCTCGCCGCCCACCGCGCCACCAACAACGAGCCGTTCGCCGACATCGACCGGCTCCAGGCCGGCGACAAGGTCTACGTGCAGACCGCGACCGGGTGGTACACCTACGTGCTGGACCGCGACAAGATCGTGCAACCCACCGACACGTGGGTCATCGACCCGGTGCCCGGCAAACCGGGTGCGACGCCGACACAGGCGCTGATCACGCTGACCACGTGCAACCCCCGCTGGGCGTCGTACGAACGCTGGATCTGGTGGGGGCACCTCACGCACACCCGGGCGGCGAGCGAGGGCCCGCCCGACCGGATCAGCGGGGCGCTCTAGGTGTACGGCTGGATCTGGCGTCACCTGCCCGGGCCGTGGCCGGCGAAGTTGCTTGCGGCCCTGATACTTGTCGCTGCGGTCGTGGCGCTGCTGTTCACCGTGGTGTTCCCCTGGCTTGAACCGCGCCTGCCCTTCACCGACGTGACGGTGGATGCGGGTGCGGTGACCGCGGTAGTGCCGTGGCCCGGTCACACGCGAGGATGAGCACATGACCGCCCGAAACATCCTCGTCGTCGACAACTACGACAGCTTCGTCTACAACCTCGTCCAGTACCTGGCCCAGCTCGGCGCGGACGTCACGGTGCGGCGCAACGACGAGATCGGTCCGCACGAGGCGCGCGGGTACGACGGCGTGCTGCTCTCCCCCGGCCCCGGGACCCCGGCGCAGGCCGGGGTGTGCGTCGAGCTCGTGCACGGGCTCGCGGGCAGCGTCCCGATCCTGGGCGTGTGCCTCGGGCACCAGGCGATCTGCGAGGCGTACGGCGGAACTGTTGGGCGCGCGCCGGAGCTGCTGCACGGCAAGACCTCGCAGGTCCACCACCGCGGCGAGGGCGTGCTCGCCGGGTTGCCCGACCCGTTCACCGCGACGCGCTACCACTCGCTCGCCCTCGACCCGACCACGACGCCGGACGCGCTGCGCGTCACGGCATGGACCTCCGACGGCGTGGTCATGGGCGTCCGCCATGAGAGCGACGACGTCGAAGGCGTCCAGTTTCACCCCGAGAGCGTCCTGACCCAGGGTGGGCACGTCATGCTCGCCAACTGGCTGGCCCGCTGCGGCGACCCGGCGGCACCAGCCCGGGCACAGGGGCTGCGCGCGGCGGTCGGCTAGCGGCGGCGGCGCGCGTCAGTCGTGCGGGCCGGCCTCGTCGGCGGTGCTCGTCGGCGGAGGCGGCGGCGGTGGCGAGGTCGGAGGAGGTGGCGGCGGTAGCGCGACCGCCACGGTGATCGTGACCTGGGTGCCCTTCGGCGCCGGGGTGTTCGCGGACGGGGACTGGGCGAGCACCGTGCCGGGCGGCTGCTGGTCGGTCTCCTGCGTGATCACCTGCGGGTTGGGGAACCCGGCCGAGGTCAGCATCGCGCGCGCCTCGGCCTCGCTCTTGTTCACGACGTCCGGCACCTTCACCTTGCCGTCGGACACCTTGATCGACACCTGGCTGCCGACGTCGACCATGGTTCCTTCCGGCGGATCCTGGCTCAGCACGGTTCCGGCGGGCTGGTCGGAGTTCTGCTCCTTGACCTTGCCGAGCAGAAGGTTGTTCTGGCGCAGCAGGTCCCGCGCATCGTCCGGGCTGCTCAGATCGACCAGGTTCGGCACCGCGACCTGGGCCTTGCCGGTCGAGAACGTCACGTCGACCGCCTGCCCCACCGGTACCTGCTGCCCGGCGGTGGGGTTCTGGCTGATGATCGTCCCCTCGACGCGGTCGTCGGAGGCCATCGGAGTCTGCTGGCCGAGCACCAGCCGGCTCTCGGCGAGCTTGGCCTGCGCCTCGTCGATCGAGAGCCCGGCGAGCGGCGGGACCGCCACGGTGTCGACGGCGGGCGTACCGAAGATCGTCCTGCCGACGAGGAACATCGCGACACCGACCGCGGCGACCCCGACGACGACCGCGACCCACAGCCATGGGCTGCGTCCTTCGCGCGGCGGGGCGGAAGGTGGTCCCACCGCCGGCATCGCGGTCGTCGCCGCCGGGGCGGTGGCCGTCACCGGCGTGTGCGCGGCGGTGACCGGCAACCCGGCGATCGCGCGCTCCACGTCCGAGCGCATGTCGGCCGCCGACTGGTAGCGGTCGGCCGGCCGCTTGGCGAGCGCCTTGAGGACGATCGCGTCGATCGTCGGCGGGATCGACGGGTCGAGCTGGCTCGGCGGCACCGGGGACTCCGAGACGTGCTGGTAGGCGACCGCGACCGGGGAGTCACCCGTGAACGGCGGGCGACCGGTGAGCAGCTCGTACAGCAGGCAGCCGGTGGAATAGATGTCGCTGCGGCTGTCGACCATCTCGCCGCGCGCCTGCTCCGGAGACAGGTACTGGGCGGTGCCCATCACCGTCGAGGTCGCGGTCATCGTCTGCCCGGCGTCGGCGAGCGCGCGGGCAATGCCGAAGTCCATGACCTTGACCTCACCGGCCCGCGTCAGCATCACGTTGCCGGGCTTGATGTCCCGGTGCACGATGCCGTGCCGGTGGCTGTAGTCGAGCGCGGCGAGCACCCCGTCGGCGATCTCCATCGCGCGTTCGGGCAGCAGGCGCCTGCCGCTGCTCGTGAGCTGTCGCAGGGTCATCCCGTCGACGTACTCCATGACGATGTACGGCACGATCGTTCCTGTGCCGCCGTCCGGTCCGTCCGCGAGCACATCCTCACCGGTGTCGTAGACGGCCACGATGTTGGGGTGGTTCAGCGAGGCGGCGCTCTGCGCCTCGCGGCGGAACCGCGCCTGGAACGCCGGGTCCCGCGCGAGGTCCGGGCGCAGGATCTTGACCGCGACGCGGCGGCCCAGGCGCAGGTCGTGGCCCTCGTGGACCTCGGCCATACCGCCCCGGCCGATGACCTCGCCGAGCTCGTAGCGGTCGCCGAGGCGGCGCTGCTCAGTCAACGTAATCTCCGTTCACCTGCAACCGAGTTCTCGCCCACCGGTGAGGCAGGCGCCCCGACCCGTCCGAGCGGAACGGATCCTGTCCGCGGCAGTGCGACCGTGTCCCCGGGTAGATCATGACAGCACCGCCTCGATCACGGCCCGCGCGATCGGGCCGGCCAGCGCGTTGCCACTCACCTCGGGCGCACCTCCGCCGTTCTGCAGCACCACCGCGACGGCGACCTGCGAGGTCTGGATCGGCGCCACCGCGACGAACCAGGCATGCGCCTTGGCGTCGGTGCCCGACTGCGCGGTGCCGGTCTTGCCTCCGACCCGCACCCCAGGGATCTGCACGCTGGTGGCGGTCCCCTGGGTGACTGTCGTCTCCATCATCGACATCAGCGCTGCCGCATTCGCCGGCGTCATCGCCTGCTGGTACGGGCTCGGCTCGGCCTGTTCGAGGACCGAGAGGTCCGGGCCGAGCACCTGTGAGACGAGGTACGGGTTCATCACCGTTCCGCCGTTGGCGATCCCAGCGCCGACCATCGCCATCTGCAGCGCCGTCGCGGCCACGTCGTACTGCCCGATCGCGGCCATCGCGGTCTGCGGGGCGTCAAGCTCGGCGGGGAAGCGGCTGGTGGCGGCACGCAGCGGGATCTGGAACCCGTTGTCGAATCCGAACTTCTCGGCCTGCGCTCGCAGTGCATCGGCGCCGAGGTCCATTCCGATGGAAGCGAATGCGGTGTTGCAGGAGATCGCGAGCGCATTCGTCAGGGTCGTCTCGTCGTCGGGTCCGCAGCGCTGCCCGGTCCAGTTCTTCAGCGCGTGCGTCGTCTGCGGCAGCTTCAGCTCCGCAGGACCGGGCACCATCGTGTCCGGCTGGTATCTGCCGCTCTCCAACGCAGCGGCGGCCGTCACCAGCTTGAAGGTGGACCCCGGCGGCAGCGCCATCGTGAGCGGACGGTTGGTGAGCGGCTTGTCCGGGTCGGCCTCGTACGCGGCGTACGCCTTGCGGATCTTGGTGGAATTGTGCGAGCTGAGCTGGTTCGGGTCGAACGACGGGCTGCTGGCGAGCGCAAGGATCGCGCCGGTAGCCGGGTCGATCGCGACGACGGCGCCGGTGCGTCCGGCCAGGCCGTCGAAGGCGGCCTTCTGCGCCTTGGCGTTCAGGGTGGTGCGGACCGCGCCGCCCTGGACCGAGCGGCCCGCGAACAGCTGCTCGAGCCGGTCGACGAAGAAGCGGTCGTCGCTGCCGGACAGGATCGAGTTCTCGGTGCGTTCGAGGCCGGTGGCGCCGTAGACCAGGGAGTAGAAGCCCGTCGCCGGCGCGTACCGCGGGCCGGCGGAGTAGGTGCGCAGGAACTTCAGCTGGTCCGAGGTCGGGATGGACTTGGCGACGGCGGCCCCGCCGACGAGGATCGGCCCGCGCTCGCGGGAGTACTCACGCAGCAGGTTGCGGGTGTTGCCGGGCTGGCTGCGCAGGTCGTCGGCGTCCACGAACTGCACCCACGTGAGGTTGGCGATGATCGCGAGGACGAGGACGAGCAGCACCGCGGCGAGGCGACGCAGTGAACGGATCACAGCCGCACCACCTGGGTGCGCGCGTCGTCGGGTAGCAGCGACGGGTCCGGGCGGCGGGTGTTGTCGCTGACGCGTAGCAGCAGCGCGACCGCGATCCAGTTGGCGACCAGTGAGGAGCCGCCCTGGGACAGGAACGGGGTGGTGAGCCCGGTGAGCGGGATCAGCCGGGTGACCCCGCCGACGACGATGAACACCTGCAGCGCCGTCACGATCGCGAGGCCCGCGGCGAGCAGCGAGCCGAACGGGTCCCGGCAGGCGACGGCGATCCGGAAACCGCGCTGCACGAGGATCGCGTACAGCATCAGCATCGCGAACAGGCCGGCCAGCCCGATCTCCTCGCCGAACGCGGCGACGATGAAGTCGCTCTTGGCGAACGGCACCAGCTGCGGATAGCCCTGTCCCAGCCCGCTGCCGAACAGCCCGCCGCTCGCCAGCCCGTACAGCGACTGGACGATCTGGTAGCCGGCGCCGGACGGGTCGTCGAACGGGTGCAGCCAGAGATCGAACCGGAGCCGGACATGGCCGAACGCGGCGTACGCGAGGGCCGCCCCGGAGAGGAACAGCACGGTGCCGAGCACCAGCCAGGAACGGCGCTGGGTGGCGACGTAGAGCAAGCAGACGGCGAGCCCGAAGAACAGCAGCGACGTGCCGAGGTCGGTCTCGAACACGAGGATCGCCAGGCTCACGACCCAAGCGACGAGCAGCGGGCCCAGATCGCGCCCGCGGGGCAGCTCGAGGCCGAGCACCTTGCTGCGCACCAGCGCCAGCGAGTCGCGCTTCATGCTCAGGTAGCCCGCGAAGAACACGGTGAGGACGATCTTCGCGAGCTCCCCGGGTTGGAAGGTGTAGCCGCCGAGCCGGATCCAGAGGGTCGCCCCGCGCACGCCGTACCCGAGGCCGGGGACGAGCGGAAGCAGCAGCAGCACGATGCCGGCGAGCAGCGAGGTGTAGGTGAAGCGCTGCAGGCGGCGATGGTCGCGCACCACGAGCAGCACGAGCACGGCGAGCAGCAGGCCGAGCCCGGTCCAGGTCAGCTGGCTGCTGACGTCGGGGCTCGGTACGGCGCCGCCGGACTGGGCAGCGCGGCGCGCGTCGGCGAGGTCGAGCCGGTGGATCATGGTGAGCCCGAGCAGGTTCAGCGTCGCCGCCACGGGCAGCACGATCGGGTCGGCGTACGGGGCGAACACACGCACCAGCAGATGCACGACCAGGACCATCACCCCGGCGACGCCCAATACGCGCACGGTCGTGGTGTCGAGCTCGCCGAGGACGGCGAAGTCGACCTGGACGTAGCCGATCGCGGCGACGACGAAGCCGAGCACGAGCAGCCCGAGCTCGGCACCGCGCCGCTTGGGCTGGCGGTAACGCGCCGGTGCCGTGGGCGGCGCCGCGGTGATCGTCACGCCGGGGCGCCGGGGCAGCCCGCGGCGCTCGGGTCGGTGCGGCACTGGTCCGCGCGGGTCTGCAGCCGGGTGAGCGTCGCGTCGGCCGCGCCCTCGGAGGCGACGTAGATCGTCGCGCGTACCTGCTCGGCTTCGAAGGTCGGGAGCTGGTCGACCGCCAGGTCGCTCTGCTGCGCAACGCGGTGCAGTGCGAGCGGGCCGATGCTGCCCGGCACCCCCTGGTACACCGCGACGTACCCGTCGGACTCCCCGACGAACCACTGGCCGCGCGCCCACAACCCGAACGCGACGACGGCGCCGACGATCACGACGAGCAGGGCGATGACGGCGGCCAGCACCCAGTGCCGGGTGCGTCGGGGACGTGCCGCGTGCTCCTCCGCGTAGACGCGGGCGAGGGCGAGCGGGCCCTCCTGGCGGGCGTCCGGAGCGGTGTTGACGCGCACGATCTGGGTGCCGCCGTGGACCGCCGGCGCGTCCGGGTCCGGTTCGGCGTCGACCGGGAACTCGAGGTCGGGCAGCTGCTCGCGCACGGCGCGTTCGCCCGCCGCGCCCACGACGACGGGTCGTCCCGGGCGCCGCTCGACCGGCACGTCGGCGACGTCGGTCTGCTCCGCCGCTTCGGGCTCGAAGGAGCCGTCCTCCGGGGACGTCACGGGTGCGACCAGGTCGGCGGTGTCCACCACGTCGGCGACGACGCAGGTCACGTTGTCGGGGGCTCCCGCAGCGAGCGCGGCGTCGACGAGCGCGGACACCGCGGCGGTCGGGTCGGCCAGGTTCAGCAGCCCGTGCAGCTCGGTCTCGCTCACGACGCCGGAGAGCCCGTCACTGCAGACCAGGTAGCGGTCGCCGAGTCGGGCCTCGCGCACCGACAGGTCGGGCTCGGCCGGATGCACGCCGTCGATGGTGCGCATGAGCAGCGAGCGCCGGGGGTGGACAGCGGCCTCGGCCGGGGTGATGCGCCCGGCGTCGACGAGCGTCTGCACGTACGTGTGGTCCCGGGACAGCTGGGAGAGCTCGCCGTCGCGCAGCAGGTACGCCCGCGAGTCGCCCACGTGCACGAGCGCGACCCGGGCCGGGGCGTCGGGTCGCGAGCCGAGCCACGCGAGCGCGGTGACGGTCGTGCCCATCCCGGCGAGCTCGGGCTGCTCGGCAATGAGGTCGGCAATCCGTTCCGAGGCGAGCTCGACGGCGTCGGCGAGCTGGGTGACCGCGTCGCGGTCGTCCAGCCCCGCGGTCTCCAGCTGGGCGAGGGTCGCCACGGCCGTCGCGCTGGCCAGCTCCCCGGCCGCGTGCCCGCCCATCCCGTCGGCGACGACGAGCAGGTCCGGCCCGGCGTAGCCGGAGTCCTCGTTTCCGGCGCGTACGAGCCCGACGTCCGAGCGTGCGGCGGTGCGCAGCAGCAGGGTCATCAGGCGGGTGTCACTTCCGCAGCTCGAGGGTGGTGCGCCCCACGCGTACCTGCTGGCCGACGGTCAGCTCCGTGGGGGCGGTGAGACGGGTCCGGCCGATCCACGTCCCGTTCGTCGACCCCAGATCCTGCACCACCCACCGGCCGTCCACCAACGCGAGCCGGGCGTGGTTGTTGCTCGCGTACTCGTCGTCGAGGACGAGGGTGGAGTCGGCGGCGCGCCCGATGGTGACCGGCGCGGTACCCAGCGGGATCACCGTCCCGGTCAGCGGTCCCTCCACCACGGCGAGACTGCCGGGGCCGCCGCGGCGTGCCCGGGCCGGCTTTCGCGGCTTGACCGGTGCCGGCGCGGCCGGCGCCGTCGGTGCCGGTGGCAGTCCGCCCCCGCGGGCAGGCGCGAGCGGGCGCGCGTCGCGCGGCGCCTTGAGGTCGCGGCGCAGCACCAGCACCGTCACGAGCACCAGCACCCACAGCAGCACGAGGAAGGTCAGGCGCAGCAGCGTCAGCGCCAGCTCGCTCATGGCGCTCCTGTTCCCATCGCCGGCCTCATCCGGTCCGGTAGGTGATCGCCGTACCTCCGAGGCGGAGCACGTCCCCGTCGTGCAGCACGGTCTCCCCGACCTGCACCCCGTTCACGTACGTGCCGTTGGTCGAACCGAGGTCGCGCAGCAGCACCTCGCGGCCGAGCAGGATCTCGGCGTGGCTGCGCGAGACTCCTGCGTCGTCGATGCGCAGGTCCGAGTCGGTGCCGCGCCCGATGCGGGTGACCGGACGGGTGAGCGGGTGAGCTGTCTGCGCGATGACGAGCCGGGCGTGGCCCGCCCCCTCCGGTGGGGCGGGCGGTGGGGGCGATGCGGGGTTCTCGTGGACGTCGGGGCGGGCCTCGCTGCGGACCCGGAAGATGCCGGTGTCGAGTGCATCGTCGCGCCCGATCCCGACGCGCACCGCGCCGGACAGCGCGTACCGCTGCTCCTGCGCGTACTCCTGCACCATCCCGGCGAGCTCGGCCGCCAAGGTCTGGGCGTAGACGCTGAGCCGCTCGAAGTCGTGCGGGGCGAGCTCGACGTCGAAGGAGTTGGGGGCGACCGTACGGTCACGGCTCACGACCGCGGACCGGTCGTCCATCTCACGCTGGAGTGCCGACGCGAGCTCGATCGGCTGGACCTCGGCCTTGAACGCCCGCGCGAAGGCGCCGTTCACGAGGCGGTCCAGCCGCTGCTCGAAGCGGTCGAGCAGTCCCACGCGCTTCTCCTGCCGTTCTGCGGTCGCCACGGACGGTGACCCGGCCATGGTGCTCAGGTGATCGTAACCGGGGCAGCAGCGCTGCTCGTGCACGTCGGCTCCGCAGGCGGACGCCCCCGTACCGCGTGTTAGCCTGCTCCGGCGCGCGCGAGTGGCGGAATAGGCAGACGCGCACGGTTCAGGTCCGTGTGCCCGAAAGGGCGTGGGGGTTCAACTCCCCCCTCGCGCACCAAGACAGGGGAGACTCCCTGGTCCGCGTCCGGCCCGGTGCGAACGTACTCGCAAAGCGGGTCCAGGTCACCGGTGGATCAGGGATTCAGTTGGAAGCACTCGGCACCTTCGTGTGCCCTGCGGGCGTGCCGCTGAGCGTCCTCGCTACGGCCTCGCCGACGCCCTTTGCACTCTTGGGGTTCTGACCGGTGATCAGAAGCCCATCCTGCACGACGTGCGCCATGAACGGTAAGACGGCGCAACTGTAATTCGCGCCGCGCCTTCGCAGTACCTCTTCAAGGTCGTACGGAACGGCCCGGTCACGTCTCGCGGCCTTCTCCTCCCGCCAGGAATACCCCGTCACGTTGCGGCCGGCGATGATGTTGGCGCCGTCAGCGAGCGTCGCATCGAGCAATCCAGCAGGCCCGTGGCAGACGGCGGAGACGATCTTGTCTGAGCGGGCGAACGCGGACACGACGGGTGCGAGCTCGCCCGGGAAGTCGGACATGACGCCGTGGCCACCGGTGAGGTAGATGGCACCGTACGCCTGCACGGCTGCATCGGAGGCTTTCATGGTGTCGTCGAGCTTCCGCATGAAACCCTTGTCCCTGTAGCGTCTCGCGACGGGAGTTGTGAGTCCTATCGCTGCGCCGACCTCGGACAGCATGAGACTTCCGGGATCGATGGGGACCTTGCCGCCGCGCGGACTGGCGATGTCCATCGCGACGCCGGCCGCTTCAGCCACGTCGTAGAACTCGGTCAGCTCTCCCAACCACAAGCCCGTCCGGTAGCCGGCTTTGTCGAACCCGTCGACGTTGGTCGCGACGATCAGCACCCGATTCCTGGCAGTCATCGTCACTCCCTTCGCGGCTGCGCGGCCAGATCCGGCGCGCCGCTGACCGGTGTCGGAGTCGTCGGGGACCTCCCGTCCGGGGCGGGCACCGGTGCGCCCGTCGCGTACGCGTCCCGCATCCGGGTGTCCTGGGAGGCGGCGATGCCGCAGCAACGCATCCGTACGCGTCCTCGCCACGAGGCCCACGCCAGCCAGAGCGGCACGGCCGCGACCAGGACGGCGAGCACGTACTTCACGTCTCCAGGCTAGACCGGCCCCGCCCGGCAGGCAGGTCTTCACGGACGCGCAGAACCGGCGGGTGGGCGAGGATCGAGGCAGTCGACCATCGCCGTGAGGAGAGCCCGATGCCGCTACCCGTCCTGTTCGGAGCCAACGTCGACCCGGTCGCCGACCCGTCGGACGCTCCGGTGCGTGCCGCCCGACGCGCGGAGGCGCTGGGCTACGACCTGATAACCGTGCAGGACCACCCGTACCAGCGACGGTTCTACGACACCTGGACGCTGCTGTCGTACCTCGGCGCCCGCACCGAACGGATCACGCTGGTCCCGACGGTCGCGAGCCTGCCGCTGCGGCCCCCTGCTGTCCTTGCCAAGTCGGCGGCGACGCTCGACCTGCTCACCGGCGGCCGCCTGCAGCTCGGGCTCGGCGCGGGCGCCTTCTGGGAGGCGATCGAGGCGATGGGAGGCCCGCGGCGCTCGCCGGGAGAGGCGGTCGACGCGCTGGACGAGGCGATCGATGTCATCCGGGCGATGTGGAGCGAGGAGCGCAGCGTACGGGTCGGCGGCGAGCACTACCGCCTCGCGGGCACCCGCCCCGGGCCGCAGCCGCGCGCCGGGCTCGGCATCTGGCTCGGCGCGTACGGCCCGCGGATGCTCGAGCTGACGGGCCGGAAGGCGGACGGGTGGCAGCCCTCGTCCTCGTTCCTCGGCACGGACCGGGTCGGGGCGGCGGCCGCGCGGATCGACGAGGCGGCGCGGCGCGCCGGTCGAGACCCGGGCGCGATCCGCAAGGTCTACAACGTGCAGGGCATGATCACCGACCAGCGCGGGGACAAGGACCTGCTCGGACCGGTCGCGCACTGGGTGGACCGGCTGGTGGCGTTCGTGCGCGAGGACGGGCTGAACGGTTTCGCGTTCTGGCCGGACGACGACCACGAGCGCCAGCTCGCGCTGTTCGCCGAGCAGGTCGTACCGGGCGTGCGCGCCGCGCTCGGGCGCTGACCATGGTTCCCGAGGCCATGCGCGCAGCATTCGTACGCGCGCTCGGCCCGGCCGATGCGATCGAGGCCGGCGAGCTGCCGGTGCCCCCGACCGGGGCGAGCGAGGTGCTGGTCGCCGTCGAGACGATCGCGGTGAACCCCGTCGACGCGTACGTCCGCGCGGGGCGGTACCGCACGCCCGTACCGCTGCCGCTCGTCCTGGGACGTGACCTGGTGGGCACTGTGGTGTCGGCCGGTTCGGACGCCCTCGGGTTCCGGCCGGGAGAACGCGTCTGGTCCAACAGCATGGGACACGAGGGCCGCCAAGGCGTGACTGCCGAGTACGCCGCGGTCCCTGCCGACCGGCTCTACCGCGTCCCGGACGGCGCCGACCCCGCGCAGCTCGTGGCGCTCGCGCAGCCGGCCGCGACGGCGTACCTGGGCTGGTTCGTGCATGCCCGGCTGTCCCCTGGATGCACCGTGTACGTCGGTGGTGGCGCCGGCAACATCGGGTCGGCGGCGATCACGCTCGCCCACCGTGCCGGCGCCCGCGTCGTCGCGAGCGCCCGCCCCGCGGACGCGCCGGGCTGCCGGGCTGCGGGGGCGGACGCCGTCGTCGACTACCGCGCCGACGATCTCCCCGAGCAGGTCTGCGCGGCCGCGCCCCGAGGCGTTGACGTGTACTGGGAGACGTCCGGTCACCACGACTTCGACCTGGTGCGTGCGGTCGTCGCGCCGGGTGCGACGGTGCTGGTGACCGCAGCCCGGGAGCCGGTGCCGGCCGTACCGCTCGCCGCCCTCTACCAGCACGACGTGCGGCTCGCCGGCTTCGTGATCAGCCGGGCGTCGACGGCCGACCTCGCCGCGGCGGCGCAGGTCGTCGGTGAGCTCGCCGCTGCTGGGACGCTACGTGCCCGGGTCGCGGACGTACTGCCACTCGGCGCGGCGCGCGAGGCACACGAGCGCATCGAGGCGGGGACGGTGCGCGGCCGGCTGCTCATCGACGTCCGCCGCTGACCCCCATCTGTTCCCGTGTCCCTGCTCGAAACGTCGCTAACTTGCCGAGTTGACGACGTTTCGAGCAGGGACGCGGGGAATTCAGGTGGCGAGGACGGTCGCGAGGGTGTCGGCCTCGGTGGCGCGCTTGTCGGGCCGGTAGCGCACCACCCGCGCGAAGCGCAGCGCGACGCCGCCGGGGTAGCGCGGTGAGCGCTGGACGCCGTCGTACGCGATCTCCACGACCAGCTCCGGGCGTACGTGGACCACCCAGTCGTCACGTTCGGTGGCGAGCTCGAGCAGGCGCTCGGTCTGCCAGCGCAGGAGCTCGTCGGTGAGTCCCTTGAACGTCTTGCCCAGCATCACGTATCCCCCGCCGGACGGATCGCGGGCACCTAGGTGCAGGTTGGAGAGCCAGCCGCGGCGCCGCCCGTGCCCCCACTCCGCCGCGAGCACGACGAGGTCGAGGGTGTGCACCGGCTTCACCTTCACCCAGCCGGCACCGCGCCGTCCCGCGGCGTACGGCTCGGTCAGCGACTTCGCGACAATGCCTTCATGCCCGGCGGCGGAGATCGCGGCGAACGCCTCGTCGACGTCGCGCACCGTCAGCGACGCGGCCGGTGCGGGCGGCGGCGGGCTGCCCAGGGCGGCCCACCCGACCCCGGTGCGGCGCTGGCGCAGCTCACCGGAGAGGTAGGAGACGACGACCGGGAGCTCGGCAGGCGAGGCGGCACGCAGCGCAGCGGCAAGGGCTGCGGTCTTGGCGGTGCGCGAACGGGTCGCCGCGACTTGCGCCGAGGTCGCGACGAGCTCCGCCAGCAGCATGGAGCCGATCCTGCCGGGCCGGACGGGGACTTCAGTCGGCGAAGGTGACGGCCTCGACGTTGTTGCCGTCGGGGTCGCGTACGAAGACTGCGTAGTACGTCGGGGTGTACTCGGTCCAGAGCCGCGGCTCGTGCAGTACCTCGGCACCCGCCGCGAGCGCCGCCTCGTGGAAGGCGTGCACGGCCGCGCGGTCCGGCGCGGCGAACGCGAAGTGCGTCTCGCGGAAGCCCTCGCCGGTCTGCCGGGTCCCGATCCAGAAGTCCGGCGCCTGGTCGCCATACCCGATCGCCGGCCCCAGCTCCAGGACGCGGCGCCCGCCGACGGTGGCCAGAACCCGGTCGTAGAACTGTGCGCTCGCGTCGAGGTCGGCGCACTGGATGGCGAGGTGGGAGAGGATCACGGAGGTCGAGTCTGGTCGGACCGGAGCCGCCGCGCAACGCGCCGCCGCTGGGCAGGCGCGCGTGGCCGTTAGGGTCGTCGCCGTGGTCGAGCCGGGTAACGGGTCCGGGGACGCGTCCGGCGAGCCCGCGGAGCAGGCGCCCGAACCGGCGGTCGGGCCGGAAGCGCCGGACGGGCCCGGCGCGCTGGTGGAAGCACCGGACGGGCCCGGCGCGCTGGTGGAAGCCCGGCCGCGTCGGCGCTTGTCCCGCGGCTGGACGTCGGTGATCGGCATCGGCGTCGTGCTGTATCTCGTGGTCCTCGTCCTCTATGCGGGCAGCGGGCGCAACGTCGGGTACGAACCGTCCGCGCCGCGGCCGGCGGACGGCGTCGAGGTCGCGATCCAGCTCAGTGACCTCGACGCGCGTACCGGGCGGATGCACGCCGACCTCACGCTGATCCCCGGCGAGGACCTGCTCTCGGCGGACGAGCTGACCCCGAGCCAGGACCTCGGCGTCGTCGTCGTTCCGGTCGCCGGCAGCCAGCAACTGCGCTTCCCCCGCGGCCAGGTGCCGGCGACGGTGCCGATCGAGGTGATGCTCGAGGGCGAGATCGAGAACTGGCCGTTCGACCGGTACGGCGGCTTGATGGTGCTGCAGGCGTTCCGTACCACCGGAGACCTGCACGAGCCGGTCCCGCTGGTGGTGAGCATCGAGGGTTCGGTGAAGGGCTGGAAGACGAGCGCGGCGCCGACCCTGGACGACGCCGCGACGGTCCAGGCCGGGCAACAGGTGATCGAGCTGAGCGCCGCGCGGGCCGGCGGCACGCTCGCCTTCGGCCTGATCATGGTGCTGGTGCTCGTCACCCTGCCGGTGCTCGCGCTCTTCGTCTGCTACCAGGTGCTGCGTGGGCGGCGCCGTGCCGAACCCGCGTACGCCGGGTGGATCGCGGCGATGCTCTTCGCGACGGTGCCGCTGCGCGGGTTCCTGCCCGGCTCGCCCCCACCCGGTTCCTGGATCGACATGACGGTCGTGCTGTGGGTGGTCGTGGGCCTGGTCTTCTCGCTGGGCCTGTTCGTGCTCGCGTGGTGGCGCCAGAGCCACCCGCACCAGTGAGCCGAGCCCGACCCCGGTCAGATCAGGTCAGAGCACCGCGCTGAGGAACTGGCGGGTCTCGGCGTGCCGGGTGCGGGTGAAGATGTCCTCCGGGGTGCCCTGCTCCAGCAGCACCCCTTCGTGGAAGAAGCACATCCGGTTCGCGACCTCGCGCGCGAAGCCCATCTCGTGGGTCACGACGAGCATGGTCATGTGCTCGGCCGCCAGGTCGCGCATGACCCCGAGGACCTCGCCGATCAGCTCCGGGTCGAGCGCCGAGGTGGGCTCATCGAAGAGCATCACCTCCGGCTCCATCGCCAGCGCACGGGCGATCGCGACCCGCTGCTGCTGGCCGCCGGAGAGCCGGATCGGGTGGACGTCTGCCTTGTCGGCGAGCCCGACGCGGTCCAGCAGCGCCAGCGCCTTGGCGCGGGCCTGCTCGCGCGGCACCCGCTTGACCCGGATCGGCGCCTCCATCACGTTCTCGAGCGAGGTCATCTGGGGGAAAAGGTTGAACTGCTGGAAGACCATCCCGGCCCGCAGCCGCAACTGGCGTACGAGCTCGCGCTTGCGCCGGGTCCGGTACCCACCGGCAAGCTCCATCCCGGCCACCTCGATGGTGCCCTCGGTCGGGTCCTCGAGGAAGTTGATGCAGCGCAGCAGGGTGCTCTTGCCCGATCCGGAGCGCCCGAAGATGACGACGACCTCCCCGGACCGCACGTCGAGGTCGACGCCGCGCAGCACCTCGAGGTCGCCGAACCGCTTGTGCAGTCCCCGGACCCGTACCACCGGTGTCCCGCCCGGGGACAGCCGTGCCGCAACGCTCATCGGAACGCCCTCTCGGGTGGGTCTGGATCGAGGTCGTCGGTGGGCACCACCGATTCGGCGGCCGCCAGCGACTGCCCGCCGGCAGCCTTGGCCACCGTCGCGGCCGCCGCGGGCGACGTCCGGACGTAGCCGCGCGCGAGCCGGCGCTCGAGGCGGGCCTGGAAGAACGTGAACACGCCGGTGATGGCCCAGTAGAGGGCCGCGGCGACGATCAGCGCTTCCAGGTTCTTGAAGTCGCGCTTGCCGGTGACTTGCGCGAGCCGGAAGATCTCGGCCTGAGCTGCCGCGACGCCGAGGAAGCTCACCAACGCGGTGTCCTTGATCATCGCGATGAACTCGTTGCCCGTGGGCGGGATGATGATCCGGAACGCCTGCGGCAGCACCACCCGGCGCATCCGCTGCCGGTACGTCATGCCGAGCGCGTCGGCCGCCTCGTACTGTCCGTGCGGCACCGCCTGGATGCCCGCGCGGAAGATCTCGGTGAGGTACGCGCCGTAGTTCAGCCCGAGCCCGATGACGCCGGCTTGGAAGGCGCTGAGCGTCAACAGCTTCGTGAGCTGCGGGTTGCCGAACCCGTTGGCGATCTGCGGCACCGCGAGGTAGATCAGGAACAGCTGGACGATCAACGGGGTGCCGCGGAAGAACGAGGTGTAGAACCCGGCGGCGCCGTTGAGGACCGGGTTGGCGGAGATCCGGCACAGCGCGCCGACGAGCGCCATGATGCAGGCCAGCGCGATGGAGAACACCGCGAGCAGCACGGTGTAGCGGACGCCGCCCGCGATGAAGGCGGCGTTGTCGGCCATCCAGGCGAAGTTGAACTTGGCCAGCCAGAAGAACCAGGCGAGCAGGCCGAAGATGACGATCCAGACAGCGACGTACTTGACGCGGAATGGGACCCGCGCGCTCGCGAGCTGGAGCTGCTCGAAGGGCCCGGGGGCGGCCGCAGCCGCCCCCGGGCGCACGTCGCTCACGCCGCTCTCCTGTGGGAGTCCGACACGAGGGTCAGTTCTTCGTGACCGAGTAGTCCACGCCGTCGTACCACTTCTTCGACAGCTCGCTGAGGGTGCCGTCGGCGTGCATCTCCTCGACGATCTTGCTCGCCGCATCGGTCAGGCTCTGGCTGTCGGCGCTCTTGTCGAAGGCCACCGCGAGCGGCTCGTAGAACAGCGGGTCGCCGACGATCTTGATCGGGCTGCCCGCGTCGATGGCGCCCTGCAGGGTGGTGAGCGAGGACATGGCCGCGTCGAGGCGGGCACCGTCGCCGAGCGAGAGGTCCTGGATGGCGGTGGTGTCGGTGTCGTAGCCGGAGAACTTCACGTCGTCGACGACGAAGTTGAAGGTGTAGCCGGGGATCACCAGGGTCTTGTTCAGGTACGCGTCGTACGTGCAGGCCGAGCAGGCGCCGACCCGCTTGCCGTCGAGGTCGGTCTCCAGGTTGTTGATCGTGGTGTTGTCCTTGTGCACCGCGATGGAGGCCGGGGTGTAGTAGTAGGCCGGGCTGAAGTTCAGGACCTTGGCCCGCTCCTCGGTGACGGTCATCGATCCGACCGACATGTCCCAGCGGCCGTTCCAGCTACCGGCGGTGATGACGTCCCAGTTGGGAGCGATCCACTCGGTGGTGACCCCGAGCCGCTTGGCGATCTCCTTGGCGACGTCGATGTCGAAGCCCTCGTACTCGCCGGTGTCCTTGTTCAGCGACGACTGCGGCGGGTAGGAGGGGTCGGTTGACACCGTGATGACGCCCTTCTTGCAGATCTCCGCAAGCTCGTCGGTGCCGGCCTGGTCCACCGTGGCGCAGACGGTGTCGCCGCCGGCGCCTGCGGTGTCGCTCGGCGGGGTTTCCGGTGCGGAGCTGGTTCCACCTCCGCATGCGGCGAGAGCCAGCACGGCGCTGGCGCCGAGCCCGATCAGTGCCGTCAGGCGAGTTCGTCGCATGTAGTGCTCCTGTGTCGTGAGTCAGTACGAACGTTGTGCGGAGGGTACCCAGGTACGGCCCACTGGTGGCCCACGACACCGGATTGGTGCCGAACCGCAACCATCTGGTGCACTGACCCGCGTGCCTGCGGTCCTCGCCCTGCTCGCGAGCCTGATGTGGGGCCTGTCGGACTTCCTGGCCGGGCTGGCCAGCCGCCGGGCGCACGTCCTGCAGGTGGCGGCGCTCTCCGTACCCCTCGGCGCGGTCTCGCTCGTCGTGCTGGCGGTGGTCCTGCCGGGCCGGCTGACCGCGCAGGCGGTGTGGCTCGGCGCGGCGGCCGGCGTGGCGGGCGTGGGCGGGCTGGTGCTGCTCTACTACGTGCTCGCGGCCGGGCCGATGGGAGTCGTCTCCCCGCTCACCGCCGTGGTGTCGGCGGTGGTCCCGGTCGTCGTCGGGCTCGTCATCGGCGAGCGACCGGGCGTGCTCGCGTACCTCGGCATGCTGCTGACCGTCGTCGCGATCGTGCTGGTGTCGATGGAGCCGCGCCACGACGACGATGCGCTCCACCAGCGGGTCGTACTGCGGATCGTGGTGCTCGCTGTCGCCTCCGGGATCTTCATCGGGATCTACATGGCGATCATCGGGCTGGCCCCGAGCGACTCCGGGGTCTGGCCGGTGACGGTCTCCCGTTCGGTCTCGGGGCTGCTGATCCTCGCGTACGCGCTGACCCGGATGGGCGGCGCCGCGCTGCCGCGGGCGGTGCTGCTGCCGGCGCTGCTGATCGGCACGATGGACTCGGTCGCCAACGTCTTCTTCCGCCTCGCCGTGCAGTCCGGGATGCTCAGCGTCGTCTCGGTCCTCGCGGCGCTCTACCCCGCGGCGACGGTGCTGCTCGCGCGCTACTACCTGCACGAGCGGCTGCGTCCGGTGCAGCAGCTCGGCATGGTCACCGCGCTCGGGGCCGCCGCCCTGCTCGCCCTCGGCTGACCCGCGTCCCTGCTCGAAACGTCGTCAACTTCGCGAGTTGACGACGTTTCGAGCAGGGACACGCGAGATGAGCGGGCGGGTGGTGGTGCCCCGGTGGCCGGTCCTGGTGGGTCGGGGCAGGGTGAGGATCATGAGCGCAGCGGATGAGCAGACGGCGGACGCGGTGGTCATCGGCTTGGGGCCCGGCGGGGAGGCGCTCGCCGGCGATCTGGCCGAGGCGGGGCTCGACGTCGTCGGCGTGGAGGCCCGCCTCATCGGCGGCGAGTGCGCGTACTGGGGCTGCGTGCCGACCAAGATGATGTTGCGCGGCGCGGAGGTGCTCGCCGAGGCCCGGCGCGTACCGCAGCTCGCCGGTACCGCGGAGGTGACCGCCGACTGGGCGCCGGTCGCCGGGCGGGTACGCGAGGAGGCGACGACCGGCTGGGACGACGCCGCCGCCGCGGAACGCGTGGAGGGCAAGGGCGTACGCCTGTTGCGCGGCACCGCCCGGCTCACCTCGCCCACCTCGGTCACGGTCGCCGTCGACGGCGGCGAGCGACACGACGTCACGGCGCGGCGGGCGGTCGTCGTCGCGGCCGGATCGAAGGCGTCGGTACCGCCGCTCGACGGGCTGGCCGACACGCCGTACTGGACGAACCACGAGTTCGTGGAGGCGGCGCAGCTGCCCGAGTCACTCGTCGTGCTCGGCGGGGGTGCGGTCGGATGCGAGCTCGCGCAGGTCGCCGCCCGGTTCGGGGTACGGGTGAGCATCGTGGAGCAGGGCCCGCGGCTGCTCGGCCCCGAGGAGCCGGAGGCGGGCGACCTGCTCGCGGACGTCTTCACCCGCGAGGGCGTCGAGCTGCACCTGGGCGTGGGAGCACGCGCGGTGTCGTACGACGACGGGTTCCGCCTCGAGCTTGACGACGGCACCACCGTGCGGGGCGAGCGACTGCTCGTGGCCACCGGTCGCCACGTCGACCTCGACGGCCTCGGCGCCGCGAGCATCGGGATCGACCCGGGCGGCAAGGCGCTGCCGGTCGACGGGCACTGCCACGTTGTCGCGGGCGGCGAGCCGCTGCCGCGGACCTTCGCGCTCGGCGACGTGACTGGCCAGGGTCCCTTCACGCACGTCGCGGTCCATCAGGCGCGCGTGGTGCGCGACGTGGTGCTGGGGCGGGACGTGCCCGCGGACCTCGGGACGGTCGACCGGCTGCCCCGGGTGACCTTCACCGACCCGGAGATCGGCGCGGTCGGGCTGACCGCCGCGCAGGCCCGGGACCGGTGGGGTGACGCCGTCACCGTCGTGCAGCAGCCGCTCGCCGAGGCCTCTGCGCGCGCCTGGATGCACGGACCCGGCAACGACGGGCTGCTGATGCTCGTGGCACACGACGGCGTGCTGGTCGGGGCGACCAGCGCCGGGCCCCACGGCGGAGAGGTGCTGGGGGCGCTCTCGGTGGCCGTGCAGGCGCGGGTGCCGGTCCGTGATCTTGCTCGCCAGGTGTGGGCGTACCCGACGTTGCACCGCGGCGTCGATGCGCTGCTGGGCGAGCTCACCGGCTGAGCGGGCGCTACACCGCTGCGAGGCCGGTCCGGTACGTGGCAGGCTCGTGCCGTGCCAGAGCTGCCGGAGGTCGAGTCCTTGGCGGCGTACCTGCGCCGTACCGCGACCGGGCTGCGCATCGCGCGCGTCGAACTGGCCGCGATCAGCGCGCTCAAGACGTTCGACCCGCCGGTACGCGACCTCGAGGGCGCCCGCGTCGTCGACGCGGCGCGGCACGGCAAGTTCCTCGATCTGGTGCTCGCGGACCCCGACGGCGCGGCACTGCACCTCGTGGTCCACCTCGCGCGGGCCGGGTGGCTGCAGTGGCGGGCGGAGGTACCCGCCGCGCCACCGCGTCCGGGTCGCGGGCCGCTCGCGTTCCGGGTGGCGTTCGTCGACGATGACGGTGCCCCGGCGGGCGGTTTCGACCTGACGGAGGCCGGCACCCAGAAGCGCCTTGCGGTGTACGTGGTGCGCTCGCCGGACGAGGTGCCGGGGATCGCCCGGCTCGGACCGGAGCCGCTCGACGAGGCGTTCGACCGCGATGCGCTTGCCGCCATCCTCACTGCTGCCGGGGGACGCCAGGTGAAGGGAGTGCTGCGCGACCAGTCCGTGATCGCCGGGATCGGCAACGCGTACAGCGACGACATCCTGCACGCGGCGCGCCTCTCGCCGTACAAGGCCGCCGGCAAGCTCGACGATGCCGAGATCGACCGGCTCCTCGCGGCGATCAAGGACCTGCTCGTCGATGCGGTGCAGCGCTCCGAGGGACTCGGTGCTGCCGACCTGAAGGCGGAGAAGAAGCTCGGTATGCGCGTTCACGGCCGTGCCGGGAAGCCCTGCCCGGTGTGCGGCGACCCGGTCCGCGAGGTGAGCTTCGCGGACTCGTCACTGCAGTACTGCGCCACCTGCCAGACGGGCGGAAAGCCGTTGGCCGACCGCCGTATGTCGCGTCTGCTGAAGTAGCGGCTCATCCGCTCTGCACGTCGGCTCCACGTTGGTCGAGCGCAGTCGAGTCACGTTGGACCTGGCGGCGCGCCCGTCGGCGCGTGAAAGACCGGGCGAGTACCCGGTGGTCGAGCGTAGTCGAGACCACTTTGGTGGTCATGCACTTCGGTGATCATGGTCTCGACGACGCTCGACCGACGGCTGGTTGCGTCCGCTCTTTCGGATCAGACCCCGAGACGGTGGGCCGCTCAAAGACGGGGCCCGTAACCACACGTTGGTCGAGCGCAGTCGTGAAAGACCGGGCGACCAACGGCGGGTTGCGTCCGCTCTCTTGGAGCAGGGGCCTGCCGATCTCCTTCTGCGACCGCTGGTCTCTCGGTCTTGTCGGAGGGTGTTGTCGGACCCTGCTCCTACAGTTGTTCGTATGTTGCAGACGCCGGCGGTCGGTCCGCGGGAGGTGCACGCCGCACTCGCGCGGATGCGCGCGGACGCCGCATTGGTGAACGAAGCGGTTGCTGCTGGGGTGTTGATCGATACCGCGGACGAGGCGTTGCCGGAACTGACCGCAGGCCTGCTCGCGGCCGCGGATGCCGCGACCGCTGCCGCTACGGCGGCGTTGGGTCGTACGCATGACTCGGGCGTGTTGCGCGGGCGCGGGTTCGTCTCCACCAAAGCGTGGTTGAAGGCCACCACGCGGTGTGGGGATCGGGACGCTGCTCGGCTGCTGGCCCGGTCGCGGGATCTGCAACGGCCTGGACTCGCGCCGACCCGCACGGCTTGGCTCGCCGGACGCATCGTGGGGGCGGGGGTGCGGGAGATCAGCCTGGGGCTGGTGGCGTGTGAGAAGAAGACCCGCACCGACCCCGAACTGACGGCGTTGGTGTTCGCCGAGTGCCAGCAGGTGCTGCTCGACATCGCGCAGCGCGAGAACGCCGACCATGTCCGCGCCGCCGCTGCGCGGATCCTGGCCACGGTGTTCCCCGACGGGGCCACCGCCGATGAGCAGGAGGCCTACCACGCCCAGTACCTGCGCCTCACGCGGGTGGGCAATGAGACCGACGTGCGCGGCATGCTCTCGGCCGAGTCCGACGCCCTGCTGAGTACCGCGCTGGATCGCATCGTGGACCGCTGGTACCGCGATGGGACACTCGGGCCGCAGCCGGTCCTGGACCCGGCCACGGGTGAGATCGACCAGGAGGCGACCGACGCCGCCATCGAAGCCGCTCGCGCTGGTGGGGCCGGTGGGGTGCAGCGGGGCAAGGCCGACCACCTACGGGCGTTGGCGTTGGTGGAGCTGGCCCGCCAGTTCCTCGACGACGGCAAGGCGGGCACCGGCCACGGGGTACGCCCCCACCTCGTCTTGACCGTGGAGTTGGCGGACCTGCTCGCCGGGCGCGGCACCGGCACCCTCGGCGTGCCGGGTGGCGAAGCAGCGCTGGTGCCGGTCGCCACGATCGCCCGCCTGGGATGTGATGCCGACATCACCCTGGCCATCACCCGCGCCCTCGATGAGCAACACGAGGCCACCACCGGACGTGGCGCGGGTGTGGTGCCCGCTGACGGGGACCTGCTATCGACGCTCGCGGCCAGGCTGCGTGGGGCGTCGCGGGAGGTGCTCTGGCTGGGCCGGGAGCACCGGCACGTCACCCCACGGGTGTGGCGGATGCTCACCCTGCGGGACCGGCACTGTAGGTTCCCGGGTTGCTACGCCGACGTGTCCCGCTGCCAGCCGCACGATGTCCTCGAATGGTGGAAGGGCGGAGAGACCAATCCCGACAATCTGATTCTCCTGTGTGCGCGTCACCATCGGATGGTTCATGACGGTGAGTGGAAGATCGTCGCCCGGCCCGGGGTCAGCCCCCTGGCCGCCGACTACTGGGAGTTCATCGCCCCGCCCCGACGAACCCGGCCCTGAAGAAGGGCCCGCGCGCCACCCGCCGAAACCGTTGATGTTCTTTCGGTTCTCACCTCCAGGTCACCCCCCCCACGCAGCAGTCGACGTCGAGCCCACACTCCTGCCGAGCGGCCACTTCCAGGCGACTCGTCGGTGGTCGAGCGTAATCGAGACTGGCGCGTATGGTCTGCTCCGAAAGAGCGGGCGCAACCATCCGTTGGTCGAGCGTAGTCGAGACCATGATCACTGACGTGGTCTCGACTACGCTCGACCACCGAGTGGTAGGCCGGTCCTTCACGCGTCGACGGGCGCGCCACCCGGCCCAAAGTGACTCGACTGCGCTCGACCGGTGTGTGGTTGCGACCGCCGCTACTGAAAGAACCAGTTCTTCATACGTGAGGTGGGGGTGGCGCTGAGGGGCGGCAAAACAACGGGCCCCTCGAGCTCATACCGCGAGGGGCCCGCCGTCGGTTGTCACTCCATGGTGCCCGTGGCCGCCGGGATCGCACGGCAGCGACACGCCGTTCATCCGGGTATCGCCCGCCACGGGATCGCGATCCATCCCGGGCGGTGCTGGGCCTCGTACAAGACCTCGTAGACGGCCTTGTCGACTTCGTACGCGCGTAGCAGCGTCGCCTCGAGGTCCGATTCGGGTGCGCCGTACCCGCGAAGGAACGCCGCGACGTTGCGTTCTGTCCAGGCCTGCGCGGCGAGGCTGATCGTCGGCGATTCGCCGACCTGGGTGAGCACGGACTGTGCGACGTAGTCGAATGAACGCACCATGCCTGCGACGTCGCGCATGGGGGAGTCCAGGCGGGTGCGTTCAGCCAAGGGGCGCGCCGGCTCTCCCTCGAAGTCGATCAGCTTCCAGTTGATGCTGGTGCGCAGGGTCTGTCCGAGGTGCAGGTCCCCGTGGATCCGTTGCACCGGCACGGGCGGGGTCAGGTCCCGGACGGCGTCGAAGCACTCGGCCACGGCCTCCCGCCGCTCCGCAAGCTGCGGTACGACGCGCGCCGCGTCCGCGAAACGGGCGAGGAACCGGTCGGCGAGTGCGCCCAGCTCGGCGGCGCCCCACGTGCCGGACGGGAGCAGCCGCGCCATGCCCTCGTGCACGTGCCGGGTCGCCGCGCCGAGACGCTCGGCCTCCCCGGCGAAGTCCCCGCCGGCGTCCTCGGGTGCGAGCTCCGGTTCTGCGAGTAGGTCACGGACGCTGACCCGCGCAGACTCCCAACCCTCGGTCGCCGTGCGCAGGAACGTCTGGAGTATCCCGAGGTCGCAGGCGCCGACCGGCGAGTCCTCGGCCGTGCTCAGCCAGCCGTAGAGCTTGGGGACGGTGTCGCTGTACTCCTCGGAGAGGGCCGCGAGGACCTCGACGTCGGGGTTGCGTCCGGGGGACACCCGGCGGAAGAACTTCAGCATCGCGGTCTCGTCGATGATCACAGAGCTGTTGCTCTGCTCGACGAGCAGTGGTGCGATCGTGTCCAGCGGCAAGTCGATGTCGGAGTTGCACACGTACTGCAGTTCGGCGGTGACGCGGTCGGGTGCCGCGAATCCTGCCATCAGTACGGCGATCGCTTCCGGGTCGACGAGCGCGTCGTAGAC
The DNA here is from genome assembly GCA_017848795.1 of Candidatus Nanopelagicales bacterium. Lineage (GTDB taxonomy): Bacteria > Actinomycetota > Actinomycetes > S36-B12 > CAIYMF01 > JAFIHG01. Next base: position 28,210 of record JAFIHG010000045.1, on the reverse strand, counting down.
GTGCAGCTCGACCTCGTCGACGACGACGGTCCCGATCCGGGCGTGCTCGAGGTTCCCGACGAGCTCGACCCGGTAGGCCAGGGGCAGGTTGTAGACCGTCGTGGAGACACCGTCCGAGACCGTCGCGAGCTCGACGCGGACGCCTAGCCCAGAACCCGGCTCGGCGAGCCAGCCGAGCGGGTGGATCTCCTGCACCTCGACGGCCTCGTCGCGACCCGTGAACCAGCGCTGCCTGGGCAGGTACTCGGCGAGCGCGCGGTGGTCGAGCGTGATCATGGCTGCGTCCCCTCGTCGCGGCTGAGTCGGAACCAGTAGAACCCGTAGCCAGAGAGGGTGAGCAGGTAGGGCAACTGCCCGATGGCTGGGAACTCGGTGGCACCGAACGTCTCGATCGGCCGCACCCCCTCGAACTGCTGCAGATCCAGCTCGACCGGTTGCGGGAAGCGGGAAAGGTTGTTGACGCACAGCATCGCGTCGCCGTCGTACTCGCGCAGGAAGGTGAGCACGGAGGGATTGGAGCCCCCGATGTCATGGAAGGTCCCGAGCCCGAGCGCCGGGTGCTCGCCGCGGATGCGCAGCATCCGGCGCACCCAGTGCAGCAACGACGACTTGTTGACCTGTTGTGACTCCACGTTGACGGCCTGGTAGCCGAACACCGGGTCCATGATCACCGGAAGCATCAACCGGCCTGGGGTCACGGTGGAGAACCCGGCGTTGCGGTCCGGCGTCCACTGCATCGGCGTACGGACGCCGTCACGGTCACCCAGCCAGATGTTGTCGCCCATGCCGATCTCGTCCCCGTAGTACAGGACCGGGGATCCGGGAAGGCTCAGCAGCAGCGCGGTGAACAGCTCCATCTGGTTGATGTCGTTGTCGAGCAACGGCGCGAGGCGCCGACGGATCCCGATGTTCGCCTTCATCCGCGGGTCCGAGGCATACTCCGCCCACATGTAGTCGCGGTCCTCGTCGGTGACCATCTCGAGGGTCAGCTCGTCGTGGTTGCGCAGGAAGATGCCCCACTGACAGTTCTCGGGGATCGGAGGAGTCTGTTCCAGGATCTCGGAGATCGGGTACCGCGACTCCCGGCGCACCGCCATGAAGATGCGCGGCATCACCGGGAAGTGGAAGCACATGTGGCACTCGTCGCCGCCCTTCTCGAACGAGCCGAAGTAGTCGACGACGTCGGCGGGCCACTGGTTCGCTTCGGCGAGCAGTACCCGGCCGGGGTAGTTGTCGTCGACGAACGCCCGCATCTGCTTCAGGAACTCGTGCGTCTCCGGCAGGTTCTCGCAGTTGGTGCCCTCCCGCTCGTACAGGTACGGGACCGCGTCGAGCCGGAACCCGTCGATGCCGAGGTCGAGCCAGAAGGCGAGCGCGCTGCGGATGGCGAGGTGCACGGCCGGGTTGTCATAGTTCAGGTCCGGCTGATGGCTGTAGAACCGGTGCCAGAAGTACTGCTGGCGTACCGGGTCCCACGTCCAATTGGACGTCTCGGTGTCGACGAAGATGATCCGCGCATCCTGGTAGCGCTCGTTGTCGTCGGACCACACGTAGAAGTCGCCGTACGGCCCGTCGGGGTCGGTGCGCGACGCCTGGAACCAGGGATGCTGGTCGGACGTGTGGTTCATCACGAAGTCGATGATGACCCGCATCCCACGGCTGTGTGCGGCGTCGAGGAACGCGGTGAAGTCCTCGATCGTGCCGACGTCCTCGGCGACGGCGGTGAAGTCCGACACGTCGTAGCCACCGTCGCGCAGCGGCGACGGGAAGAACGGGGGCAGCCACAGGCAGTCGACGCCGAGCCATTGGAGGTAGTCGAGCCGGTCGCGCAGACCGAGCAGGTCACCCATGCCGTCGCCGGACCGGTCCTGGAACGAGCGCACCAGGACCTCGTAGAACACCGCACGCTTGAACCAGTACGGGTCGGGCTCGGGCATGCGCTCGAGTCTGGCACGTGATCGACTGCGGCGCGGCGTGGCGCCGGGAGCGGGGCACCCTTCGGGGTTCGGGCGCGCAGCGAGCGCGCTACGGTGGTGCGGCGGCCCGCCGCGCAGGAACCGCACCGCTGACCGCCTGGTGCCGATCGTGCCCGAGACCGACGGAGATGCTGCCATGGCCTTGATCGACCAGCTCGACGACGACGCGCTGCTCGCGCTGTCGCGGCGGACAGACGAGCTCGGGGTGCTGTCGGTGTACTTCGACGCGGACCCGAGCAACGGGGCCGACCGGTCCGCCGCCGCCATCGACCTGAAGAACCGGTTGCGCGAGCTGGAGCGTCGCGTCGACGAGGCGCAGGTGCCGGGCCGGGCGCTGACCGCCGCCCTCGACCGGTTGCAGGGCGAGCTCGAGTCGTTGGCCGACCCTCGTGAGCCGGGACGCGGGCGGATGATGTTCGCCGCGCTCGCGGACGACTGGGTCGTACGCATGTCGAGCCAGCTGCCCGTCAACAACCGCGTCGTACTGGACCAAGGGCCGTTCATCCACCCGCTGCTCGAGGTGCTCGACGAGGGACGGCCCGCCGGCGTCGTCGTCGTCTCGGGCGACCAGGCCCGCATCATCGACTGGCGACTGGGAGCGATCAGCGTCGCGGCCCGGATGGAGCGCTCGGAGATCGAAGCGCCGCACGAGCGGGCCGGGCAGATCGGCGGCGGCCCGATCGGCCAGTACAACTCCCCGGTACGCGAGCAGCGCAAGGCGCGCAACCGCGCGCATGCCGAACAGTTCTTCCAGGACGTCGTGGCGGCGGTCGCCGAGCGGGCCGCGGAGCAGCGCTGGGAACGGATCCTGGTCAGCGGTGGGGACCAGTGGACCTCCCAGGTGGTCGAGCGGTTCCCCGAACCGCTCCGCGGCAAGGTGATATCGGAGCAGCGCGTGCTCGGCGGACTCGACGACCGCGAGCTCGCCGGGACCGTGAACCGCCTCATGCACGAGCACCACGAGGCCAACGAGGCGCAGGTCATCGCACAGGTGCGCGACGCCGGTGCTGCGGGCAACGCCGCGCTCGGGCTCTCCGAAGTCGCGTCCGCGCTCACCGCCGGTCAGGTCTCGCACCTCGTGTACGACCCGCAGGTCCGCTACGTCGGCTCGACCGGCGCCGACGGGGCGATGTACGCGGCCGCCGAGGCTCCGACGGACGGGTCGGTGACGCCCGAGCCGCGGCTCACCGAGCGGCTCGTGGAGCGCGCCCTGTCCACCGGCGCGCGGATCAGCCCCGTCGAAGGCGCTGCCGAGCAGGTGCTCGCAGAGGCCGAGGGAATCGCTGCGTTCCTCCGGTGGTGAGCGCCCGGGTCCGACCGGCCCTCCGGTCGACGGGCTGATGGCGAGAGCCGCTGCGCTCGGTCGCGGGCGCCTGCCGTGCTGACGGTGATGCTGTTCGTCGTCTTCCTGGTGCCGGGGCTGGCGTTCGCGGCGACCAGCTGGCCGCAGTTCGCGGGGTGGCGGCTCGCGGCTGCCCCCGCGATGTCGATCCTGCTGATCGGGTGGGTCGGGTGGGCCGGTGGGCTGGTCGGGTGGCGTCCGAGCGCGCTCGCGCTCGTCCTGTCCGCGACCGTCCTCGGTGCGGTCGGTGGCCTGGCGCTTCGGACGACGGGCCGCCGTACGGGGAGCAGCGCCCCCCGGCCCGGTGGGCTTCATCCCCGCCGCGCCCTGACCGGGTCCGTGACCGCTGTCCTCGGGTTGGGGGGCGGGCTGCTGGCAGGTTTGTGGACCTGGCGGGCCGGCGGCGCCTGGTGGGCGTGGACCGAAGCGTTCCCCAGATTCTGGGACGCCCCGTGGCACGGGTACCTGATCGGGCTCGTGCAACACACCGGCATCACCGACGTCGCGCAGCTCGTACCGCGTGACCCCCTGCTCCTGGACTGGACCGACTACTACCCGGCGGGCTGGCACGTCGTCATCGGCACCGCGATGGCCCTGGTGGGCGGTGACGCGGCCGTCGGCTTCCTGCAGGCGCAGTTCTTCTTCGCAGTGCTGGTGATGCCGGCCGGGGTCGTGGCGCTGCTGCGCGAGCTGCGGGTTCGCTCCCGCATCGTGCTGCTCCTCGCGCCGGCGCTCACCGTGCTGCTGTATCCCACCGTGTGGCTGGTGGACACCCCGGCCTACGTCGCGGCGCTCGCACTGCTCCCGGTAGCGACCGCCGTGACGGTGCGGATGGTGCGGCGCGGGTGGCGGCCGCCCGACGTGCTCGGCGCGGCGTGCGTCACCGCCGCGGTGTTCCTCGTCCAGCCGGCGATGGTGGCCGTCCTGCTGATCGTCGCTCTCTGCTTCGTGGCCGGCTGGTTGCGCCGGGCAAGCCTCGCCCGTGCCAGGCGTCCGGGACTGCTGCGCGGGCGCTGGCGCGGGACGGTGCAGGGCGCAGTCCTGTGGGGCGTGGCGACGGTCCTGCTCGCGCTGCCGTGGCTCTGGGCCTCGACGACCCACGCGGTCATGACCTTCACCCACTCGCGCGGGCTCGACGCGACGTACCCGGAGGCCCTGCACGAGATCTTCATCGAGTACGTCAACTCCGCCGCGACACCGACGCTCGCGCTGGCACTGCTGCTCGCCGCCGTGCTGCTGCTGGTGATACGCCGCCACCGCTGGCTGATTCTCGCGACCGTCATGTTCGCGGTGCTCTACCTGGTAGCCCGGGCCGAGCGCAGCGACCTGCGCCAGATCCTCACCGGGTTCTGGTACACCGACTGGTACCGGCTCGGTGCGGTGACCTGGGTGCTCGCCGCCGTCGTGTGCTGCTGTGCCGTCGACGCGCTGCTGCGGTTGCGGCCCGCCGGCCTGCCACGGCCCGCACCGGTCGCAGCCGGTGCCGCCGTGCTCGTCCTGCTCGGTCTCGGGCTGCCCACCTGGCTGCAGGCGGCCCAGGACCGCGTCGAGAGCCGTCGTACCACGGTCGCGCGCGCGGGGACGATGCGCGACGGGTTCGCCGTGCTGGCCTCGCTCGTACCGCGCGACGCCCGGGTGCTCAACGACTGGCCGGACGGGTCATCGTGGATGTACGCGCTGCGCGGTGTCCACCCGTTGATGATCTGGACGACGTCGGAGGCGGACGCGGACCGACTCTACCTCGTGACCCACTTCGCCGAGATCGGGTGGAACCCGCGGATCCGGGAGCTGCTCGCGCGCTACGACATCAGGTACATCTTCCAGGGACCGCCCGGCGGGATCGCGATCGATTCCCGCCTGCAGCTCCCGCCAGGTGCTGCCGGACTGGACCGGGTGTACCAAGATGACTGGGTCCGGGTCTACCGGATCCCCGATACCGGACTGGAGACCAGTTGATGCAGGTGTGGCCAGGCTCGCTACGCCCGCTCGGTGCCACCTTCGACGGGGCGGGCACGAACTTCGCGGTCTACTCCTCGGTGGCCGAGAAGGTCGAGCTCTGCCTGTTCGACGAGGCCGGGAAGGAAACCTGCATCGAGCTGCGGGAACGCGACGCTGACGTCTGGCACTGCTACCTGCCGGGCACCTCACCGGGGAAGCGGTACGGCTACCGCGTGCATGGCCCGTACGACCCGAAGGCAGGGCTCCGATGCAACCCCGCCAAGCTGCTCCTCGACCCGTACGCGAAGGCCGTCGACGGAGAGATCGACTGGGACGAGGCGTGCTTCGGGTACCGCTGGGACGACCACGCCGCCCGCAACGACGACGACTCCGCGCCGCACGTCTTCAAGTCCGTCGTGATCAACCCCTTCTTCGACTGGGGCGACGACCGGCCGCCTCGCACGCCGTACCACGAGACGGTGATCTACGAGGCCCACGTCAAGGGTCTGACGGCCACCCACCCGGACATCCCCGAGTCGCTGCGCGGCACCTATGCGGCGGTGGCACACCCCGCGATGCTCGAGCACTACCAGCGCATCGGCGCGACGGCGATCGAGCTGATGCCGGTGCACCAGTTCGTCCAGGACCACCACCTGACCGACCGCGGGCTGTCCAACTACTGGGGTTACAACACGATCGGCTTCCTCGCCCCGCACGCGTCGTACAGCTCGGGCGGCAGCGACGGCCAGCAGGTCGGCGAGTTCAAGGCGATGGTGCGCGACCTGCACCGCGCCGGTCTCGAGGTCATCCTCGACGTCGTCTACAACCACACCGCCGAGGGCAGCGAGCTCGGGCCGACGCTCTCGTTCCGCGGCCTGGACAACCAGGCGTACTACCGGCTCGTCGACGAGTCGCCCGAGCACTACTACGACACGACCGGCACCGGCAACAGCCTGCTGATGCGCAGCCCCGCGGTACTGCAGCTCATCATGGACTCGCTGCGCTACTGGGTGCTCGAGATGCACGTCGACGGCTTCCGGTTCGACCTGGCCGCGACGCTCGCCCGCCAGTTCCACGAGGTGGACCGGCTCAGCGCGTTCTTCGACCTTGTCCACCAGGACCCGGTCATCTCGCAGGTAAAGCTGATCGCCGAGCCGTGGGACCTTGGCGACGGCGGCTACCAGGTCGGTGGCTTCCCGCCGCTCTGGACCGAGTGGAACGGGCTGTACCGGGACGCGGTACGTGACTTCTGGCGCGGCGTGCCGCACGCCATGCCGGATTTCGCCAGCCGGCTCACCGGATCCTCCGACCTGTACGAGAGCAGCGGCCGGCGCCCTATCGCCTCGATCAACTTCGTCACGGCGCACGACGGTTTCACGTTGCGCGACTTGGTCAGCTACAACGAGAAGCACAACGAGGCCAATGGCGAGGACGGCCGGGACGGCACGGACGACAACCGCTCCTGGAACTGCGGCGTCGAGGGCCCGACCGATGACTGGGAGATCCTCGGGCTCCGTGGACGCCAGCAGCGCAACCTGCTCGCGACGCTGTTCCTCTCCCAGGGCGTACCGATGCTCTCTCACGGGGACGAGATCGGCCGCAGCCAGGGCGGCAACAACAACGCGTACTGCCAGGACAACGAGATCAGCTGGGTGGACTGGGTCGACGGCGAGCTCGATGAAGGGCTGCTGGGCTTCGTCGAGCGCGTCTCCCGGATCCGTCGTGAGCACCCGGTCTTCCGGCGCCGGCGCTTCTTCCAGGGTGCCGACGTGCGCGGGGCCGGGGAAGACATCGTCTGGCTGCGCCCTGACGGCAAGGTGATGGACGACGACGACTGGACCAACGGGTTCGCGCGCTCGCTCGCCGTGCTGCTGGACGGACGCCGGTTGCCCGAGGTCGATGCGCGCGGCGAGCAGATCGTCGACGACACCTTCCTGCTGCTGATGAACGCGCACGACGACACCGTCGAGTTCGTGCTCCCGGAAGGCGGCGGCAGCGCGTGGACCGTCGAGATCGACTCGGCGCGCGTGGACGGGGCGCCGTTGGACGACGAGCAGGTGGCGGCCAGCCCGCTCGGCGTGCCCGGACGCGGACTGGTGCTGCTGCGCCGCGAGGACTGACCGGTGCGACCGCTGACCGGCACCTACCGGGTGCAGCTCACACCCGACCACGGCTTCGAGGCGCTCGCCGGCCTCGCCGGGCACCTGGCGCGGCTGGGCGTGAGCCACGCGTACCTGTCACCGGTGCTGCAGGCCGCGCCGGACTCACAGCACGGGTACGACGTCGTCGATCACGACCGGATCGACGACCAGCTCGGCGGGCGGGACGGGCTCACCGCCGCGGCGGACCGGCTGCGTGAACGCGGCCTCGGAGTGGTGGTCGACGTCGTACCGAACCACATGGCGATCACGACCCCAGAGAGCCTGAACCGCGCGCTGTGGGCGGTCCTGCGAGACGGGCAGGACTCCGCGTACGCCACCTGGTTCGACGTCGACTGGAGCCGACCGCTGCTGCTGCCGATTCTCGGGCGGCGGATCGACGAGTGCCTCGACGCCGGGGAGCTCACCGTCGACCCGGCCGGGCCGTACGGCGAGCCGGTGGTGCGCTACTACGACCACGAGCTGCCGGTACGTCCGGGCACCGCCGACCTGCCGCTCGAGGCATTGCTCGACGCTCAGCACTACCGGCTCGCGTACTGGCGGGTGGGCGACGAGGAACTCACCTACCGGCGGTTCTTCGACGTCGACACGCTGGTCGCGGTACGGGTGGAGGACCCCGGCGTCTTCACGGCCACCCACCGGCTGTTGCTCGCCCTGCACCGCGAGGGGGTCATCGGCGGCTTCCGCATCGACCACCCCGACGGGCTCGCGGATCCGCGCGGCTATCTGGCGCGGCTGGCGGCCGCGAGCGAGCACGCCTGGGTCGTCGTGGAGAAGGTGCTCGTCGGGGACGAGCCGCTGCCGCCCGACTGGGAGTGCGCCGGAACCACCGGTTACGAGGCGCTCTCGCGCATCGGTGGGCTGTTCGTCGACCCGGCCGGTGCCCCGGTGCTCACCGGTGCGTTCGCGGAACTGACCGGCGTCACGCAGACCTGGGAGCAGATCAGCGCCCACGCCCGGCACGAAGTGCTCGCAACCTTGCTCGTCGCCGAGGTCGACAGGCTCGCGGCCGTCGCGCACGAGGTGTGCCAGGACGAGCTGCGACTGCGCGACCACTCCCGGCGCGGGCTGACCGAGGCCGTGCACGAGGTGCTCGCCGAGGTGCCGGTCTACCGGGTCTACGTGTACCCCGGCGAGCCGGTCGACCCGTCCGCGGTCGACCTGCTCCACGCCGCTGCGGAGCGGGCCGCGGCCCGCGTGCCGCAGCGCGGTGCCGAGATCGCACTGGTCCGCGACCTCGCGCTCTCGCGCATGGGACGCAGCGCCGCGAAGGACGAGTTCTGTCTGCGTTTCCAACAGACGACCGGCCCGGCGATCGCCAAGGGCGTCGAGGACACCGCGACGTACCGCTGGTACCCGCTCGCCTCGCTGTGCGAGGTCGGCGGGGAGCCCGATCGTTTCGGCGTGTCCCCGCAGGAGTTCCACGCCTGGGCGGAGGAGCGCCGCAGCACCTGGCCGTCCGCGCTGACCGCGACCTCGACCCACGACACGAAGCGCAGCGAGGACGTCCGGGCGCGACTGGCCGTGCTCAGCGAGATCCCGGGCGAGTGGGCCACGACGGTGCGCGCCTGGCAGGCCGGCGTCGGCACGATCGACCCCGATGCGGCCGATCACCGCCTCGACTGGTTGGCGTGGCAGACGCTCGTCGGCGCGTGGCCGATCGAGGCCGAGCGGCTGACCGGGTACCTGCACAAGGCGGCGCGCGAGTCCAAGCTGCGCACCTCGTGGACCACGCCGGACGAGGCGTACGAGGCCGCGATCGCCGACTTCGTCGATCGGGTCGCCGGCGACCCGACGCTCACCGGCAGCGTCGCCCAGCTCGTCGAGCGGCTGCATCCCGGGTTCGTCGCCAACGTGCTCGGCCAGCGGCTCGTCGCGCTCGCCACCGTCGGGGTCCCGGACGTCTTCCAGGGTTGCGAGGTCGTGAGTCTGCGGCTCGTCGACCCGGACAACCGCGTGCCGCCCGACCCGGACCGGCTGGCCGCGGCGCTGGAGCGTGGACTGGACGCCGTGCCCGACCCGTACGCAGATCTCGACGCGGCGAAGGCGCGACTGACCGCGCTCGGCCTCGCGCTGCGCCGCGACGATCCGGCCCTGCTCGGCCCGGACGCCGAACAGGCACCGCTCGCCGCGTCCGGACCCGCCGCCGCCCACCTGCTCGCGTTCCGGCGCGGCGAGCGGGTCGTCGCCGCCGCGACCCGGTTCGCGCTGCGGCTCGCCGCGGCCGGTGGCTGGGGCGGGACCACCGTGGCCGTGCCCGCCGGCCGGTGGCGGTGCCTGCTCACCGGACGCGACCTGCAGGTCCCGGTCGAGGGGGTCGTGGTGGGCGAGCTGCTCGAGGCCTGGCCGGTCGCGCTGCTCGTGCGCCAGGAGGAACCCTCAGGTGCACCGTGAGGTCTGGGCGCCCCGCGCCCGCGAGGTGACGGTGCTCCGCGGGGAGCGCCGCTACCCGCTGGCGCCGCGCGACGACGGCTGGTTCTCCGGGTCGCTGGAAGACCTACGGCAGGGGGACCGGTACGACCTGGAGCTCGACGGGCAGCTCGTACGCCCCGACCCGCTCGCCCGGCGGCTGCCGGACGGGGTGAACGGGCCGGCCCAGGTGTGGGAGCCGGGCGCGTACGCCTGGCAGGACGCCGGGTGGACCGGCCGCGGGCTCGCCGGCGGGGTCGTGTACGAGCTGCACGTGGGCACGTTCACCCCCGCGGGCACGTTCGCCGCGGCCGCCGACCGGCTCGACCACCTCGTCACCCTCGGCGTCACCCACGTCGAGCTGATGCCGGTGACCGCCTTCGACGGGGTCGCCGGCTGGGGCTACGACGGGGTCGCGATCGACGCGGTCCACGAACCGTACGGCGGCCCGGACGCGTTGTGCGCGTTCGTGGACGCCTGCCACCGTGCCGGGCTCGCGGTGCTGCTCGACGTGGTGCACAACCACCTCGGCCCGAGCGGTAACAGCTGGGAGCGCTTCGGCCCGTTTCTCACCGACAAGCACCACACCCCGTGGGGTGCCGCCGTCAACCTCGACGACACCGACTCGGACGCGGTACGCGCGATCCTGGTCGGTAGCGCGCTGGGCTGGTTGCGCGACTTCCATCTCGACGGGCTGCGGCTGGACGCGGTGCACGAGCTGCACGACGAACGCGCCACCCACTACCTGACCGAGCTCGCCGCAGCCGTGGAGCAGCTGTCGACCGAGGTGGGCCGCCCGCTCACGCTGATCGCCGAGAGCGACCGGAACGACCCGCGCACGATCAGCGACCGTCGGGCGTACGGGCTCGGGCTCACCGCACAGTGGGACGACGATGTGCACCACGCGCTGCACTGGCTGCTGACCGGCGAGAGCGCGGGCTACTACGCCGACTTCGCCTCCTGCGAGGCCGTCGGGCGCACGCTGGAGCGCGGGTTCCGGCACGAGGGCGGCTGGTCCTCGTTCCGCGGCCGCTCCCACGGCGCGCCGATCGACTGGGCCGTCACCGATCCCTGGCGCCTGGTCGTGTCCCTGCAGACCCACGACCAGGTCGGCAACCGGGCGCGCGGGGAACGGCTGCGTACCCTCGCCGGGCTCGACCGGTGTGCGGCGGGCGCGGTGCTGCTCGCAGTGCTGCCGTACACCCCGATGCTCTTCATGGGCGAGGAGTGGGGAGCCGACACCCCGTGGCGGTTCTTCAGCTCCTTCCCCGACCCGGAGCTGGGGCGGGCCGTGACCGAGGGCCGCCGGCAGGAGTTCGCCGCCCACGGGTGGGACGCGGAGGAGATCCCGGATCCGCAGGACCCTGCGACGGTCGCCGCGTCCCGGCTGGACTGGGACGAGCCGGCGCGCCCGCGGGAGCAGGAGCTGCTGGGCTGGTACCGCACGTTGCTCGCGCTGCGCGCTGCCGAACCGGGCCTGGGTGCCGGCTGGGCGCGCCCGGGCGCCAGCGCCGACGGGGTGCGGTGCAGCTGGGGAGCGTCGCCGGACGGGCGACCGGACTGGTTCGCGGTGCACCGCGGGCCCTGGTTCGCCGTGGCGAACCTGGCTTCCGAGGCGGTCGAGGTGCCGCTGCCCGCGCCGCTCGCGAGCGTCGCGGCCTGGTGGGGGTCACCCGCGCCGGCCACCCCCTCCAGCGAGCGCCTGACCCTCCCGCAGGACGCGAGCGCCCTGCTCCACCTCCGCGCGTCCCTGCTCGAAACGTCGTCAACTCGCTGAGTTGACGACGTTTCAAGCAGGGACGCGGGTCAGGGGAGGGCGGGGAGGGTGAGGTCGGCGACGAGCGGGTTGTGGTCGGACGGGAAGGTCCCGACGAACCTGCCGCTGGAGTTGACGTCGAGCAGCATCGCCCAGCGCAGCACCGCGAGTCCCGGGCCGGCGAAGATGTGGTCGATGTTGAACCCGCCGGATGCGGCGATGCGGAACCCCTGGTTCGCGCTGTTGTACCGGTCGTTCACCAGGACCGGTGAGACGTCCTTGGTGTCCGGTACGCCGTTCGCGGCCATGACCAGACCGGGCCCGTCGAACGCGTGCTTCTTGCCGTTGTGGGAGTTGAAGTCGCCGGCGTACACGACCGGGACGCCGTACTCCTTGGCCACCTGCGTCGCCTTCGCCGTCAGGGTGGCGGCCTGGGCCTTGCGCTTGTCGTCGTAGCCCGGCTTGGCGCCCGGCAGCAGGTGCGCCGAGACCACCAGGACCCGCGCTCCGGACTCCTGGTGCTCGAGGACCTGGTACGCGGCCCACCGGTCGTTCGGCAACGCGATGCGCGCACCCTTGCCCACCGGCCGCCAGACGCTGGTGCGGTAGAGCAGGTACGGCCCGGTGGCCGTCTCCGCGATGTTCTCGGTGTCGGCCACCCGGTAGTCGGCGCCGAGCCGGTTGAGCGCCGCGGCGAAGTCGTCGACCTGCCGCTCGCGGTAGCCGCCCCGCGGCTTCTCGCCGATGCGGGAGTTGCCCTCCTGCACGGCGACGACGTCGGGCCGGGCCGACCAGAGCAGCTGCGCGGCGAGCGGGCCGCGCTCCGACCACGGTGCGGGCTTCTGGTCACCGACCTTGGGGCCGCTCGACGCCTCGGCGTACTGGATGTTGTACGACGCGACGCTCACCTGCGCCCCGGCCGCCACGGCGGTGGCGGACGTCGGCTGCGACCACGCCGACTGGCTCGGTCCGTTCGCCGCCCGCACCCGGAACCAGTACGTCGTACCCGCGTCCAGGCCGTGCGGCGTGAACGTGTCCGCGGCGCCGCGGACCGTGTAGGTCCGTACGCCCTGCGTGAAGGCGGGGTCGGTCGCCGCGGTCACGAGGACCCGCTCGGCGGGCTTGCTCGCCCGCCAGGTGAGCGCGAGCCCGCCGCCGGCGGTGGAGACGGCGGTGAGCGCGGTGGGCACCGGCGGGGTGACGTACGCGGTCTGGATCGCGGCGAACTTCAGCGCCACCCGGTTGCGGGCGGTGTAGCGCAGGAAGTACGGACCGGTCTGGTACTTCAGTCCCACGGTGACCTGGCGGCTCGCCGACACCTTCGAGCGGTACGGCGCCTTGCGGTAGCTGTGCGCGTTCACCGCGCGGGCGGTCGGGGCGGCGTACACCCGGAACTGCTTGGCCCGCTGCACCCGGGCGGTCACGGTGATGGAGGTGGGGGTCGAGCCCACGACGGCGACCGCGGTCGGCTTGGTCGGCTTCTTCAGCCGCTTGCCGCTGGCCGGGGCGGGTGTCACGACGCCGAGCACGAGCGCCGTCACCGCGAGCGTGATCCCCGCACCTGTCCGTACCCGCACCGGCCACCCTTCCGCCATGAGTCCCGAGAGGTCATCGGCGGGGAAGGTGCCGACCTTTAGTACGACGACGTGACCGGGTCGCTCCGGCACGGTCCGCGGGCTAGGAGTCGAGCAGCTCCAGGATCGTCGCGTTGGCCTGCCCGCCGCCCTCGCACATGGTCTGCAGACCGTAGCGGATGCCGGCGTCGCGCAGGTGGTGAACGAGCGTTGTCATGAGCCGGGCGCCGGACGCGCCGAGCGGGTGGCCGAGGGCGATCGCGCCCCCGTTCGGGTTCAGCAGCTGCGGGTCGGCGCCCGTCTCGGCGAGCCATGCGAGCGGTACGGAGGCGAACGCCTCGTTGACCTCGAAGGCGCCGATGTCGGCGAGCTGCAGGCCGCTGCGCTCGAGCGCCTTGCGCGTCGCGGGGATCGGCCCGGTCAGCATGATGATCGGGTCCGAGCCGACGACGACCGCGGTGTGCACGCGCGCGACCGGTCGCAGCCCGAGCTCGCGGGCCCGCTCGCTGGTCGTCATGAGCAGCGCGGCCGCGCCGTCGGAGATCTGCGAGGCGTTGCCGGCGGTGATCACGCCCTCCGGGTCGAACGCCGGCTTCAGGGCGCCGAGGGTCTCGAGGGTGCCGCCCCGGCGTACGCCCTCGTCGGCGCGTACGACCCCGTCCGGGGTGGGCACCGGGGCGAGCTGGGACTCGAAGCGTCCCTCGTCCTGCGCACGCGCCGCCCTCTCGTGCGAGATGAGCGAGAACTCGTCCAAGGCGGTACGGGACAGCGTCCACTGCCGGGCGATCATCTCGGCACCGACGCCCTGGTTCGGGATCCCCGCGCCGTATCGCTCGACCCAGCCGGTGCCCGACATCGGATTTCCGGCGATGCTCGCGCTGGAGCCCATCTCGACACGCGACATGCTCTCCACGCCGCCGGCGACAACGAGGTCGTAGTGGCCGGCGATCAGCCCGGAGGCGGCGAAGTGCACGCTCTGCTGGGACGACCCGCACTGCCGGTCGACGGTCGTCCCGGGCACCGACTCGGGCCACCCGGCCGACAGCACGGCGGTACGCGCGATGTCGAAGCTCTGCTCGCCGACCTGGCTGACACAACCCCAGATCACGTCGTCGACGGCGGCCGGCTCGATCCCGGAGCGCTCGGCGAGCGCGCGCAGCACGTGCGCGGACAGGTCCGCCGGGTGCACCCCGGCCAGCCCGCCGCGGCGGCGCCCGACGGGGGTGCGTACGGCTTCGACGATCACGGCGTCGCGCATCTGGACCTCCGATGGACGCCGAGGGCGTCCGCGATGTCGGGCCGCCCGGCCGGTCGGCCACCACCTGAGGTTCAGTCCACCATGCAGGCGGCGGCGGCGGACTCGCGGGGGCGTACGAGAGCAGGGCAGAATCGCTGACATGGCCATAGCGACGATCAACCCCGCCACCGGAGAGACGGTGCGCACCTTCGAGGCACACACCGACGAGCAGGTCGCAGCTGCGATCGAGCGTGCGCACGAACGGTTCGGGAGCTGGAGCCGCACCAGCTTCGCCGAGCGGGCGACCCTGATGCGCGCCGCCGCCGACCTGCTCGACGCGGAGAACGAGCAGATCGCGCAGCTCATGACGCTGGAGATGGGCAAGACCGTGAAGTCCGCCCGCGCGGAGGCGGCCAAGTGCGCGGCGGGCATGCGGTTCTACGCGGAGCACGCGGAGGAGTTCCTGCGCGACGAGCCGGTCGACCCGGCGGCGGTCGGTGCGAAGCGGGCGTTCGCGCGGTACCGGCCGCTGGGCGTGGTGCTCGCCGTGATGCCGTGGAACTTCCCGCTCTGGCAGGTCGTGCGCTTCGCCGCACCGGGGCTCATGGCGGGCAACGTCGGCCTGCTCAAGCACGCGTCCAACGTCCCGCAGTGCGCGCTCTACCTCGAGGACCTGTTCCGGCGCGCCGGGTTCCCCGACGGCACGTTCACCACCCTGTTGGTCGGTTCGGGCCAGGTCGAGAAGGTGCTGCGCGACCCGCGGGTGCGCGCCGCGACGCTCACCGGGTCGGAGGGCGCCGGCCAGTCGGTCGCGGCGATCTGCGGCGACGAGATCAAGAAGACGGTCCTGGAGCTCGGCGGCTCGGACGCGTTCGTCGTGATGCCCTCGGCGGACCTCGACCGCGCCGCCGAGGTCGCGGTCACCGCACGCTGCCAGAACAACGGGCAGTCCTGCATCGCGGCGAAGCGGTTCATCGTGCACACCGACGTGTACGACGACTTCGTTGCCCGCTTCGCCGAACGGATGGGTGCGCTCACCGTCGGTGACCCGGCCGAGGAAGACACAGACGTCGGCCCGCTGGCCACCGAGCAGGGCCGCACCGACGTCGCCGAGCTCGTCGCCGACGCCGTCGAGAAGGGCGCGCAGCTGCTCTGCGGCGGTACCGCCGCGGACGGCCCGGGCTGGTACTACCCGCCGACCGTGCTCGCCGGGGTGACCGAGGAGATGCGGGTCTACCTCGAGGAGGTGTTCGGGCCGGTGGCGACGGTGCTGCGCGTCGGTTCGTACGAGGAGGCCGTCGAGGTCGCGAACGCGACGACCTTCGGGCTGGGGTCGAACGCCTGGACGACCGATGCCAAGGAGCAGGACGCGTTCATCACCGACCTCGACGCCGGGGCCGTCTTCATCAACGGGATGACGACCTCGTACCCGGAGCTGCCGTTCGGTGGGACGAAGAGGTCGGGCTACGGGCGCGAGCTCTCCGCGCACGGGATCCGCGAGTTCTGCAACCTGACCTCGGTCTGGGTCGGCTGACGGCGATGACCGAGCTGACCGAGCTGACCGGAGAGGCCGAGCACAAGCGGTTCATCGACGCGCGTCGTCAACTGGTGATCCACGAGGTCGTCGCCAAGAGCCGGCCGGGGGACGACCAGGAGGCGCTGGAGCGGCTGCTGGTGCGCGAGCTCGCGCGCAGCGGCGACCGCCCGCCGACGCAGGACTGGGTGATCGCGGTCGCGACCGCGATCTCGACCGGGCACGCCTACGTGGTCAGCCCACAGTCCGAGCAGGACGCAGAGGCGATGCGGCGCGGGGAGTTCCCGCCTCCGGGCTGGGACCGGCCCGCCGACGCCGTCCCGCTGGCCGCGGGTGGCGAGGCGATCGACGACGGACACCGGCCGGCCCCCGCCGTCACGGCAGTTCCCGCGCCGGAGCAGGACCGCGACACCCGCGCGCTGATCGTGGCCGGGGTGGCGCTGCTGGTGGCGCTCTGGGCGTTCCGCTCCCGGCGCCGCTGACCCGCGCGCTGCCGGGACAGGTCGCGGCTCAGGTGAAGACGACGGTGCGCTGACCGTTCAGCAGCACCCGCCGCTGCACGTGCCACTGCACCGCCCGGGCCAGCGTGCGCGACTCGACGTCCCGGCCGATCGCGACGAGATCCTCGACCGAGCTCTGGTGGTCGACCCGCGCCACGTCCTGCTCGATGATCGGCCCTTCGTCCAGGTCCGTTGTCACGTAGTGGGCGGTCGCTCCGATCAGCTTCACTCCGCGGTCATGGGCGCGGTGGTACGGGCGCGCGCCCTTGAAACTGGGCAGGAACGAGTGGTGGATGTTGATGATCCGCCCGCTGAGCTCGGCACACACCCGGTCGGAGAGCACCTGCATGTAACGCGCCAGCACGACCAGCTCGACCTCGAGCTCGGCGACGAGCCCGAGCAGGCGCTGCTCCGCGTCCGCCTTGCTGTCCGGGGTCACCGGCACGTGGTGGAAGGGCACGCCGTGCCATTCGACGAGCGGGGCGAGGTCGGGATGGTTGGACACCACCGCGACGACGTCGGCGGCAAGCAGCCCGGAACGCCAGCGGTAGAGCAGGTCCTCCAGGCAGTGGTCGAGCCGGGACACCATGAGCAGGACCCGCGGGCGTACGGCCAGGTCGTGCAGTTGCCACTGCATGCCGAACTCGTCGGCGACCCGCGCGAACGCGCCGGCCAGCGCGTCCGGCTCCGGGGTGCTGGCGGAGGTCTTCATGTGCACGCGCATGAAGAACAGCCCGGAGCTCGGATCGCCGAACTGGTTGCTCTGCACGATGTCGCAGCCCTGACCGAAGAAGAAGTCGCTGACCGCACGCACGATCCCGGGCCGGTCCGTGCACGACAGCGTCAGCGCCACCTGGCCGCTCATGTCCGTCACTCCTGTCGCCGTACCGGATCGCTCGTCGGCGGCGGGGCCGCTCGTGCGTGGCTCGGCAGGGTAGCGCGGCCGGCGGTTCAGCGACCGGACAGCCCGCGCACGTACGCCGCCTGCCCGGCGTGCTGCAGGCTGTCGGACAGCACACTGACCAACCGCACGCCGAGGGTGACCGGCGGGTCCCAGCGCGTGTCGACGACCCGGTCGAGGTCGTCGCCGTCGAGCGACTGCAGCAGCTCGCGGGTGACGGCGTGCACGTCGGTGAAGTACGCGACAAGCAGCGCGCTGTCGGCCCGTACGGCCGCGACCTGGTCCTGGTGGTGCCCGTAGCCGGTGTCGGCGCGGTCGAGCGGCAGGTCGAACCGCTCGGCCCAACCGGTGTGCCAGCGTTGGTGGCGACCGAACGCGGTGGCGACGTGGTCGTCCTGGACCCGGGTCAGGTGCCAGACCAGCCAGCCGACCGGATTGGCGTCCGGCGCTGGCCGCCAGGCGAGCTCGTCGGGCGTGAGCCCGTCGACGGCGGCCGTGACCAGCCCTTCGAGCCGGCCGTACCCGTCGAGGAGCAACGCCGCGGTATGCACCCGCCTCACGCTAGACCCGGCCCGCTGGAATGGCGCGGCCATGGATGCGGTTGCAGGATGTACGAACCCCCGGGGGTATCCGATCTTCCGCCGTCAAGGAGTGCACGTGGCAACCGTCGACCTCACCGCCAAGACGTTCGAGAGCACAGTCACCGGCAGCCCGATGGTGCTTGTCGACTTCTGGGCCGCGTGGTGCGGTCCGTGCCGGATGTTCGGTCCGGTGTTCGAGGCGGCGTCCGAGCAGCACGCGGACATCGTGTTCGGCAAGGTCGACACGGAGGCGGAGCAAGAGCTCGCCGGCGCGGCGCGGATCACCTCGATCCCGACGCTGATGGCGTTCAAGGACGGCAAGCTCGTCTTCTCCCAGCCGGGCGCACTGCCGGCCCCGTCCCTCGAGCAGCTCATCACCGCGGTGCGCGAGCTGGAGACCACGGAAGTGTCCGCCGGCTCCGAGCCGGACAGCGCCGCGGGCGACTGAGGGCTGCCTGGACGCCAACGACGCCGCAGCCTGGGAATGTCGCTGCGCCCTCAGTCGAGTTGGACGCCCCAGGCATGAGTGACGGTGGCGCCGGGCTCGAGGCGCAGCACGTCGGTCCCGGAACGGAACGCGTCCGGCGGGCAGCTCATCGGTTCCACGCCCAGTCCCCGCCGGCGCCGCTCCGGTATGAGGGTGTCTGCGGTGTAGAGCTCCAGGTAGGGGTAGGACGCTCCCAGCCACCACGCGACGACGCGGCCGTCGGGCCGGGTCAGCCGTACCCAGGACCGGCCCTGCTCGTCGCGCTCGAGGTCGGTGAACGCGTAGTCGATGGCGAGGTCCCCGATGCGGCGCGGGGTTGCGAAGTCGTAGGGCGTCCCGGCCACCGGTGCGGTACCCGTCGGCAGTTGCCGTCCGGCGTCCGTCGCGATCCGGGTGCGGGCGGCGAACTGCAGCAGGCAGTCGTCGACCAGGCCCTCGCCGGGCGACAGGTACGGGTGGTGCCCGATGCCATAGGGGCACGTGGTCGTGCCGAGGTTGCGCGTCGTGGCTCGTACGACGAGTCCCTGTGGCCCGAGCCGGTAGTCCACCTGGACCTCGAGCGGCCACGGGTAGCCCGGTTGCGGGGGCAGCGCGGCTGCCATCACCACCTGGTCCTCCACGTGCCGCACGGCGCGCCACGGCACCCAGCGCAGCAGTCCGTGGATGGCGTTGTGCTTGGCCGGCTCGGTCAGGTCGAGCTGGTGGTCCGCGCCGTCGAAGCGGTACCGACCGTCACCGAGGCGGTTGGGCCAGGGCACCAGGACCGCGCCGTGGGCACCGTCGCACATCGCATCGCGGTCGTACGGCTGCAGCACGTCGACGCCACCGACGGCGTACGCGCGGATCCCCCCGCCGATCTCGACCACCGTCGCCCGCTGGTCCTGGTAGCCGATCTCGAGCTGGGCACCCGACGGCGGTGGGGACGGCACCGCCCCATGGTCGCTGCTGCGCGCGGTCCCCGCCACCGGTTCAGCGCGTCAGGAAGTCCAGCAGCAGCGCGTTGAACGCCTCGGCGCGCTCGATCTGCGTCCAGTGTCCGCAGCGCCCGAACACGTGCAGCTCCGCGTCGGGGATCACCTCGAGCAGGTGCAGCGACGTGGCGAGCGGGATCACCTGGTCCTCGCGCCCGTGCACGACGAGCGTGCGGTGGGCAAGGCGCGCGAGCTGCTCGTCCGGGGTCACCATGGCGTCCACCCAGCGCTGGCGGGGCGCGGGGAACATCGCCGAGAAGGACTCCTGGTAGCCGGGTCGGACGCTCGCCTCGTACCGCAGCTGCGCGAGCTCGTCGGTCACCAGCTCGCGGGAGTAGGCGAAGATGTCGAGCAACGCCCGCATGTTCGCGACGGACGGTTCGTAGCCCCACACCGCATCGAGTCCGGCCGTGAGGGGGAAGGGCACCCCGACGCTGCCCATGAGCACCAACCGATCGACCCGCTCCGGGTGGGTCGCCGCGAGGCGCAGCGCGATCGCGCCGCCGAAGC
The DNA here is from genome assembly GCA_017848795.1 of Candidatus Nanopelagicales bacterium. Taxonomy (GTDB): domain Bacteria; phylum Actinomycetota; class Actinomycetes; order S36-B12; family CAIYMF01; genus JAFIHG01. The sequence continues at coordinate 8,335 of JAFIHG010000045.1, read as the reverse complement.
TGTTGCCGACGACCGATGCCTTCGGCAGGTCCAGGGCGTCGAGCAGGTCGACCACCTGTCGCACCCACGCGTCGAGGTCGTACGACTGGCCGGTGGGGCGGTCGGTGCTGCCGAAGCCGACCATGTCCGGAGCCAGCACGTGCAAGCGCGTCGCCAGGGTCGGGATGGTCAGCCGCCAGTTCGCGTACGCCGAGACGCCCGGTCCGGAGCCGTGCACGAGCACCACCGGTGCACCGTGACCGGCCTCGAGCAGGTGGGTGCGGAAGTCGCCGGTGCGCACCTCGCGGGCGCTCGTAGTCTCGTCGAGGGTCGTCGCCATGACCCCCAGTCTGGGTGACCGGCGGCTGCGGTAACCCACCCGTTCCCCCCAGCAGAACGTCCGCTCAGCGCGCCTGAGCGCTCTCGTGATGGTCGCGGTCGGGCTGCAGCAGCTGCGAGCGCGCCAGCAGCACGGTGCCGACCCCGATCAGCACCGCGCCCACGACGGCGCCGGCCAGGAAGGCGCCCTGCCGGGTGCGCTCGTCGAACAGGGCGATGCCGTACGCCACGGACACGACCGGGTTGGTGAGGGTGAACCCCGGCTGGGAGGCGACGAGGTTCCCGGCGGCGAGCGCGTTCTGCAGCAGGAAGAACGACAGCGGTGCGATGACGGCGACCCCGTACGTCTGCCAAGCGAGGAACAGGTTGTCGCCGTGCCCGACCGCGGCCCCGACGGCCGCGATCAGCGAGGAGTTGAGTCCGAACGTCGCGCCGGTGGCGACGCCGAGCAACGCCGCCCGGTGCTCGTCCGCGCTCCGGTAGCCGAGGACGACCAACGTGGCGATGCCGGCGACCGTCGCCGCGATGGCGATCGCCCAGCTCGACGATGCGACCTGGTACGGCGTGCCGCCGTGCGGTGCGAGCAGCCCGACGAACGCGCCCAGCCCGACGGCGGCCGTCGCGATCGCCAGCCAGTCGCGGCGGCTCACCGGCAGGCGGAAGGCGATGCCGGCGATGACCAGGGTGAGGGGGAGCTCGACGACGAGCAGCGGCTGCACCAGCGAGATCGGCGCGATGGACACCGACACCGCGTGCAGGAGGAAGCCGGTGAGCATCGTGACGATGCCGAGCACCCACACCCGCCGGTGGGCGAGCTCCCACAACATGTGCACCGAGAACTGTTCGGAGCGGGCCTCTTTCCGGCTCGCCTTGCGTTGCAGCACCGATGCCGAGGCGTTGCACGCGGCGGCGACGAGCATCAGCACGATCCCGATTCCGGCCATCGCGCCTCCGCCTCACCTGCTATCCGTACGGATTCAGTGTTCGGCACCCGTGGGCACCCTGCCTGCGGAGCGCGGCCCCGCGTCGGTTGGCGGGTGTGGTTCCGGTACAGGTGCACCACACCCGCCAACGGAAGATCGTGGGGTTGCAGGGGTGATCTCGGGCGGTGGCAGGGCGGTGGGACCCGGGCTAGCGTCGGTGCGTGAGAGGTGGCGCACCGTACGGACGCGGGTCTGTTCCCGGTGGTCTGGTGGTGGCCGCCTCGTGGTCCTGGCGGCTGCTGATCGTCGCCGTGACGTTCCTGGCGCTCGTCCTGGTCTTCGAGCGGTTGTACCTCGTCGTGCTGCCGGTGGCGTTCGCGCTCCTGCTGACCGCGCTGCTGCACCCGCTGGTCGCGCTGTTGCGCCGCTGGCATTTCCCGCGGGCCCTCGCCACCTGGGGCGCAGTGCTCGTAGCGCTCGTGGTGCTGGGTGCCATCGGTTGGTTCGTCGAGGAGCAGGCGACCTCGAACTACAGCCAGATCGTCGGCGAGGTCAACACCGTCGTGACGGAGTTGCGCGGCTATCTCGACCGGTTGCCGTGGGTGAACTCCGGGGACCTGCAACAGCTGCAGCAGCAGGCGATCAGCGCACTGCAGTCGCACAGTGGGGAGGTCGCGAGCGGTGTCCTGCGCGCAGGCACCGTGGCGGGCGAGTTCATCACGGGATTCATCGTGATGCTGTTCGTGACGTTCTTCTTCCTCGAGGAGGGCGACCGGCTCTGGAGCTGGATCGTGCGGCTGTTCCCCCGCGACGTGCAGGGCAGCGTACGCGGCGCCGGTTACCGTGCCTGGCACGTGCTGTCGGGCTGGGTCGTGGGCACCGCGATCATCGCGGCGTTCCACGGCATCGTCATCGGGATCGTGATGTACCTGCTCGGGGTCCCTCTCGCCGTACCGCTCGCCGTGCTGGTGTTCATCGGGAGCTTCATCCCGATCGTCGGCGCCTTGTTGTTCGGCGGGCTCGCCGTCCTGGTGACCCTGCTCAGCGTGGGTCCCGTACCGGCGCTGATCCTGCTCGCCGTCCTGATCGTCGAGAACCAGATCGAGGCGCACCTGCTGCAGCCGTTCGTCGTCGGCCGGGCGGTGAAGCTCCATCCGGTCGTCATCATCCTGGTACTGACCGGGGGAGGCCTGATCGGCGGCCTGGTCGGCGCGATCCTGGCCGTGCCGGTCGTGGCGTCACTGCACGCGGCGGTGAAGTACCTGACGGGCATCGAGGACGTCCACGGCCAACCGCGGGAGGCCGACGTGGACCGGATGGCGCCGGAGCCACCGCCGGAGTACGCGCCGTTGCCGCTCTACGCACAGCGGCGGGCAGCCTCCGACGGGCGCGCCGCGACGGACGCGAGCACCCGCGCGCTCGAGATCCCCGATCCGCCGGGCTGGTAGCGGACTACATTGCGACGGTGGCGCACACCCGGTTCCCGCACTTGTTCTCCCCGCTGGACATCGGGCCGGTGCGGGCCAAGAACCGCATCGTCTCCTCCGGTCACGACACCGTCATGGCGGTGGACGGGGTGCCCGGCGAGCAGCTGCTCGCCTACCAGCTGGCGCGCGCCCGCGGCGGGGTGGGGCTGATCGTCGTGCAGGTGGCGGGGGTGCATCCGTCGGCGCGCTACACCAGCCACGTCCTGATGGCCGACGACGACTCCTGCATCCCGGCGTTCCGACGCCTCGCGGACACGGTCCACTCCCACGGCGCGCTGGTCTTCCAGCAGCTGTTCCACGACGGGCGCGAGCTGATGGAGTCCGAGGACGGCACCCTTCCGGTCGCACTCGCCCCCTCGGCCGTACCGAACGAACGGTTCCACGTGATGCCGCGCGCCATGCCCGTACGGCAGGTGCAGGAGATGGTGCAGTGCTACGGGGACGCTGCGGCGCGGATGCGGGCCGCCGGGTACGACGGCGTCGAGATCGTCGCCTCGCACGGCTACCTGCCGGCCCAGTTCCTCAACCCGCGCACCAACGTGCGGAGCGACGCGTACGGCGGCGACGCCTCGGGTCGGCTGCGCTTCCTGCAGGAGACGATCGCGGCGGTACGGGCTGCGGTCGGGGACGGGCTCGCGGTCGGCATCCGCATCTCGGTCGGGGAGGAGTCGAGCGGCGGGCTCACGACCGACGAGGCGCTCGACGCGCTCGCCCGCCTCGACGGGACCCTGGACTACGTCTCGGTCGTGGCCGGCTCGTCCGCGACCCTCGCCGGGTCGGACCACATCGTGCCGCCCATGACGCGGGCGCCCGGCTATACGGCGCCGTTGTCGGCGCGGGTGAAGCAGGTGGTGTCCTGCCCGGTGATGGTGGCCGGGCGGATCAACCAGCCCCAGGACGCGGAACTCGTCCTCGCGCGTGGCGACGCCGACGCCTGCGCGATGACCCGCGCGCTGATCTGCGACCCGGAGCTGCCGGTGAAGGCCGACGCCGGGCGGCTGGAGGAGATCAGGGCGTGCATCGGCTGCAACCAGGCCTGCATCGGGCATTTCCACGCCGGCTACCCCATCTCGTGCATCCAACATCCCGAGACGGGTCGGGAACGGCAGTACGGCGTACGACGCCCCGCCACCACTGCACGCGACGTGCTCGTGGTCGGCGGTGGTCCGGCCGGGCTGAAGGCCGCTGCGGTGGCCGCCGAGCGCGGGCACCGGGTGACGCTGATGGAGGCGGCACGCCGGCTCGGGGGTCAGGTGCGCCTGGCGCAGGAGGTTCCCGGCCGGGCTGAGTTCGGAGGCGCGATCACCAACCTGCAGGGGGAGGCCGAACGGGCCGGGGTGAAGGTCGTGCTCGACGCCATGGTCGACCGCAGCGTCGTCGAGGACCTCGCGCCGGACGTGGTCGTGGTGGCCACCGGAGCGGTGCCGCGCGTTCCCGAGCTCGAGGTGATGGACGAGCCGGTGGTGCGTACCGCGTGGGATGTGTTCTCCGGCTGCGCGCTGCCGGCGGGACGTGTCGTAGTCGCCGACTGGCGTTGCGACTGGAACGGGCTCGGAGCCGCGATCGCGTTGGCGCAGCAGGGACACAAGGTGACCCTGGGGGTCACCGGCTACCACGCCGGTCAACGCCTGCAGCAGTACGTCCGCGACGACATGATCACCGAGGCCGTCCGCCGCGGTGTGACGATCGTCCCGCTGGTCCGCGTGATGGGCGTCGACGCCGACGCGGTGTACTTCCAGCACGTGCTCACCGGCGAACCGGTCGTGATCGACAACGTCGCCGTACTCGTCCTCGCCCAAGGGCATCTGCCCGTCGACGGGCTGCTGCGCGAGCTCGAGGACGGTGGCCTCGTCGAGGTGCACGGCATCGGCGACTGTCTCGCTCCGCGTACCGTCGAAGAGGCGGTGCTCGAAGGCCTGCAGGTCGCCTCCCGGCTGTAGCGCCGTACGGCCGTTCCGCTTGCGCCCGTCGCATCGAGTGGTTCGTCGGCGCCGCGCCACGCCGCTGCGATGAACCACGCGGTACGGCGCGCGGCAGGAATACCGGCGGAACTGTTGCACATTGAACTATCCTGGATGGCGTTCGGTCGAGGTGACCCCTGGGAGGTCAGGATGCAGGTCAAGGAGCTCGGGCACCTGGTGCTCTACGTCCGGGACCTCGAGCGGTCGGTGCACTTCTACCGCGACGTGCTCGGATGGCGTCCGATCGTCTCGCAGGGCAGCCTGCCGTTCCCCGCGATGGCGTTCAACGCGGGCGGCCGTACCCACCACGAGCTGCTGCTGATCGAGGTCGGCCCGGACGCCGCGCCCATCCCGGCGGGGCGTCGCGTAGGCCTCTACCACTTCGGGCTCAAGGTCGGTGACAGCGACGACGAGCTCCGCGAGGTCCTCGAAACGCTGCGCGCCAACGACGTCCCGCTCGTGGGCGCCACCGACCACGGGATGACGCACAGCCTGTACGTGCTGGATCCGGACGGCAACGAGATCGAGCTGTACGTCGACGTGCCCGGCGTCGACTGGGACGATCCCGACCTGTGGGAGCGACCAGTGCTGCGGCCGCTGCACCTCTGAGGTCCCGCGGACGGCCCTACTCGTACGGCCTCGGGGTCTCGAGCTCGCGGAGCAGCCCGAGGATCGCAGCGGAAACCTGCTCGGGCTCATAGAGGAAAAGAAGGTGCGCGCCGTCCAGCGTCCGTGTCGGCCAGCGGAGTTCCCGTGCGCATCGCTGTTCGGCCGCGTACGTGTCGCCGAATGCCAGGTAGGCGACCCGCGCTGCCGTTCCTTCTCGCTGCAGCGCGGCGACGAGGTCGACGTACGCGGACGTGGGCAACAGCGGACTCGGCAGGACGACCAGGCGCACAGGCACGGCTCACGGTACCGACGCGATCACCCGGACCGCTCGACGCACAGCCGGTCGGGACCCTCGTTGCCGACCGAGCGAGCTTCAGTGGGCATGCAATGTGGCCGAAGTGCAGGATGTGAGCCGCTTGCCTTCGGCGAGAGTGCTGAGCGGCGGCCAGATGCCAGGACGGGGAGCGATCAGGATGTTCTTGAAGCAGATCATGGGCGGGCTTGTCACTGCCGCGATAGCAGCGAGTCTGCTCATGGTTGGTCCGGGCGAGTCCGCGCAGGCCGCTGCACCGGCCAGCAAAGGGGTCAAGACGATCAAGACATACTCGTGGACCGGCTACCAGCTCCCGAAGGGCAAGTTGCCAAAGCCCAAGCTGCCACGTACTCCGGTCGGCAGACTGGGGAAGATCAAGTATATCGTCGACGGCAAGCCGACGAGCAGGCTTGCGCTCACGACCGGCGTACACACGGTGCGCACTTACCGCACGTATCGGGATCGGTCGACGGTCACCACTTCGACGACCAAGAAGCGCAAGGCATGGGCCGAGCGTTGCACTGTGACCAGGGTCGAGGCGGATGGCCCAGAGCGTGCAACGTACTGGCTGGCCTGCACTGACGAGGACGAACGACCGTTCCTCGGCGAGGTCAGACTGGGCGACCGTCCCGGTCAGTACGAAGTTGGTGAGGAGCTGCCACCGTACGAGGTCGATGGCATTTCAGGCTGGGTCAACGTCAAGGTGCGGCATCGCGAAACCGTGTACGGCTCGGCCAAGACGGCTTACAGCGTCAAGAAGCGCGTTCGCGTCGTAAGGATCGTCAACACACCGGTCATGACCAAGCACGAGTTCAAGCAGCTTTCGAAGGGTATGAGCATCAGCAGAGTCCGCGCCATCGTCGGAGACCGCGGGAAACTGATCGGCGTGGATCAGCTTGACCACTGGAGCTTCACCAACAGTTCCGGCGGGTTCACCTGGGTCGCCTTCGACCGCCACGGGTTGTCGTGGCGAGAGTGGATCGGGCCCTACTCCGATGCACCCGGCCTGGACTGCCCGTGCCGTTCGAAGCCGCGGTTCACGTGAGCATCCCCAGCCCGAACCAGTCGATGTGGGCGGGCATTCCTGCGTCCGCGGTCGACGTGTTCGCCGGCCACAGCACGGGATTCGAGGCTCTTCCTACTTGAGTTCGAAGGGCGATGCCTGTCGCGGCATTCTCTGCATGCGGTGACCTTCTCGGCGCTGGTGCCCAGGATGGTGCGGATGCTGTGCGACAGGGGCTCTTCGGCCTTGTCGGCGAGGTCGGTCTTGTCGGAGGGCGTTGTCGGACCCTTCTCCTACAGTTGTTCGTATGTTGCAGACGCCGGCGGTCGGGCCGCGGGAAGTGCACGCCGCACTCGCGCAGATGCGTGCCGCGGCTGCGGTGGTGAACGGCGCGATCGCTGACGGGGTGTTGATCGATACCGCGGATGAGGCGTTGCCGGAACTGACCGCAGGCCTGCTCGCGGCCGCGGATGCCGCGACCGCTGCCGCCACCGCGGCGTTGGGTCGTACGCACGACTCGGGCGTGTTGCGCGGGCGCGGGTTCGTGTCCACCAAAGCCTGGCTCAAGGCGACGGCCCGGTGCGGGGACCGGGACGCGGCTCGGCTGCTGGCCCGCTCCCGGGATCTGCAGCGGCCCGAGTTCGCGGCGACCCGCACGGCGTGGCTCGCGGGTCGCATCGTGGGGGCGGGGGTGCGGGAGCTCAGCCTGGGGCTGGTGGCGTGTGAGAAGAAGATCCGCACCGATGCGGAGCTGACGGCGTTGGTGTTCGGGGAGTGCCAGCAGGTGCTGCTCGACATCGCACAGCGCGAGAACGCCGACCACGTCCGCGCCGCCGCCCAAAGGATTCTGGCGACGGTGTTCCCTGACGGGGCCACCGCTGATGAGCAGGAGGCCTACCACGCCCAGCACCTGCGCCTCACGCGGGTGGGCAATGAGACCGACGTGCGCGGGATGCTGTCGGCCGAGTCCGAGGCGCTGCTGAGTACCGCGCTGGATCGGATCGTGGACCGCTGGTATCGCGAGGGTGTCCTCGGGCCGCAGCCGGTCCTGGACCCGGTCACGGGTGAGATCGACCAGGAGGCGACCGACGCCGCGATCGAAGCTGCGAAGAACGGCGGGACCGGTGGGGTGCAGCGGGCAAAGCCGAGCACCTGCGGGCGTTGGCGCTGGTGGAGCTGGCCCGCCAGTTCCTCGACGAGGGCAAGGCCGGCACCAGCCACGGGGTACGCCCGCACCTCGTCTTGACCGTGGAGTTGGCCGATCTGCTCGTCGGCCGCGGCACCGGAACGATCGACGTGCCGGGCACCGAACCAGCGCTGGTGCCGGTCGCCACGATCGCCCGCCTGGGGTGTGATGCCGACATCACCCTGGCCATCACCCGCGCCCTGGACACCCAACACGAGGCCGCGGGCCGTGGCGCGGGTGTGGTGCCCGCTGACGGGGACCTGCTCTCCACCCTCGCCGCCAGGTTGCGCGGGGCCTCCCGGGAGGTGCTCTGGCTGGGCCGGGAGCACCGGCACGTCACCCCACGGGTGTGGCGGATGCTCACCCTCCGAGACCGGCATTGTCGCTTCCCGGGCTGCTACGCCGACGTGTCCCGCTGCCACCCCCACCACGTCCTGGAATGGTGGTTGGGTGGAGAGACGAATCCTGACAATCTGATTCTCCTGTGCGCGCGTCACCATCGGATGGTTCACGACGGCCAGTGGAAGATCGTCGC